>NZ_JBBCVB010000010.1:0-182631 GCF_037199905.1 Serratia sp. MMO-28
CCCGCTGTCAGCCATGACAGACAGGAAAAAGATGCGTCCGTAGCTCAGTTGGTTAGAGCACCACCTTGACATGGTGGGGGTCGATGGTTCGAGTCCATTCGGACGCACCAAATTCCTGCAGCCGTTCAGTGCGTCCGTAGCTCAGTTGGTTAGAGCACCACCTTGACATGGTGGGGGTCGATGGTTCGAGTCCATTCGGACGCACCAATTCTTTTCGTTTGCTCTATTTCCACCCACCCTGTGACCTCTAAGCAATGACATCGCAATAGAGCATCGGCTATCATCTGCGCCAACGCGTATTCAAGGCCATTCCCATATGTTGACATTTAAAGCAGAAACCGCATTCGAGCCCCTCGACAATGGCCTTGCTCGCCGTGAAGGGCGTATGAGTGACCAAACGCCAGCAACGGAAGTCAAATTCACTGCGGGTGCCTTTGGCCAACTGCAGAAGCGGCCATACCCGCAGCGGATCCAGATCCTTTCCGGCGAGTTTGAATTCACCATCGGCAATAATATTCATACCGTTTTGGCTGGCGAAATCTTGCTGATCCCTGCTGCCACCCTCTTTGGTTGTTTTTGCCTGGCGGCAGGCAACCTGTTGGAAATTCCGCAGCCAGCTTAAACGGCGCAACCTCCTCATCAATAACATCTCTTTTCCCGCGGCACTCACCGGAATTGTTTACAGTCAGGTTATTTGCGCAACAAACCGCTACCGTAAATTTTCATTTGCGCCACATTTGCCCCTGTTTTAACTAAACCTGCCGCCCACATCGGTTTTTTGTTTTGTTTCCCACCATAGAGCCCTTATAATGCGCAACGTCTTTCAGTTGAATGGTTTCAGCCCTTGATCTGCGAAAACGCAATAACGACAATTTTTCCCCCCAGCAATATGCGCAGCATACCCGCGTCACGACAGCGGCTGAATTTTTCCACCTCATTTCTACTGTGGTCACCTATCCTTAACTATGTTTCACACTACCAGGCACGCTTCAAATCCCTTACCGATGGTTTAACCGCCGGTATCGTTCGTTTTATTATCCATCACAACTTGTAGAAAAAATCGTCATGAAAAAGACAAAAATTGTTTGTACCATCGGTCCTAAAACCGAATCGGAAGAAATGCTGACCCGCCTGCTGAACGCAGGTATGAACGTAATGCGCCTTAACTTTTCCCACGGTGATTACGAAGAACACGGCAACCGCATCAAGAATCTGCGCGCAGTGATGGCAAAAACCGGTAAAACCGCTGGCATCCTGCTGGATACCAAAGGCCCGGAAATCCGCACCATGAAATTGGAAGGCGGTACTGACGCCGCTCTGGTGGCTGGCCAAACGTTCACCTTTACCACCGACCAAAGCGTCATCGGCAACAAAGAACGCGTAGCAGTCACCTACCCTGGCCTCACTGCCGATCTGAAAGTGGGTAACACCGTACTGGTGGATGACGGCCTGATCGGCATGGAAGTCACCGCGGTCACTGAAAAAGAAGTGATCTGTAAAGTGCTGAACAACGGCGATCTGGGCGAAAACAAAGGCGTTAACCTGCCGGGTGTTTCCATCCAACTGCCAGCACTGGCAGAAAAAGACAAACACGATCTGATCTTCGGGTGCGAACAGGGTGTGGACTTCGTTGCGGCTTCATTCATCCGTAAGCGTTCCGATGTGCTGGAAATTCGTGAGCACCTGAAGGCACACGGCGGCGAGAACATCCAGATCATCTCCAAAATTGAGAACCAGGAAGGCCTGAATAACTTCGACGAAATCCTCGAAGCGTCTGACGGCATCATGGTGGCACGGGGTGATTTGGGCGTTGAGATCCCGGTTGAAGAAGTGATCTTCGCGCAGAAGATGATGATCGAAAAATGTAACCGTGCACGTAAAGTGGTGATCACCGCCACCCAGATGCTGGATTCGATGATCAAAAACCCACGCCCTACCCGCGCTGAAGCTGGTGACGTGGCTAACGCCATTCTGGATGGCACCGATGCGGTGATGTTATCCGGCGAAAGCGCCAAGGGTAAATACCCGCTGGAAGCCGTGACCATCATGGCCACCATCTGCGAACGTACCGATCGCGTGATGCCAAGCCGCATTGATACCCAGAACGACAATCGCAAGCTGCGCATCACCGAAGCGGTGTGCCGCGGTGCTGTCGAAACGGCCGAAAAACTGGATGCGCCATTGATCGTGGTAGCCACCAGCGGCGGTAAGTCGGCCAAATCAGTACGTAAATACTTCCCTAACGCCATCATTCTGGCGCTGACCACCAATGAAACCACCGCACATCAGTTAATCCTGAGTAAAGGCGTGGTCACCCAGATGGTGAAAGAGATCGCCTCTACCGATGATTTCTATCGCATCGGTAAAGAAGCGGCCTTGGCCAGCGGGCTGGCACAAAAAGGCGACGTGGTAGTGATGGTTTCCGGTGCCTTGGTGCCGAGCGGAACCACCAATACGGCTTCAGTTCACGTGCTGTAATTAATAAACGTGACAAAAGTGCTGTGACCCAAACGCCGCTTTGCGGCGTTTTTTTATCCTTCGCCAACTGTTTTCTAAAAAACGCAACCCCTAACTGCTCATTATTTAGCTAATTTCAATTAAGAGTAGTCCCGTGAAATGGGGCTGTTTTCCCTCGTTTTTTTAACTATTTTGTAAAACCAGATGCAAGTTTGAGCGAACGATCAAAATAAAGGGCCTCAATACAAAAAAATTATTCTCTTTCGAAAAAAGTTTGTGTAATACTTGTAACGCTACATGGAGATTAACTCAATCTAGAGGGTGTTATAATGAATCGTACTAAACTGGTACTGGGCGCGGTAATCCTGGCTTCTACTATGCTGGCTGGTTGCTCTAGCAATGCTAAAATCGATCAACTGTCTTCTGACGTTCAGACTCTGAACGCTAAAGTTGATCAGCTGAGCAACGACGTGAACGCAATCCGTTCTGACGTTCAAGCAGCTAAAGATGACGCAGCGCGCGCTAACCAGCGTCTGGACAACCAAGCTCACGCTTACAAAAAGTAAGTTAGCTTTGGTAATTAAAAACGGTGCACTTTGTGCGCCGTTTTTTTTACCTGCGATTCAGGATCTGCTCTTTTGATCGCTACCGCCTTTTCTACAGACAAAAAAAGAGGCCCAGCATGCTAGACCTCTCCATTCCCTACCCTAAACCCGATTTAATTTACTGAGCTGATCGGCGCCCCTGCTGGAGTGTCGCTATTTGCGCTCTGAGGTGCCTCAGGCGTCGCAGGAACCTCAGAAGGGTCCTGACCTACACTCACCAGCACCGGCATGCCAGAACGCCGTACAACGGCGCTGTCGAACACCGCTTTGTCAGTCTGCTGATCGCTGGCAAAGGCTTTCTGGTTTTTAGAAAGCGGGATTGGCATAGTCTGCGGATCGTCACTAGCGACCTTCGACAACGGCTGATGCACTTCCACATAGCGCTTACCGTCCGGTTCGACGGAAACCTTCACCGGCTCGTTGATGATTTGCACCCGCGTGCCTTGGGGGATCATATTGAACAAGGCTTCGATGTCGTCTGGACGCAAGCGGATACAGCCGGAACTGACGCGCATGCCGATGCCAAAGTTGGCATTAGTACCGTGGATCAGGTATTGGCCATGCCCCATCGACAGGCGCAAGGCAAACAGCCCCATCGGATTCTCTGGCCCAGCCGGGATCACCGCCGGAAGTATTTCGCCTTTAGCCGCATAGCGTTTACGGATGTTGGCCGTTGGCGTCCAGGTTGGGTTCGGGATCTTCTGGCTGACCGACGTCACCTGCAGCGGGGTGTTCATTCCGGTCTGGCCAATGCCGATCGGATAGACGATAACCTTGTCTTCCCCTTTCGGGTAGTAGTACAAACGCAGCTCTGCCAGGTTAACCACAATCCCTTCGCGTGGCGTATCCGGCAGCAGCATTTGGGTTGGGATCGTCAGCGTTGAACCCGGCGTCGGCAGATAGGGATCGGTACCCGGGTTAGCTTCCAACATTCCCAGCAGGCCTATCTTGTATTCAGCGGCAATCATCTCAAGCGAGCGCCCATCGTTCGGCACCTGATAAATAATATTTTCACCAATCAGGCGGCTACCTGCTGGCGGCAATGGATATTCGTTCGCGCTGGCAGCCTGGATGCCTGTCAGCGCGGTGGCGAAAAACATGCCTAGTAGAGTCAACGTACGTTTCATTCTCATCCCTATTCTTAATTACACCTTCGAATCTGCGGCCACAAGGCAGCAAAAGCTTTAGGTATACAGTTCAATCACAAGAGTATCTGGCGCTTGCCGGTGGGTAAATCGGATAAATGCTCGAACAATACTAGCAAGAACGGGGGCAAAGGCAATAAGTTGTCTAAAAATCAACACGTTATAACATAATCAATACGTCAGATTGTCAACGAAACGTCAATGACTAACTTGCTGAAATACCACTGATTTAGCCGAGGTAAACGGAGGATTTATCAGGATTGTAAAGGCTCATTGACATTAATATCTGGTCAATGAGCCTGGATATTAGGCTAACTGCGCGGCGCGGCTGCGAATGGCGCGGATCATCGCCTCAAGCCCCTGAGACCGGGAAGGCGTCAAATGCTGGCTAAGCGCCAGTTCAGCGAAGAATGGCAGCACGTCCAGATCGATAATCTGTTGTACCGTGAGCCGGTGATACAAAATAAAGACCACCGCCAGCAACCCCTTGACGATCGCGGCATCGCTGTCGCCATGGAACTCAACCCGCCCTTCGCCCGCATCGCGCAGCACAATCCATACCTGGCTCTGGCAGCCAGCAATCAGATTACCCGTCTGCCGGTCGGTTTCTGCTAACGGCGGCAATTGATTGCCCAATTCGATCACGTACAGGTACTTCTCTTCCCAATTCAGGCAGCGGGAAAAATTACGCACCAGTTTATCTTTGTCCGGTAAGTTTGCCATACGGCTCCCTTTGTGATGAAAGGCGTTAGCCAAGTAACCGCTGGATCCGTTGCAACCCGGCAACCAACCGATCCACCTCTTCCTGCGTATTGTATAGCGCCAAAGAGGCACGACACATGCTCGGCACGCCATAGAAGGCCATCAGCGGCATCGCACAGTGGTGCCCGGTACGAATGGCAATGCCGTACTGATCGAGAAAACTGCCCACGTCATAGGCATGATGTTCACCCAAATTAAAAGCAATAACGCCCGCCCGCGCCGCTGGGCCATAAATCTTTAGCGCTGGCACCTGCTGCAGCGCCTCCAGCGCGTAGTGCATGAGCGATTGTTCATAATCGTGGATCGCCTCCAGCCCCAGATCGTTCACATATTCAATCGCGGCCCCCAGTCCCATGATGCCCGCGCTGTTGGGCGACCCGGCTTCAAAACGCCACGGTGGTGCGGCAAAGGTGGTGCCTGCCGTCAGACTGACCTGCTGGATCATCGCGCCACCGCCTTCCCACGGCGGCATCTGTTCTAGCAACGCTTGCTTGCCGTATAAAATGCCGATGCCAGAAGGCCCGTAGAGCTTATGGCCGGAGAACGTATAGAAATCACAATCCAGCGCCCGGACGTCAACCCGCTGGTGCATCACCGCCTGCGCACCGTCCACCAATACCTTCAACCCAGCGGCTTTAGCCACAGGAATGATGTCACTCAGCGGATTGACGGTGCCCAGCACATTAGAAATTTGAGCGATCGCCAGCAGGCGGGTAGAAGCGTCGATCAGGTGCGGTAACTGCGCCGGATCCAAGGTGCCATCCGGCTGCAGTGGCCAGACGCGCAGCTCAATACCGCGCTCCTGTGCCAGCATCTGCCAAGGCACAATGTTGGCATGATGCTCCATTTCGGTGATGATGATACTGTCGCCCGCCGCCAGTAAATGGCGGCCAAAGCTGTTAGCCACCAGGTTGATGCCTTCGGTGGTGCCCTTCACAAACAGGATCTCTTCTGCCGATGCCGCATTGATAAAGCTAGCCACCTGCGCGCGCACCGCTTCCATCTGCTGCGTCGCTTCCGCACTCAAGGTATGTATGCCACGGTGCACGGCGGCGTAGCCGTGGCGATAAAAATCCAGTTCGCGGTCAATCACCGTCTGCGGTTTCTGCGCGCTGGCGGCGCTGTCCAGATAGGCCAGCGGTTGCCCGTTCACTTCGCGTGCCAGCAAAGGGAAATCGCTGCGCACCCGCTCCAAGGGGTAACTCATGCGCCCTCCTTTGGCAGGCGTTCAGCAATGCGTGCCAACACCTGGGCACGCACGATCGGGTTGACAATCCCTTCAGTCAGTTCAGCGGCGAAGGCAAAAATGATCATCCGCTGTGCCGCCTGTTGATCAATCCCGCGCGATTGCAGGTAGAACAGTTGTTCGCCATCAATGCGCCCCACGGTAGCACCATGGCTGCACTTGACGTCATCCGCATAGATCTCCAACTGCGGTTTGGTGTCCACCTCTGCCACTTTCCCTAACAACAGGTTATGGTTGGTCATCTGGCCATCGGTTTTTATCGCGTGTGGTGCCACTTTGATCATGCCGTTGAACACCGCCTTGGCGCGATCGCTCACCACCGTTTTATGCAACTGGCGGCTTTCGCCATAGCCGCGGTTGTGTTCCAGATAGGTTCGGGTATCACACACCTCTTTCCCCACCGGCAGCACCAGGCTGTTGATCACCAGATTAGCCCCTTCACCATTCAACTGTGCGCTGGTGTTATGACGAGTCAGCCCCGCGCCAAGCAGGAAGCTGTCACTTTTTACCCGCGCATCGCGGCCAACCTGCAGATCGTTATGCGCAAAGTGAAAACTGGCCTGGTTTTCAAACGCCAGTTTGCAATGCTGTAACACCGCGTTGTCGCCAATCGTCGCGGTCAGGCGTGTGCCGGTAAAATGAGCCGCTGGACCGAGGCTGACATAGTGCTCGATCACTTCCGCCTGCGCGCCCGATGCGATATCCAGGTGGTGCCGGTGATACAGGGTATTCGCTTCTCCTTCATCATCACGCCCAGCGCTGATATGCAGCAAATAGAGCGGTTTGCCGGGCACTTTCCCGGCAGGCAGGCGGATCACGCGGGTTTCCTGCGCCAGGCTTTCGGTCAGATGCAAAAAAATCTCCGGCTGAATCGGCTCCGGCAACCTGTGGGGTGCCTTCTCCAACTGGTAATCCCCCAAATCCTTGTCGCTCAACTGCGGGCAGAAACGCCCATCGATAAATACCAGGCGATAGGCATCAATCTTCAGCGCCAGGGCATCGCGCTGGGCAGAACTAAAGGTTTTCCCCAGAGGTTCCACAAACTGTTGATCCAGCAAAGCGTCCAGCGGGGTATATTTCCAGTTTTCCTGCTTGCGAGTCGGCCAGCCAAGGCACAGAGCCTGCTGCCAATGGGCCTGCGCGTGAGGAGAGAACTCGCCACCACGGGCAACGAACAGGTGGCGCATCTGCTGCAGCACCGGGGAATCATTGTTACTCGGAAAGCCAGCCATAGCCCTGCTCCTCCAGCTGTTTCACCAACGAGAAATCACCCGATTTAACGATGCGCCCTTGAGAAAGAACATGCACATAGTCCGGCTGGATATAATCCAGAATACGCTGGTAGTGGGTGACGATGATAAAAGCGCGCTGGCCGTCGCGCAGCGAGTTAACGCCGTTGGCGACAATCTTTAACGCATCAATATCCAGCCCGGAATCGGTTTCATCCAGGATGCACAAATCCGGCTCCAGCGCCGCCATTTGCAGGATATCGTTACGTTTCTTCTCGCCGCCGGAAAAGCCGACGTTTACCGAGCGGGTCAGCAGATCGGCGGGCATACTCAGCAAGGCGATTTTCTGTTCAATAAAGTCGGCGAAGTCGAAGCGATCGAGCGCCTCTTGCCCACGGTATTTGCGCACCGCATTAACCGAGGTTTGCAGGAAGAAATGATTACTGACGCCGGGGATCTCAACCGGATACTGAAACGCCAGAAAAATCCCTTCTCCGGCGCGTTCTTCAGGCGCCAGCGCCAGCAGATCTTTACCTTTAAAGGCCACTTCACCAGCGCTTACCTGATACTCTTCACGCCCGGCGAGCGTGGCGGCCAGCGTACTTTTGCCCGAGCCGTTCGGGCCCATGATGGCGTGAACCTCACCCGGTTTAATTTCCAGGTTCAGCCCCTTGAGGATCTCATTGCCTTCTGCGCTAACGTGCAAATTCTTGATGCTTAACATGCTGTATCCTCATTGGTGTGCTTAGCCGACGCTATGTTCCAGGCTGATCGCCAGCAGTTTTTGCGCCTCAACGGCAAACTCCAGCGGCAGCTCGGAGAACACGTCCTTGCAGAATCCATTGACGATCATCGAGATAGCATCATCTTCACTGATGCCTCGTTGCAGACAATAAAATAGCTGGTCGTCACCAATCTTCGAGGTGGTCGCTTCATGCTCCAACTGGGCGCTGTTATTGCGCACTTCCACATACGGGAAGGTATGCGCGCCACTATCCGGCCCGATCAGCATGGAGTCGCACTGGGTAAAATTGCGCGCGTTTTCTGCCCCAGGCAGAATCTTCACCAGCCCGCGATAGGTATTCTGGCTGTGCCCGGCGGAGATCCCTTTGGCAATAATGGTGGACTTGGTATTTTTGCCGATATGGATCATCTTGGTGCCGGTATCCGCCTGCTGACGGCCGTTGGTCAGCGCCACAGAGAAAAATTCACCGATGGAGTTGTCACCTTGCAGGATCACGCTGGGGTATTTCCAGGTGATCGCCGAGCCGGTTTCCGACTGCGTCCACGACATTTTGGAACCCGCCCCTTCACACAATGCACGCTTGGTGACAAAGTTCAGAATGCCGCCCTGGCTTTCGCCACCGGCAAACCAGTTCTGCACCGTGGAGTATTTCACCTCGGCGTCTTTATGCAGGATCACCTCCACCACCGCCGCGTGCAGTTGATAGCTGTCGCGCACCGGCGCTGAGCACCCCTCAATGTAGCTGACGTAACTGCCTTCATCGGCGATCAGGATAGTGCGTTCGAATTGGCCGGTTTTGGCCGCGTTGATGCGAAAATACGTGGAGAGTTCCATCGGGCAGCGAACGCCTTTCGGCACATAGACAAAGGTGCCGTCGGAAGCCACCGCAGCGTTAAGCGCGGCAAAAAAGTTGTCATTATGCGGCACCACGCGGCCAAGGTATTTGCGCACCAGATCTGGATGTTGTTGAATCGCCTCACCGAGCGAGCAGAAAATCACGCCGCTTTCCGCCAGCTTGGCTCGATAGGTCGTGGCCACGGAAACCGAGTCAAAGATCGCGTCCACCGCCACCTCGCTGCCTTCGCGCACCGGCACGCCCAGCTGATTGAACGCCAGTTCCACTTCGCTGGTCAGATAACTGTTTTCCACCACCGCACCGGGTTGCTGTTCTGCCCCCGGCTGAGAATCGCAGGTATCATCACAATGGCCGCAGGAAGGGGCCGAATAATAGCTGTAATCCTGATAGTTCAAGGCATCATAGTGGGCTTTCAGCCAATGCGGCTCGTCCATTTGCAGCCAGGCACGGTAAGCCTCCAGGCGGAACGCCAGCATCCACTCGGGCTCATTGCGCTTGGCAGAAATAGCGCGCACCACCTCTTCATTGATGCCCTTAGCTAACTCATCGGTGGCCAACTGGGTGAAAAAACCTTCCTTGTAACGCCCGTCGCTGACCCAAGCCTGTACATCATGAGTAACGTCTACCTTGCTTCGCGTCATGTTGGTTACATCGCTCAAACGCCAAAGCTCTCACCACACCCGCAGGCGTTCTGAGCTTTAGGGTTATTGAATTTGAAGATCTGATTCAGCCCATCACGGACAAAATCCACCGTGGTTCCATCAATAAACGGCATGGCTTTCAGTGGCACATACAGCACCGCGCCATCACGTTCAAAGCGCAGATCGTCCGCGGCGGGCTCACGGGTCAGATCCAGCACATAAGCAAAACCGGCACAACCAGACTGTTTCACCCCAAGCCGCAACCCCAACACCTGTGCGTCCTGCTGCATTAATTTGCTAATCTGCTTCACTGCGCTGTCGCTGAGCGAAATCCCCTGCCAGACCTGATCTGCCAAAGAGAAGGTACCGACATTTTCCGTTTGCATAAATTTGCCTCACCGTTGTGTTTCACCACCGCCAATTGAACATAGATATAAAATACCTATTTATGCATTTTATCTGTCGCAAAAATGCGCTTTTCTGTTTTAAGTTTAGTCGTTACTGAATTTTTTGAGCCGCCGGTGAGCAAATGGGCAACAGGAGGAAGAAAAGCGTGGGCTGAATTGCCCGCAGATCGGCTCTGCGGGCACGAGGATTAATCAATAACTGCCGTTGTGAGGCGAGAGGTGCAGCACAGACGATCGCGCTCGTCGAAAATTTCGATCTGCCAGACCTGATTACGGCGGCCCGCATGCAATGCACGGCAAACACCGCGCACCTGCCCGGCAAACACCGCCCGAATATGGTTGGCGTTGATTTCCAACCCAACCACCTTTTGCTCCCCTTCGGTACAGAGGTAACCGGCCATGGATCCCATCGACTCCGCCAGCACCACCGAAGCCCCACCGTGCAGCAGGCCGAACGGCTGCGTAGTGCGATGATCAACCGGCATCACCGCCTCCAGGTAATCATCCTCAAGGCGGGTAAACAGGATCCCCACATGCCCGACCATGCACCCTTCACCGGTGCGGTTGAGCTGTTCCAGCGTTGCTTCACGTTTCCACAATTTCACGCCATTATCTCCAGAAGAGCCTGTAACGGATGCCGCACGCCATTGCCTTCGATGCGTTTCACCTGGCTGCGGCAGGAATAACCGGTCGCCAAGCAACGTTGCCGTGGCAAACGTTGCAGCGCCTGGTGCCAAGATAGTTCATAAATCCCCAAGGAATTCTGCAGATTCTTGGCCTCATGGCCGTAGGTTCCCGCCATGCCGCAACAGCCGACGCTGACGTTCTCCAGTTTTGCACCAAAACGGCCAAATATCGCAGCCCACTGCTGGGTGCTGGCTGGCAGCGCCGTGGTTTCGGTACAGTGGCCAAACAGATACCAGGCCTCCCCCGTTGCCGCTTGTTCCGGGCGATCGGCCAACAACTGCTGCAACCACTCGTGCACCAACTGCACCTGGAAACTGCCGCGGGCAGCGCCGAGTATTTCTTGGTATTCATCGCGATAGCATAATACCAAGGCCGGATCGACCCCCACCATCGGCATACCGAGCTTCGCTACCCGGTTGAGGAAATCGGCCGTTTTACGCGCCGTCTTGGCAAAGCGAGCCAGGAACCCTTTGATATGCTGTGCCTTACCGTTGGGCGAGAATGGCAGCAATACCGGTTGGTAGCCCAGCTTTTCCACCAGCCGCACAAAGTCTGCCACCACCTGCGCGTCGTAGTAGCTGGTAAAGGGATCCTGGACGATCAGCACATGCTGTTCACGCTGTGCCTCGCTCAAGGCCTCAAGCTGTTCCAGCGTCATGGTAAAAGCACGGTGGCCGGAAAGCTGCTGACGCAAGGTCGGGCTGGAAAGCAGCGGTAAGTCCACCATGCCGATCGTGCTGCGGCTCAGGTTGCGCACCCACGGCTGTTTAAAGAAGAAGTTGAACACCTTCGGCGCTTTGGCCATCAGTGGCGTGTAGCTTTCGACACCGGCGACCATGTAATCGCGCACCGGGCGCAGGTAACGGGTGTGATAAAGCTGCAGGAAACGCGAACGGAACCCCGGTACATCGATCTTGATCGGGCACTGGGTCGAACAGGCTTTACAGGCCAGGCAACCGGACATGGCCTCTTTCACTTCGTGCGAGAAGTCATACTCGCCTTTACCCGCACGCCAGCTATTGCGGGTTTTCTCGATCAGGCTACGCAAGCTCAGGCGCTGCTGCGGCAGTTGCTGCTCCAACGCTACCGGATCGACACCCTGCTCGGCCAGCAACCGCAGCCACTCACGCACCAGCGCCGCACGGCCTTTTGGCGAGTGGATACGGTTACCGGTGATCTTCATCGACGGGCACATCGGGCTGCGCGTATCAAAGTTGAAGCACAGGCCGTTGCCGTTACACTCCAGCGCACCGCGGAACGAGGTGCGAACATCAAGCGGAATGCGGCGATCCAACGTGCCGCGTTTGGCGGCATCCACCTTCATCATCGGCTCATCCACGCCGATTGGCGGGCAGATTTTGCCTGGGTTGAGACGGTTCAGCGGATCAAACGCGGTCTTGATGCGGCGCAACTCCTCATACAGCACGTCACCAAAGAAGGCCGGGCTGTACTCCGCACGGAAGCCTTTACCGTGCTCGCCCCACAGCAACCCGCCGTATTTGGCGGTGAGGGCCACCACCCGATCGGAGATTTCCTTCATCAGCACTTCTTGCTGCGGATCGCACATATCCAACGCCGGGCGCACATGCAGCACCCCAGCATCGACGTGGCCGAACATGCCGTAGCTCAGGTTGTGGCTGTCGAGCAACTGGCGGAATTCGGTAATGTAATCGGCCAGATGCTGCGGCGGCACACAGGTATCTTCGGCAAACGGAATCGGCTTGGCCTGCCCTTTGGCATTGCCCAGCAGCCCGACGGCCTTTTTGCGCATAGTATAGATACGCTCAATGCCGGTGAGGTCGCTGCAGATCTGGTAGCCAATCACCCCAGACTGTTGCCTGGCGATCAAATCATCCAAGCGTTCACACAGCGCCGCCATCTGGCCGTCGATCAGCACTTGATCGTCACCGGCAAACTCAACGATGTTCAGCCCGAGCATCTCTTTATCCGGCACGTTGGTGATCAACTCGCTGACCGAATGCCAGACGATATCCTCACGCGCCAGATTGAGCACCTTGGAATCGATGGTTTCTACCGACAGCGCTTTGGCCTCCACCATCACCGGCGCATTGCGCAGCGCAGAGTCGAAAGAGTCATATTTGATGTTAACCAGGCGTCGCACTTTCGGCAGCGGCGTAATATCCAGCCGCGCTTCGGTGATAAACGCCAGCGTGCCTTCGGCCCCGGTAAGGATGCGCGTCAGATCGAAGGTTTGCAGATCGTCGCTCAGCACATGGCGCAAATCGTAACCGGTGAGGAAGCGGTTAAGCTTAGGGAATTTTTCCAGGATCAGCGCGCGCTGTTCTCGGCAACGGTTGAGCACCGTGGCATAAATACGCCCTTCCGGCGTATCTTCCTGGGCAATCGTTTCCGCCAGCGGCGTCGGCATGGCGCGAGTATCGATCATCTCTCCCCCCAGCAACACCGCCCGCAGCCCGAGCACGTGATCCGAGGTTTTGCCATACACCAGTGAACCCTGGCCGGAGGCGTCGGTATTGATCATCCCGCCAAGCGTGGCGCGGTTGCTGGTGGAAAGCTCTGGCGAGAAGAAATAGCCGAACGGCCGCAGATACTGGTTAAGCTGGTCTTTAATCACCCCGGCTTCAACCCGTACCCAGCCCTGTTCGACATTGATATCCAAAATGCGGTTCATATAGCGCGACATGTCAACCACAATGCCGCTATTCAGCGCTTGGCCGTTAGTGCCGGTGCCGCCACCCCGCGGGGTAAAGGTCAGCGCCTTGAAGCGCTCTTCTGCCGCCAAGCGGGTCAGCAACGCCACATCGCTGGTTGAACGGGGGAACACCACCGCATCGGGCAGGAGCTGATAAATGCTGTTGTCTGTCGCCATGGTCAGGCGATCGGCATAGCTGGTGGCAGTATCGCCGCTGAATCCGTTCTGTTTTAACGCTTCCAAAAAATCGAGCACCCGTTGAACGAGACCGGGTGCCTGAGAAATCTGTGGGATCATTCGCTTTTTTGACCCTGTTTGTCTAATTTTTAACTACCTAACCGGGCCTAGATGCAGACCCACCCCTATCTTTTATCGTCGGTAAAAACTAGCATACTTCGTTTCGTGGAGGCACTCACATTATCACAAACTCACGGCAACAGAAGCGCCGGCGGCAAAACGTGCGCTTGGCTGTGAAAGTTGCTCGAAATGCTCCATGATAACAAGGGATAGAAGATTTCACTGAATAGGATGAAAACGCATTCATGACACAACCGCAACGCCACTATGACTTACCCACGATTATTTTTGGCGTGTTGTTTATTGCCATTATGATCGTCGCCAGTTTTTGGGTGGTTCAACCGTTTATTCTTGGCTTTGCCTGGGCAGGCATGGTGGTGATCGCAACCTGGCCGGTATTGATTAAAGTACAGCGCCTGCTGTGGGGCCGCCGCTCGCTGGCCGTCCTGATCATGACCATTCTGCTGATCCTGCTGTTTGTGCTGCCTATTTCGCTGCTGGTCAGCAGCGTTGTCGATAACAGCGCCCCCATCGTCTCCTGGGTGAATTCACCGGGTAAGATCAGCATTCCCGATCTGGAGTGGTTACGCGCCATCCCGCTGATCGGCGACCGGGTGTATAACAGCTACCACCTGCTGGTGAGCACCGGTGGAGCTGCGCTGATCGCCAAAGTGCAGCCCTACTTCGGCCAGACGGCAACCTGGTTTGTCACGCAGGCCGCGCATATTGGCCGCTTCCTGATGCACTGTATGCTGATGGTGTTGTTCAGCGCACTGTTGTATGCCCGTGGGGAGCAGGTTGGGTTGGCTATCCGGCATTTTGCCGTGCGCTTGGGGGCCGAACGGGGCGATGCCGCTGTGCTGCTGGCCGGGCAGGCGATCCGCGCCGTAGCCCTGGGCGTGGTGGTCACCGCTCTGGTGCAGTCGGTGCTGGGGGGGATTGGTCTGGCGGTTGCCGGTATCCCTGCCGCTACGCTGTTGACGGTACTGATGTTTGTGTTCTGCGTAGCGCAGCTAGGGCCATTGCTGATCCTGATCCCGGCGATTATCTGGCTGTACTGGACCGGCGACACCACCTGGGGCACCGTGTTGCTGATCTGGAGCTGCGTGGTGGGCACCTTGGACAACTTCCTGCGCCCGGCGCTGATCCGCATGGGAGCCGATCTGCCCTTGATTCTGATCTTATCCGGTGTCATCGGCGGCCTGCTGGCATTTGGCATGATTGGGCTGTTTATCGGCCCGGTGGTGCTGGCGGTTTCCTACCGTTTAGTCAGTGCCTGGGTTAATGAAGCACCGCAACCCAATAGCGATATAAAAGAAGTGGTCAAAGATTTAGAACAACTGTAATCCCCCCGGCCTGCCCGACCACGGGCAGGCCATCAATCCCCCCATTGCTGTTTACTCCCCCTGCCTTTATGCCTTGGCACAAAAGCGTTGCACACGGAGATATTGCCAGCCGTTTTTATGCCCCGGCTTTTATTAGGATGAATCTTAATGACGCCTACAGCCTAAGTGCTTAGTGTTATTACTCTATTTGGTGTAAAACCTTGGCTTCTCCGCCACGCATCAAATCCAACATCCCATGTATATAAATTGCTGTGTGTAGTCTTTGCCCGTCACCTTCGATGGGCTTTTTTTTATCCTTTTCACGTGCCGGGCACCCACAGTTCTCACTGCGGGTATCCGGTATTGTTTCAGGATTATTCAACCGTAACGGGTTTTACTACCGGGAGGGGTTGGCTTGTGACGCGATGCTTAAGCACATAACAGGCAACGATGCCAAAACATGCCATCACAACGGTATAGCCAAAATAAAGTTGATAACCAGTTTTCTGATCGGGAGCATAATCCATAATATAGCCATTAATCAGTGGGATAAAGATATCCGGGCAATAGCCCACCGCAGAAATCACCCCGATTGCCAGGCCCAGCTTGGTCTCCGGCACCTTCAGGTTCTCAATAATCGCCCAGTATAGGCCGCGTACTGCATAAGTCAGCAGACCAACAAAGAGGATAAAGAAAACACAGAATCCAACCACCACACCGGAAGGCAAATGAGTAGCCGGGATAGCGATCAGGCCGACCAGGCCAAGCGCACTTAGCATTAACGCGTAGGTTAATACCTTGATATTCCCTAACTTGTCGCCCAGGAAACCACCGACTACCCCCCCGACTGGCCGCAGCCATAGCTTGATCGTGGTGATCGTCCCTGCCATCACGGCGGTAAACCCCCAACCGCCGGCCTGCAGATAGCCTGAAAAGCTGTAGGTAGACCAGAATAAGTGGTAACCGGAAGAGATGATAATTGCGATCAGCCACACCTCGGGCTGGCGCAGGATAAAACCCAGATCCTTAATCACGTTTTTATTGGTGGTTTTAGCCTGCTTTTCTTCTGTCTCATGTGGAGCGTTGGCTTCAAACCAGATACAGACAAAACAGACCACGGCTAAGGCTATGCAGAACCAAGAGTACAGGTGAATCACGTAGACCAGCCCCTGAACCACGTTTGCGTCATTCGGGCCAACCGTTACCGAGAAAATAAACAGCGCAATGCTGGCCAGGATCGATTCAACCAGGCCGCGACCGCCATCGTAAATCCCATAAAAGCGCCCAGCCTCATTTTTTGCCGCCAGCAGCTTGATGCGCTTCATCACCGCACCCCAGAAGGTCAAGCCGGTGGTTATTCCCCAGCCTGAAAAAATGATTAACAGTGCGGTATAGGAAGGCAAGGTGCTGTACCAAAGCCCTAACAGGCCCGTCCCCAATAGAGACAGGGTGATCAGCTTCATCGGTTTCACTCTATCGGCTAACCAACCGCTGGGTGTATAGCAGATAAAGAACAAAAAACCCATGATTGAATACAACTCACCGAGTTGCACATTAGTAATATTAAAGGCTTGGATCATCGTATCCTGATAAATCTGCCTCAAATATAGCATCGGATATATTGCACCGCCGGCGATGGTCAGCAGTAATATCTGTATATATCGGGTGCTATTTTTAATTTGCTCTGTATTTACTCTATTTTCCATAATAGTCATACCTGTATGATATCGTTTACCCTCTTTTATCCAAGCGGCACGGCGGCGCAAACCAGATGTTTATTTAACATCTGGGTGCACAACCGGAAACTTGCTGGAATAGACCAGAGAGATTTTTTATATTGATGGTCTATTAAGAAAATCATAGACCTCTGACAACAGTGGATCCGTATAACTACGTACTTTCATATAGACATTTTTATTGATGCCATCATAGTAAATATGATTTTTTTGATTAGGAATATACTTTTTCTTAATCTGCACCATATCTCTTTTTGCCTGATTAAAGTCCTGCACCACCCCTAACCCAACGGCAGTACACATAGCCGCCCCCAGGCAGGCTGAACTGTTGGCTTGCAGGGTATAGGTCTCTTTACCAAAAAGATCGCAGATAATCTGCACTAAAACATCGCTTTTTGCCCCGCCGCCAATAATACGAATGCTATTGATGGAGGATGCTGTTTCCTGCAGCATGGCATCAATATTGTTCTTTATCGTGTAGGCAATAGCTTCCAAAATAGAGCGATAAATATGGTACTTAGTATGGCGTTGATCAAAACCGAACATCATCCCCTTACGGAACTGATGGCTTGGCGGGCTCAGCCAATCAAGAATAGTGATCAACCCTTCCGAACCCGGGGCAATGGATTCGGCAATACGGTTTAATACATCTTCTTCACTGATGTTTTCCATCTCAGCAATCTTGCTGATATCTTCACCCGCTAAATGTTTAAACCAACTCACCGTCCACATACCCCGCCGGATCCCGGTGGATTCATAGACATATTTGAAAGGTTCACACGCCAGCGTCGGGAAAAAACTCTCGGCATGAGAGAAATAATCATGGCGGTACAGCATGGCCGAAATAAATGTCCCCAGCGAGATCATAATTTCATCAGCGGCGGTAATGCCCGCGCCAAGCACTTCAACAGCCTTGTCATTACCGGTAGCAAATACGCAAATATCCGCATTCAGACCAAAACGCTCGGCGAGTTCTGCCCTGAGCGGCCCGTAGCTCTCGCCGGGTTTGATCAGCTCAAACAGTTGGCTGCGCGTGAGCCCCTGGCGCTGGATCTCAGCATCATCTGCCCATTGCAGGGTCTGCCAATCCATAGGCCAATAAACTTCCTGATTAGAACAACTGTCTTTGAAAGCGCCGGTTAAGCGTAAACCAAGATAACCGGACGTGGTGGTCACATATTTTACCGCGTCATTCTGATGAACATAGGGCTGCGACATACGCATATCCATCCAACTGATGACCGGTTCAACCAGTTCACCCTTCTCATCCAGCAACACCCTGCAACAGCGAATAGTACACAACCCTATTCCCAGGATCTGACGCCGATCGCCGGTAAATTTATCCAGGCAATCTTCTATGGCGCGAACCAGGCTCTCCCAAAGATCTTCTCCGGGGTGGTAAACAACGCCCGGTGCCGGTGTTTCAGTATTCTGCAATAAATCACTGCCATAACAGATTTCATTACCCTGTTGGTCAAAAATACCTACCTTGGTACTTTGCGATCCACTATCAATACCCATAAATAGTTTTTTCATTATTCACTTCCATTATTCTTGATATCTATAGTGGGGATAGAGTGATTTATCCCTCTAGCCTGAGTTGCAGCCTTATTGACCGCAACTCGAAGCTCTTAGGATATTACACCGACCGCTCCCGTTCCCCTTGGGGATTGATCCGTGAAGGTTACTCGAAGAAATGCTCAGTGCCTGGCTGCGGATAAATACAGCCGAAATTCATGATGCCTTTCGGATCATAAACCTGTTTCAGCCCTTGCAGAATATAATAGGCGCTGCCATGCTCCTGCTCGGTCCATTCATTTCGATATTTACCAATGCCGTGATGGTGACACATAGAACCACCCAGTTTCAGCGTCTCTTCTACAATAATGCGCTGAATAGGATGATGATAAATACGCATTTCATCTTTCGGTTCACAGTGGATATTGTAGTTATAAACAAAGTACATATTAGTACCGTTAATATAACTGTGCGATGAGTGCCCCCCCAGCATGGTGAGATCTTCGCTGCGTTCAAATTCACTGCGAATACGCTGGATCACGCGATCGTAGATTTTCGGGATCATTTCCCAACTTGCAGAGATCTCGGTAGTGAAACCATCATGACGATTGTGATTCACCATCTCACTCACTTCTTGCTCGATGCGCGCCTGCGACCAGTTGAGATGATTGAACCAGTCTTCGATCAGTTGGCTTTTAACCGGTTTCAGGATCCCCGCAGCATGTCCCTTGATGATTTCGTTGATGCCATCAATGGTGGCATTCACGATACCGGAAGGCCCTTCCACCATAAAGATCAGAACACACTTGCCTTCATGGAAGGCCGAGAAATGCTGCGCCGCATCCTCTTCTGAATAAACCCGCGCCACCGAAGGGCGATAGCCTGCCACCATGACGTCACGCAGGATCTTGATACCCGAGGCAACATCCTTGATTAAGTGCCCGATAAACCGGTTATTCTCCGGGTAGAACTTGAACAGTTTCACCGTGACTTCGGTAATAAAACACAGGGTGCCTTCGTTACCAATCACCACATGGCGGATGTCCGGGCCGCCGGCGCGGCGTGCGACACTCTTGATGCGTGAAATGTGCCCATCAGGGAAGACACACTCCAGACCAAGCACCATATCTTCAATTCCGCCGTACAGGGTAGAAAACTGGCCGATACTGCGCGTGGCCACTAAGCCACCATATTGTGCAACCGGTTTGGACTGCGGCGAATGGCCGGTTGTCAGCCCCTGCTTGCGCGCTTCATCTTCCAGCGTTTGCAGGCAAACCCCGGCTTGCACCGTGGCTTCCATATTGTAGCTGTCGATCTTGATGATTTTATTCAGGCGTGCCGAGTCAATCACCAGGGTATTTTCTTTCCAGTTTTCCAAGCCACCTTCGGTCGCCGTCTTGCCGCTGCGTGGAATAACGTTAATGGCATTTTCATTACAGAATTTGAGGATCTCAGCCACTTCATCGGCACTTTCTGGCAGCACAATGGCGGTAGGGAGAGGAACATTAAGCTGCTCTTTAGCCTTGGCATATTTTTTATATCTGTCGGCTGCTGCATCATAGAGCTTGGCATGATCGGTCACGATCTGATCCGCTTTCAACAGGCTACGCAATTGCCTTAATGTGTCATGCTTATTCATAATTACCCTTATCATTATTGATTAACGCACTAAAAAACCACCGTCAACGGCTATCACTGAGCCGTTAACATAATTGGATGCATCTGAGGCCAAAAAGACTGCCGTCCCCATCAGATCGGCAATATTTCCCCAACGATTGGCCGCAATATGCGAAAGTACCCGCTTATTAGCATCAGGATCTGATCGTGTTTTTTCAGTTAATGGCGTTGCATAATATCCAGGCGCAATCGCGGTGACCTGAATATTGAATTGTGCCAATTCGTCGCAGTAGGCTTTCGTCAGCCCAACAATCCCGTGCTTACTCGCCGAATACGCCGGTGACCATTGCCCGCCCAAATAAGAGAACATGGAGGCAATATTGATGATCTTTCCACTCTGCTGCGGGATCATGTACTTGGCCACTTCGTGCGACATTTCAAAGGCGGCGCTCAGATTGAGGGCGATCATTTTATCCCACTGCACGCGGGTGAATTTGAGAACATCCGGTTCGTTAATGCACATCCCGGCATTGTTGACCAGTATATCGATGCGGCCAAAGCGAGCGGCGACCTGATCTATGGCCTGTTGGGGTTCCCCCTCACGGGTAATGTCCGCCAGAATAAAGTGATAATCCACCCCGCACTCTTCTACCAGACACCGGGTTTCCCCTTCGTCGTCCGCAATGGCGATAACGGCAACATTAGCCCCAGCTTTGGCAAACGCCAGGCTGTATGCCTGGCCCAGCCCGCTGTTGCCGCCCGTGACGATCGCTGTTCTTCCCTTTAGAGAGAACAGGTTCAAACTGAAGTCTGTGATTTTTTCCAACATGAGCGTTTCCTGATAATTTTTTAACGTTTCACTTTCATCACCTCTAACTCTGGACAACATTTATACCGATAATTTTCCATAAAAACATGCTTTAGATCCAATTTATGGAAAATTATCATCACAAAATTGAATAATTCTTGTTTTTACAATAAAATCGGAATAAATAATAATAAAATTGATTATTTACTGGTTTTTAATTCCAATTAATTTAATTAAATCAACGTTTTATACATTTAATGCGAACGGTTAACGCGCAGTGATCTTGCCGAGATGGTTATCTCTTCAGCAAGTGGGGTACTCATTGGGGGGATTTTCTCGTAACATTGAACGGGGATGTCTGGGCTTAACATCGGAAATAAATCATGATAAAAATTGATTACAAGAGTTTGAATGCGTTGGAAAAGAAACTATTAGACAGCACCAAAGAATGCATTCAGCATAACTCAACGGTTTCTATTACTGAGCTCAGCGCACAGTTTGATGTTTCAACGTCAAAAATCTCCAAGTTTGTCCGAAAACTGGGGTTTGAATCTTTCAAGCAATATAAAAAATTTATTATCAGCGAACATAATGATGCCCCCCCAGCAAAGCCATCAAGTGAATTACAGCGTATAGCAGACTACATCGCCAATTTTGATGATAACCTTGCTCATGACTTTTGGTTAAAGATAAAAGATTGTAATAAGCTGATTATCTATGGGCTAGGCCCCTCTTACATTTGCGCTGATTACTTCGCCTATCGCCTGCGGATTTTTTCGGATGTATTTACGCTAGCCACCAATGAAGTGACTACCGTCAGAAACTCTGACAGCAAGGACACTAAGCTCCTGGTGCTATCAACGACCGGATTATTCAAATCCTTTGATGAAGACCTCTCTGGCTTAAATTACAAAGAGATTATCTTTTTATTTGAAGAGTTCCGTTATTTCCCTAAGCTACAGCAGAACACGCTTTTTTATCTCACCAATAGCGGTGGTAACAGCGAGCTGAAGCCCTATGAAAAATCGCGGACGTTGTTTTTTATTTTCTTGGAAGAGGTGATACAAAAGTTCATGCCAAACAGTAAACTCGGCGAATGAAATTGCCTAGGGACACCTAATGGCGCCCCTAGAGAGAAGAGTTACTTTTTCTGCGCCAGATTCATCCAGGTTTGCACCACGGTATCCGGGTTAAGCGACAGGCTGTCGATCCCCTGCTCCATCAGCCACGCGGCAAAATCCTCATGATCCGATGGGCCTTGGCCACAAATCCCCACGTACTTACCATGACGTTTGGCAGCTTGGATCGCCATGGTCAGCAGCATTTTGACCGCTTCGTTGCGTTCATCGAACAGCTCAGAAACCACGCCGGAATCGCGATCCAGCCCCAAAGTCAGCTGCGTCATGTCGTTGGAGCCAATCGAGAAGCCATCGAAATATTCCAGGAACTGATCGGCCAGCAAGGCGTTGGATGGGATCTCGCACATCATAATCACTTTCAGCCCGTTTTCACCGCGCTTGAGCCCCTGACGCGCCAGCTCCTCTACCACCGCCTCAGCCTGAGCCACGGTGCGCACAAACGGCACCATAACTTCAACGTTGGTCAGCCCCATGTCATTACGCACCCGCTTCATCGCCTCACACTCCATGGCGAAGCAATCGCGGAAACTTTCGGCAACGTAACGGCCAGCCCCACGGAAGCCCAGCATCGGGTTCTCTTCATGTGGTTCGTACTTCTCGCCGCCCACTAAGTTGGCGTATTCATTGGATTTGAAGTCGGAAAGACGCACGATAACGCGCTTAGGCCAGAATGCCGCACCCAGCGTCGCGATCCCTTCGGTTAAGCGGCCAACATAGAACTCGACCGGATCGTCGTAACCCTGCATCAGCGTTCTGATTTCGGCCTGCAGTTCCGCCGGTTGCCGATCAAATTCCAACAACGCACGCGGGTGCACGCCAATCATGCGGTTAATGATAAATTCCAAACGCGCCAGACCTACCCCTTCATTCGGTAGACGGGCAAAATCGAAGGCACGATCCGGGTTGCCCACGTTCATCATGATCTTCAGCGGCAGTTCTGGCAGCTCGGTGACTTCAGAACTTTGTACGCTGAAGTCCAGCATGTCGCTGTAAACAAAGCCGGTATCGCCCTCGGCACAGGAGACCGTGACTTTCTGCCCATCTTTCAGCAGATCGGTGGCATGCCCACAGCCAACCACCGCCGGGATCCCCAGTTCACGGGCGATGATCGCCGCGTGACAGGTCCGCCCGCCACGGTTGGTGACAATCGCCGCCGCCTTTTTCATGATCGGTTCCCAGTCCGGGTCGGTCATGTCAGTCACCAGCACATCCCCTGGCTGAATGCGGTCCATTTCACTGATGTCGTTAATCACTTTCACCGGGCCTGCGCCAATGCGGTGCCCGATGGCGCGCCCTTCCACCAGCACGACGCTATTGCCGTTCAACTGGTAGCGCTCCATCACCTGCTCATTGGAACGCACGGTTTCCGGGCGCGCCTGCACAATCAATAGTTTGCCGGTGTGCCCGTCTTTTGCCCACTCGATATCCATCGGGCGGCCATAATGCTTTTCGATCAGCAAAGCCTGGTGCGCCAAAGCCTGCACTTCATCATCGTTCAGAGAGAAACGATTGCGCTGCGCTTCTGGCACATCTTCAATCCGAACCTGTTTGCCGTGATCCTGCGAAGGCGCGTACACCATGCGGATTTTCTTCGACCCCAGATTACGCCGCACAATGGCAGGTTTGCCTTTCAGCAGCGTCGGCTTGTGCACGTAGAATTCGTCCGGGTTGACCGCCCCCTGCACAACCATTTCACCCAGACCAAACGCCGAAGTGATAAACACCACCTGATCGAAACCAGACTCGGTATCAATGGTGAACATGACTCCTGACGACGCCAGATCGGAGCGCACCATGCGCTGCACACCGGCCGACAATGCCACGCCACGGTGATCGTACCCTTGATGCACCCGGTAGGAGATCGCACGATCGTTGAATAACGAAGCAAATACGTGCTTGATCGCCACCATCACGGCCTCAATGCCCTGCACATTGAGGAAAGTTTCCTGTTGGCCAGCAAAGGAGGCATCCGGCATATCCTCTGCCGTGGCGGAAGAGCGTACGGCGAAGGAGGCATTACTTTCACCGCCAGCCAGTTGCTGATAGGCCAACGTGATTTCACGTTCAAATTCTGCATGGAAAGGTGTGTCGATCACCCATTGGCGAATTTGCGCACCGGCCTTGGCCAGTTGAGCAACGTCGTCAACATCGATTTGATCCAGTAACTGATAGATGCGCTGATTAACACCGCTTTGCTCAAGAAAATCATTGAACGCCTGTGCGGTGGTAGCAAAACCATTCGGCACGGCCACACCTAAATCGGAAAGATTGGTGATCATTTCACCGAGGGAGGCATTTTTTCCCCCAACACGGTCAACGTCGTGCATGCCAAGCTGGTTGTACCAAAGCACATTACGCAAGTCTGGGCCATTGTTAGACATCGAGACAATCCTTATTGCTATCAGTAGGGTCTAAGCGAATTTAATTCGGTAAGCGAAGCGAAATCAGACTAGCACAATGACCCAGAGAAAATGGAAAGGTGAATCGATCAACCCAATGAAGAAAATGAGTTTTAAGAGAAAGACGCAGCGGCTTAATTTAAATGGGGATCGTTCCCTTTGACACTAATGGCTTTAAATTCAACAAATTAAATAAAATTTAAACTTTTTATTAAATAGCCCTCACAAACAAGCTGGGTTTGATCGAAATAGCCTGGTCAACGCGAGCGGATTGGCTAAAATCAGGTGCAATGGTTTTATAAAAAATAAAATTGCGTTTTATTAAGTTAAATAAGCCGTTATTTCTTCACTTATCTGATTAAAACATGACTTTATTTATCGCGTTTGCTCGTGCTATCACAAAATGCTGACCCGTTGCTTTACCCGCCAATCATTCACAGACCATGATATTTTGCTACAACAGGATTATCGTTTTCAGTGAGAGAGTGACGAATGGAAAGAAGCGTTTTTTATATTTCTGATGGTACAGCCATTACTGCCGAAGTGTTGGGACACGCGGTGCTGTCACAGTTTCCGATCGCGGCCACCACCTATACCTTGCCATTCGTAGAAACCGAAGCACGTGCCCGCGGCGTGTGCCAACAGATTAACGATATTTACCAGCAAACCGGGGTGCGCCCGCTGGTGTTCTATTCGATTATTTCCCCGGAAGTCCGCCTGGTGATCACCCAGAGCGAAGGTTTCTGCCAGGATATCGTACAAGCCCTGGTTGGGCCGTTACAGGGGGAACTGGGGGTAGAACCTACGCCCATCGCCAATCGCACCCACGGTTTGACCGAAAGCAATCTCGGCAAATATGATGCCCGTATCGCCGCCATTGATTACACCTTGGCGCATGATGATGGCATTTCGCTACGCAATCTCGATCAGGCGCAGGTGATCCTGCTGGGCGTTTCACGCTGTGGCAAAACCCCCACCAGCCTGTATCTGGCGATGCAGTTTGGCATCCGTGCAGCCAATTACCCGTTCACCGCCGACGATATGGACAATTTGCAACTGCCTGCCGCGCTAAAACCCTTTCAGCACAAGCTGTTTGGCCTGACGATTGATCCGGAACGCTTGGCCGCCATCCGCGAAGAACGGCGAGAGAACAGCCGCTATGCGTCAATCCGCCAGTGCCGGATGGAATTAGCGGAAGTCGAAGCCTTGTTCCGCAAGAATCAAATCCGCTACCTCAATACCACCAACTATTCGGTAGAAGAAATCTCCACCAAAATCCTCGATATTCTCGGCATGAGTCGCCGTATGTTCTGAAGCAAAAATGCGCGTGGCAGGCTTGCCTGCCTGCCACTTAATTTCAGCCTGCGCTGCTTTTTGCAGGTTTGCGCAAAATAACCGGCGCCCTACGGTTGAATTCAGCGATTTTTACGTTATTGTGATCCTCATCACTTCCCGGTATTCCTGCCGTAGCGAAGAACAGTTTTAGAGAAAATCATGCACAAAACAGATGAACTGCGGACCGCGCGCATCGACAACCTCGTTACGCCCCAAGCGTTAGCGGAAAAGTTGCCGATCTCAGACGCCATTGCCGATAATGTGACAGCGTCACGTAAACGTATTGAAAACATCCTGATGGGCGAAGATCGTCGCCTGTTAGTGGTCATTGGCCCCTGCTCCATTCACGATCTGGATGCGGCTACCGACTATGCACACCGCTTGAATGCCCTGCGCGAACGCTACCAGGATCGCCTGGAAATCGTCATGCGTACCTATTTTGAAAAACCGCGCACCGTGGTCGGCTGGAAGGGGTTAATCTCCGATCCCGATCTGGATGGCAGTTTTCAGGTCAACCGTGGGATTGAAATAGCCCGCAAGCTGTTGCTGGCCGTCAACCAGCTTGGCCTGCCTACCGCCACCGAGTTTCTGGATATGGTGATCGGCCAGTATATTGCCGATTTAATCAGTTGGGGAGCAATTGGCGCTCGTACCACCGAAAGCCAGGTTCACCGCGAGATGGCCTCTGCGCTTTCCTGCCCGGTAGGCTTCAAGAACGGTACCGACGGTAATACCCGTATTGCCATCGATGCGATCCGTGCGGCTCGCGCCCGCCATATGTTCCTGTCGCCCGACAAACATGGCCAGATGACCATTTATCAGACCAGCGGTAATCCGTTCGGCCACATCATCATGCGCGGGGGCAAAAAACCAAACTATCATGCCAGTGATGTGGTGGCCGCCTGCGACAGCCTGCGTGAGTTCGATCTCCCAGAACATCTGGTGATCGATTTCAGCCATGGTAATTGCCAGAAGATGCACCGCCGCCAGCTAGAAGTGGCAGAGAACGTCTGCCAGCAGATCCGTGCCGGTTCAATGGCCATCGCCGGCGTGATGGCGGAAAGTTTCCTGGTGGAAGGCACGCAGAAAATCGTCAGCGGCCAGCCGTTAACCTACGGCCAATCGATCACCGATCCTTGCCTGAGTTGGGCCGACAGCGAACAGTTGCTGGCCATGTTGGCAGATGCGGTGGATACTCGTTTCTGATCGCTTTGAGTGGGGTGTTTAGCGCGCCCCACCGGCAACGCGGAGCCTTGGCATGAGCAACTCACTGTTAACCATTCCCTGCGTTACCCTGCAGGGGGAGCACAAAACGCTGGCCGACTTCCCCGCACGGGTTTATCTGGTGGTCAACACCGCCAGCCGCTGTGGTTTTACCCCACAGTACCAGGGATTGGAAACTCTCTGGCAACGCTACCGCGCACGCGGCTTGGTGGTGCTCGGGTTTCCCTGCAATCAATTTGGCAAGCAAGAGCCGGGTGATGCACGCGAGATCGCCGACTTCTGCACCCTGAATTATGGCGTCAGCTTCCCGTTGTTCAGCAAGATCGACGTGAACGGTGCGGGTGCGCATCCGCTGTTCAGCGAACTGAAACGCCGAGCGCCCGGTCTACTGGGCGGTCAGCGCATCAAATGGAATTTCACCAAGTTTCTGTTCACTGCGGAGGGAGCCCGAATCGCGCGCTTTGCTCCGTTCACCAAGCCAGAACGGCTCGGTGAACATATCGAAAAACTGCTCTAACCTCAGCTTGAGCAGGAAATCTCCAGATGCTTACCCCATTCAGGGGGTAAGCCTGCCAGATCGTCATACTGCGGATCATCGGCAAACGGCTGCAGCAATGCCTGGTGCAGCCGCGCAAGTTTGCTGACATCATTCTGTTCGGCCGCTTCGATTGCCTGCTGCGCCAGATAATTGCGCAAAATCAGCTTGGGATTCACCGCCTTCATCGCCTGCTGGCGTTCAGCATCGCTCACCTGCTCTTGCTGTAAACGCAGGCGGTATTGCTGGTACCAACGATCGAACGCAGCACGATCGATAAACTCATCTCGCAAGGGGGAATGCGCCTGCCATTGCTCCACATCGCTCAGCAGGCGGAACGTTCGGGTATAATCCCGCCCTTCCTGCATCATCAGGCTCAACAGACCCGTCAATAGCTCGTTGTCCTGCACTGAGGGGGTAAAGAAACCCAGCTTCGCGCGCATCTGTTCACCATAGGCCTGCATCAACGCGGGTTCATACGCCGCCAGCGCCGCCTGTAACTGCTCAGTGGTCATCAGGCCAGAGAGCGTTTGCGCCAAGCGATGCAGATTCCACAGCCCAACTGCCGGTTGATTGTCAAAGGCGTAACGGCCCTGGTGATCGGAGTGGTTACAGATGTAGTTCGGTTGGTAATCATCAAGGAAACCGTAAGGCCCAAAGTCCAGAGTGAGGCCGAGAATTGACATGTTATCGGTATTCATCACCCCATGGGCAAAACCAACGGTCTGCCAATGGGCCATCAGGTGCGCGGTACGTTCTACCACCTCGGTAAACCACAGCGCGTAACGCTCTGTTTCCTCACGCCACTGCGGCCAGTGGTGCGCAATCACGAAATCTGCCAGTTGCTTCACCTGCTCTGGCTGCCTGCGGTAATAAAAATGTTCAAAGTGACCAAAACGAATATGGCTTTCTGCTACACGCAGCAACATCGCACCGCGCTCGGGCTGCTCGCGAAATACCGGTTGCTCGCTGGTTACGATGGTCAGCGCACGCGTAGTGGGTATTCCCAGGTGATGCAGCGCTTC
Organism: Serratia sp. MMO-28; assembly: GCF_037199905.1. Classification (NCBI taxonomy): domain Bacteria; kingdom Pseudomonadati; phylum Pseudomonadota; class Gammaproteobacteria; order Enterobacterales; family Yersiniaceae; genus Serratia; species Serratia sp. MMO-28. The sequence continues at coordinate 28,413 of NZ_JBBCVB010000010.1, forward strand.
AGAAGCCAAAAACTCCCGGATCACCGAACGCAATACCGCTCGCCCATCCCCCATGCGTGAATAAGGCGTCAGCCCGGCCCCTTTCAGATGCCAGTCCATGCTGCGCCCGTCGGCTAATTGCTGTTCACCCAGTAAAATTCCACGGCCATCGCCCAACTGCCCGGCCCAGGCACCAAACTGGTGGCCGCTGTAGACCTGTGCCAGGGGTTGCATGCCCGGCAGCAGCCTTTCTCCGGCCCAAACTGGCGTGTTTTCCGGCGTAAACCAGCTTTCATCCAGCCCTAATTCACGCGCCAGAGGCTGGCTGTAGTACAGTAAACGAGCACCGGTAAGGGGCGTGGGGTTCAACTCGGTGTAAAAACCGGGTAACTGCTGGTAATACGTATTGTCAAACTGCGGCATAGGCCCTCCATTACCTTCAGTGTAGAGCTTGCGCATGCGGATTAATACGGAGGAATTGCAGGGATAACGCCCTGCCCGTTAACCGGGCAGAGGCGAATGTGCTACCGGCGACGCCGGGTGATTTTTAATGATTTACTGCGTTGAGATAAAAAATGCTTGGCGAACGAAAAAAATGCGATAAATAACAGTACCGGGAGCGCGAAAACAATCATTCCGTCCATTATTAACCCTATTATATGTGTTAACAATATCAGTTATTGTTGTCGAATTCTGTAGAGGTCCTTCGCAGAGTTCGCAGATTATCCACACTTGTGACAGGCCATAAAAATCCCTGTAGCCCTAAAACACCCGCGTTTCTAAGCTTATTAAAGTATTCTTTTTTCCCTATTCCACAAACGATCACCCCCTTACAGAGCAGATTGATATTTTTCAATAATGAGTCTATGACCACGTCATAACCCGGATGAGTAAACAATTGCCAGTAAAAACGTTTATCTATCTTTACATAGTCAAACAAACCGTCATACAGCGCAGTGAGCGTCGTTTTACCCGAGCCGAAGTTATCCAGCCACAGCGTAAAATACTCACTCAATAACCTGATCTTTTGATTGTGTTTCCCCGCGGATAAATTAGGAAAACCCTCACTAATCTCAAAAGTAATAAACGGTAACTGTTGAATACGCTGGCGTAGCATAAAGTCGCCAAGTAGCAAATCAACCACGGTTTCGTCAATATTAATGGTCAATAATACGTCATTTTCAATAAACCATGTTGCCTGCTGTTCAGCCAGCAACATTTGTTCATTAAATAAATCAATCCGTTGCTCAGGGGATAATAAATTAACCCCAATGTCCATTGGCATGGCCAAATTGCCATCCAGGCTATTGAAACGGCTGAGGATTTCTACCGCCAGCAGTCTTCCCTCCATTGAGTAAACCGGTTGGAAAACAGAGTGACTAATAAAGTCAGCTTCAAATTGAATTTTCATTTTAATGCCAAAGCTTAACGGCGAGTATTTCATCCTATCTGAATATATTTTACCGATCAATCCCCCTAGGATTAATCGGAAACATCAATGTAATTACCAATAAGTTGTGAATTAATCAATAGCTTAAAGCTATGCTAAAAGTACAAATCCCCTCACTAGAAATTAATTTATCTTAAGGCTGGAATAACTAAAAAAAGCGTGTTTTTTATGCTATTCGCATTTATAGTGGCCTGCCACGCAATCCCTGATGGGTTACCGCTGATTTTGTTAGAAAAATCCCAACTGAATAATGCCGAGATGGTAACGTCGTGAACATTAACAGTGCTGAATGCCAACAATAAACATTAATTTTGCTTATGTAAAAATAACATCTGCTGCGCAACAAACCGCAACCACCATACCGTGAACGCCTTGATTTCTGCCATATCTGTACTAGCTATGCGCCTTACTCCATCGGGCAATAGATAACTACTGAGTATGGTATTTGGGAATTATCTTAATTGATAAAAACTGCCCCACAGATCAAGGAGAACGTGAGCCGCGTTTTTTCAGCTAATCATCAATACGATTCTGATTGGATGTTTATAATCGGCAATAACAGATAGAGTTGACTTGTGCGGCCAACAAGCCGCCGGAAGGTTGAACAGCTCCCTCTGCGAGCTGAACCGTGCCAGTGCCGTGTCTGCTATTTTTAGGTCATAAGTACGCTGTCTAGACGTCGCTCTTATGTTTGAAAGGCCAATCCTCACGGTGCCCCAATGGCGGTGATTCCCCCCTTCCAGACCATCAACGCCACCGACGCCCGATGAAACAGCACGCACGAAGTGAACTGCTATTGCGATCCGTTATGCTTCCCTTAATGTCAGGATCATTATTTAGTCATTTTGAATCGGGTTGAGCACTGCATATCCCAGCAAAATCAGTATCGCAAAGTAATATACTAATATGATTGCTAGTGATTTTTTTGTAATGTACAGATTCACCCATTTTTAATCACTAAGAAGTATGAACCAGTTGAGTTAATAGAAAGATAGCAAGTCAGTATGAACGCAGGTGATAAAAACATATCAATGGTTAACCATGAGTCTTTAATTTATTGAATCAAAGCATTTTTTACCTTATTGATGAAAGCTAGGGAATTTTCCTGCAATATTCTCAATTTAAATCCTGTACCAAGATAGAGGATAGCAACATATTTTACCCTGTGGTGCCATCCATGCGCTTGGCCAGCCCAAAAGGCGAATTAACAGGCGTTAACTCCCTGTCAGAAAGAATAAAAAGGGACAGGTTTCCCGATCCCAGTCTTTACGTATGGCTGGCTACGTCTACTTGATCGTTTCCATCAGCCAGTGCCGTAACTCAGCAAGCTCGCCTGACTGTTGTGGGAACTGCACTTGCAGACGATCACAGCAGGCGGCCAGCGCTTCGCTGCGATAAGCACAGCCCACCAGCATCTTGGCCAAGGCTTGCAAGGGGGCAGGATTAAGGCTATCGGTAAAAATCTGCGCCCGGACAAGGGTTCCCTTTTCAACATCAAAGAAAATATCCACCCCGCCCCAGCTAAAACGCTCATTCAGCAGATGGCTGAACGCAGGTGCTTTACCAAAATTCCATTCCCAACTGCTCTGTTTAGCAAACTGTTGTGCAAAGTCCGGCAAGTTGGGGAAAACATCCGGTGAAATCACCTCCGCAGGTGCACTTTCACCATAGTGGGCAAAAAAGGCCTGGCTGATGGCGTCACAAACCTGCTGATGGTTAATCTGTGGCAAGAATTCTGCCAGATTAGCCACGCGCGAGCGCACGGAAGTAATACCTTTAGCCTGCAGTTTTTTAGGATCGGGATTGAGGTAATCGGCCAAGCGATTGAGATCGGCATTCAGTAACAGAGTACCGTGATGGAAACCACGATCTTGTGTCTCACGATAGGCAGAACCGGATATTTTGCGGATCCCGTCGGCCGTATCCACCACCAGATCGTTACGCCCAGAAGCCGTTGCGCTAATCCCCAACTGGGTCAACGCTTGCAGAATAATACCGGTCGATACGGTTTTATCATAACCCGGCTTCCCCGCCATAAACGTGAAACAGGTATTACCGAGATCGTGAAATACCGCGCCACCGCCGCTGCTACGCCGTGCCAAGCGAATGCCGTCCTGCTCCATGCGCCGGGTATTACACTCTTTCCACGGATTTTGTGACTGGCCAATCACCACGGTTTCCGCATTGCGCCACAGAAACAGGATTTTCTGCGTCGTCATTTCGCGGAAGATACACTCTTCAACCGCCAGATTGAACCAAGGATCGTAAGAGTCGGAAATTAATAAACGTAAGGAATTCATGGTATTCACCGCGAGCAAGGGGATGAGGCCATGATACACCAGCGCAACGGGTTACACGCTAGATTCGGCGCGCTTGCCAATAGACTTTCCGCCAGTACACATTATTAAGCGAGGAACGGGTCACACCCTGGCTTGTGGAAGCATGGATAAACTGGTCGTTGGTATCGTAGATCCCAACATGCAGGCCATTGCCACCGCTGCCGGTTTTGAAGAAGACCAGATCCCCCGGCAACAGTTCGTCACGCGGTACTTGAGTACCGACACCGGTCTGCTGTTCTGTAGAACGTGGCAATTGCAGGTCAAAACGATCGCGGAAAGTACGGTAGACAAAACCAGAACAGTCAACTCCGCCGCGATCTAAACCACCATAGCGATAAGGGGTGCCATACCATTGGCGTAACTGTTCATTCAGTTGTGCGACAACAACGATTGAATCGGACAGGCGGCCATTCGGCGGTGGCGCATTGCTGCTGCAACCCGCCAGAATCAAGCTGACTAATAAAAACCACACACGCATCGCATCGTTCCCTTCACTGAATCATGCTACCCGCACATTACCACCGAGCCAGCACAGAGTAACTAAAGTAAGGATAGCGCTGTTTTGCGTTAATTTATCTCTCAAGAGAAGAAAAAGGCAAGCGTTGTGAAGGAGATATAGCGCCCCCTCCACTATTGAGAGGATTTATCCCTTGTCTTGCTGTTAATTAGCCAGACACCCAACAGAATAAATAAGGTTCCCAATGTTTTCAGCAACGTCGCTGGCTCATCAAACCAAGGTAGGAACACCGCGGCCAGATAAACCAACGCGTAGCTGACGCTCAACAACGGGTAAGCACGATTCAGCGGCAGGTGGCGCAAGGCAAAGAACCAGCACAGCATCGACAAGGCATAGCCGAAGATGCCACCACTGACGGCCAGTAGCGCCTGCCAATAGTGGCCTACCAGTTCCAGAGTAACCTCTGCCAACGATAATAATGGAATTTGCGCCATTCCCCATTTCATCAGCAGTTGCGCCAACGTCACCAGCAGAACGCTGGCGGCCCCCCAAGCGTAACCCCTCATGAATTAAGACTCATCAGCAGGATCCCCAGCATAATTGACGCCACTCCGCACCAGTGGCGCAGCGTAGTAGGCTCGTTAAACAGCCAACGTGCCGCCAGCGTCACCAGCACAAAGTTCAGGCTGAGCATAGGATAGGCCAAGCTGAGCGGCAAACGCTGCAGTACGTTAAGCCATAACAGCATGCCCAACCCCAGGAGAATGACCGCCAGAACCAACCAGCGCAGCGTCGTGCTCACGCGCTGGCTCCCCGCCCGATCCCAGCTCTGGGCAGCCTGTTTTTGGCATAACTGCCCTGCGCAGGTAAACAGGCTGACCAGAATAACCAGTATATAAGCCATCATGGCTGCTGTTTGTACCACAGCAGTGCCAAGCGGTGCAGAGTGGTCACTTTATCTGGTGTAGGGAGTTCCTGTGGTATCGATTCATCACGGGAAAGGTGCAGTACCAAAGACACATTACCTTGCTTGCGTGCCTGCTCCAGCCACATCGGCAAATCCTCGTTGCTGATATAGTGACTGCGCGAATCTTCATAATTCAGGCCGTAGGAAACCTCACCCCGCTGGCTGAACATCAAGATATCGCTGCGCTTCAGTTCCCAAGCCAACCCCGCCGCTACACCGACGTTATCAGCCAGAACATAGCGGCTCTGGCTCAGCAGCGGCATATTGGCCCGCACAAAGTTCTGCGGTTGTTTAGAATCGATCACTTGCTGCGGAATGGCATAACCAATCAGCAGGCAGAGCAGCAGTGGGCAGGCCGCAGCCCAGGTCCAGCGCCGTGCATTATTGCGCGCAGAAACCACGGCAAACAGTATCCAGCCGCCAAACGCGATGATACCCAGGATAATTTTCGGGTGTTCTTCTGAGGTGAACAAATGGACTTTAGGCAACAAATCAAAACCCATCAGCAGCAGTGCCAGGATGCCAACCACGCCAAACAGACCGTTCAGCACGGCGTTGAACTTGAGCACTCCGGTGCGCAAACGGGCCACACAATCCTCCGCATAGGCCGCCATCAACAGTGCCAACGGTGCCATACACGGCAGAATGTAGGTCGCCAACTTGCCCTTAGCGATGCTGAAAAAGATTAACGGCATCAGCACCCAGCTCAGCAGGAAAAACAGTTCTGGGCGCTGAGCGCGCTCACGCCAACCTTTGAGTAATGAGCCAGGTAATAGGCCCAGCCAAGGAAATACTGCAGCAATCAGGATCGGCAGGTAATACCAGATTGGCGCTTTATGCTGGGCGTTCTCTTCGGCAAAGCGCTGAATGTGCTCGATCCAGAAGAAATAGTTCCAGTAATCCGGCTCACGTTGGGCCACCGCCAGTGCCCACGGCAGGCTCAGCAGCACCGCCACCACCACCGCCACCGGCCCGTAAATCAGCAGTTCTTTGATTTTGCGCTGCTGGATCACAATCGGGATCACTGCAATCACCGGTACGGCCAGCGCCAGGAACCCTTTGGTCATAAAGCCCATACCACAGGCCAAACCGAGCAGTACATAACCTGCCAGCTTGCCTTTGGCAGTGGTGGCTTTCAGCGTCAGGTAATAACTGACCATCGCCGCCGTCAGCCAGAGCGAGATCATCGGATCGAGTACGCTGTAAGTGCCGACGCTGAACACCAGGAACATCGACAGGAAGATCAGCACCGCCAAGTAGGCACGGTGCGCGTTTTTCCACATCAGCCAAGCCAAGGCAAACACCAGCAATGCGGCCAGCCCGGTGCTGAATACGGAAGCAAAACGTACGGCAAAATTGTTATCGCCAAACAACCACTGACTGACGTTATTGAACCAGTAACCGGCGACCGGTTTTTCAAAATAACGCAGGCCAAGCAGATTGGGGACAACCCAATCCCCCTTCGCCAGCATTTCACGGCTAATCTCGGCATAGCGAGTTTCATCTGGTTGCCATAGCAGGCGTCCATTGAGCGGAATCAGATAGACCAGAACAAAAAAAATGGCCACGACAATGGCCCAGGTTCCTTTCAGCGCTTTCATGAAACGTCTTTTTCCTCTACTTCAGTTTGACAACCTAACCAGCCTTCACGGCCAGGGAACGGTGCCCGCGTAATGCGGCCTAACGGCAGCGAGGCCGGATCCGCTGGCAACAAGGCGCTCAACGGGCAGAACTCAATGCCCTGCTGCTGCGCACGCTGCAACAGATCTTCAAACATGCCCGCCTGCGACATGCCTTCCACCTCGGTGTGAATGGTGTACACCGGCACGCCCCGATCGTTTTCGATGGCGCGCAGAATGTAGTCATTGAAGCCCGCCATGCTGACTTCGCTGCCAATCACTTCATCAAAGGTGGGGAGTGTCACGGGGATTTGCACTGTTCCTGGTTGACCGTTGTTTAATAACGGACGAAACGGATGTGTGCCACGGCAATCGCTGTTGTATTGGAAATTAAAACCCTGCTTCACTTCAACGACCCGCTGATCGGCACGCCAACCTGCCACCGCCGAGCAGGTGACCGGTTGCCCGGTGCTCGCGGTCAGCGCGTCAACGCCCAACTGCACTTGTCGTTTCAATTCTTCTTCAGACCAGCGCGCGACACGAGCCTGCCAGCCTTGATGATCCCAGGCGTGCAGCCCCACTTCATGACCAGCCTCGGCGGTACGCTTCATCAGCGCCCCCAACGCACGGGAGATGTTACGCCCCGGCCAGGCGGTGCCGGCCAGCAAAATATCCCAGCCATACAGCGAAGCCGCGTTTGAACGCAGCATTTTCATCAGGAATTGGGGACGAAGGAGGCGCCACAAGTGGCGCCCCATATTGTCTGGCCCTACGCTGAAGAAGAAACTGGCCTGAATTCCATGCTTATCGAACAGCTCCAACAACCGCGGCACCCCTTCACGGGTACCGCTGAAGGTATCTACATCAACTCGCAGGCCAACCTTCTTCATGCACCATTACCTTCCTTCACCGTAGTACGCAGGAAGTAATCCAGGGTGTCGGCAACGGTCTGCTGCATCGCGATAGTAGGCTGCCAGTCCAGCAAGCGGCGCGCATTTTTGATGCTTGGCGTGCGATGCTCTACGTCCTGATACCCCTTGCCGTAGTAGCTGCTGCTTTCCACATCTTTGAAACCGGCAAACGGCGGGAAGTTGCCACGCAACGGGTGGTTGTTGAAGCTTTCCAACAGCATTTCCGCCAGCTCACGAATGCTCGCTTCGTTGGTCGGGTTGCCGATGTTGATGATCTGGCCGTCACACCGCCCATCACGGTTCTCAATAATGCGGTACAACGCTTCGATACCGTCATTGATGTCGGTAAAGCAGCGTTTCTGCGCCCCACCGTCAACCAGTTTGATCGGCGAACCTTCAACCAGGTTAAGGATCAACTGGGTGATAGCACGGGAAGAACCGATACGAGCTGCATCCAGGTTGTCCAGGCGCGGCCCCATCCAGTTAAACGGACGGAACAGGGTGAACTTCAGGCCTTCTTTAGCACCGTAGGCCCAGATCACCCGGTCCAGCAACTGCTTGGATACGGAATAGATCCAACGTTGTTTGCTGATTGGCCCAACGATCAGGCGTGAACTGTCTTCATCAAACTCTTTATCATCACACATGCCATAAACTTCAGACGTGGATGGGAAAATGATGCGTTTGTTGTATTTCACACAGTCGCGAACGATTTTCAGGTTTTCTTCGAAATCCAGCTCGAACACTTTCAGTGGATTACGGGTGTATTCGATCGGCGTGGCGATCGCCACCAGCGGCAGAACCACGTCACATTTCTTGATGTGATACTCGATCCACTCGGAATGGATGCTGATATCCCCTTCAACAAAGTGGAAGCGTGGGTTATCCAGGAAACGGCTGATGGCGTCGGAGCCGATATCCAGGCCATAAATGTCATAACGGTCTTCACGCAGCAAGCGCTCGGTCAGGTGGTTACCGATAAAGCCGTTAACCCCGAGGATCAACACGCGGGTTCTGCGCTTCATTGCTGCACTTGGCTTCGGAGCCAGGCGGACATCGGTCACAATGCCCATTTCCAGTGCCAGGCGTGAGCCCTGTACGTATAAACCGGATTCGCTTTGGCCTGCGACGATCTCCAACGCGCCATCGCCACAGGCAATGATCAGCGGTGACGTACTTAATACGGTACCCGGCTGCTTGTCATGCTGGGTGTCCAACACACGTGAGCGCCATACGATCAGCTTGCGCTGGCCGAGATAGCTGAATGCACCTGGGTAAGGTTCGGTGACTGCACGCACCAGATTGTCGATCTCGCGGGCAGACTTGTGCCACAGGATCTCGCCATCCGCTGCCGTGCGGCGGCCAAAATAGCTGGCATCCGCTTCATTTTGCTGGGTGAAGGTTGCTGTGCCGTTTTTCAGCTTTGGCAACTGCTCTTTCAGCAGTGCCTGTGCGGCTTCCAACACTTTCTTATGCAACGTCAGCGCAGTGTCGCTACTGGAGATCGCGACTTTATGCTGGCCAACGATATCCCCTGCATCTGGACGCTTAACCATTTTATGCAGCGTCACGCCGGTTTCTTTTTCCCCATTCAGCAGCGCCCAGTTCACTGGCGCACGCCCGCGATAACGTGGTAACAGTGAACCATGCAGGTTGAAACCACCCTTCGGTGCCAATGACAGCACTTCTTCACTCAGCATGTTGCGGTAGTAGAAAGAGAAAATGATGTCAGGCTGCAGTTCACGAATGCGCTCAACCCACAGCGGGTGGTTCACATCTTCCGGTGCATAAACCGGCAAATCCAGCTCAGCCCCTTGGCGGGCAACAGAAGAGAAGAAGTTGTTTTCACCAGGATCGTCGGTATGGGTGAACACCGCCTGCACGTCATAACCCGCTTCAGTCAGTGCCTGCAAACCAGCACAACCGATATCATGGTAAGCAAATACGATAGCTTTCATCATTCTTCTTCCTGAGTATTTTGGGTCCGCTTATCGCCGACCACTTTCTGAACAAAATAACGAGGGCGAGCGCGGACATCATTGTAAATCCGGCCGATATACTCCCCCAGCAAACCCATGCCAACAAACTGTGCGCCAATGAAGGTGAAAAGCACGGCAAACAGGGTAAACACCCCACCGGCAGCCCATTCAGGCCCCAGGATCAAACGCAGGGCGATCAACAGTACCGCCAAAATAAACCCGGATAACGCCACCACGCTACCGATCACGCTCAGCAAACGCAGCGGCGTGGTCGTCAGGCAAGTGATCAGGTCATACATCAGGTTGATCAGCTTCATCAGACTGTATTTGGAATCACCGAACTCACGTTCGGCGTGGCGCACCTCAATTTCAGTGGTGCGGCGGGCGAATGTATTCGCCAGAATCGGGATGAAGGTGCTGCGCTCGTGACAGTGTAACATCGCCTCAATGATATGACGGCGATAGGCACGCAGCATACAACCGTAATCCCCCATCGACTTGCCGGTAGCACGCTGAATCATCATATTGATTATGCGTGAAGCCGACTTGCGGAACCAGGAGTCCTGACGGTTGGCACGCACGGTGCCCACCACGTCGTACCCCTCTTCGGCCACATTCACCAAACGGGGAATTTCTTCCGGCGGGTTTTGTAAATCAGCATCCAGCGTGATCACCAGATCGCCGCTGACCTGGTTGAAACCGGCCATAATGGCAGAATGTTGGCCGTAGTTACGGTTCAGCAATACCGCAATGATGCAACTGTCTGGCTGCTCAGCGGCCGCCGTCAGCATCTCGGCGGAATTATCGCTGCTACCATCATCAACCAGAATAATTTCATAAGGTTGAACTAACTGCTTACAGGCGGCAGTGGTGCGTTCCAACAGGGCCGGCAGGCTTTCCTGTTCGTTGAATACTGGAATGACCACCGAAACTTTCTTGATCGGTTCAGCGCGCGACACGAGATAACTCCACAACAGAAGATAAGGCATTGACCACGCGATCGACATCGGCTTCGGTCATGTCAGGGAATAGCGGTAAGGTGCATAAACGCGCCGAATTCCATTCGGTATTAGGCAACGAAAGCTGCGGATAACGCTCGCGATAGAATTTTTGCGTATGGGCAGCGCGGAAATGCAGGCCGGTGCCAACGCCCACTTCTTTCAAGCGCTCCATCAGTTGATCACGCCCGATACCACAGCGCTCTTCGTCAACACGGACCATAAACAGATGCCAGGCGTGATCGTGCGGATAATCTGGCAACCCCAACGGCTGGAAAGGAGAATCTTTCAACGCATTGAGGTAACGTTCGGCCAGTATTTTGCGCCGCGCATTCAGCTCTGGCAGGCGCGCCAGTTGCACTACGGCAATCGCCGCATGAATATCCGAAAGGTTGTATTTATAGCCCGGTTCAACCACTTCAGCCTGCGGCTTGCGCCCTTGCAGCTGACGATCGAAGGCATCAACCCCCAAGCCGTGGAACTTCAGGCAACGCACACGATCGGCCAGTGCATCGTCGTCGGTAGCTATCAGGCCACCCTCGGCACAGGTCAAATTCTTGATCGCATGGAAAGAGAAAATTGCGGTCCCACGTGCGCCGACCCACTCGCCGTTAAAACGAGAACCCACCGCATGGGCCGCATCTTCGATCAGGGGGATATTGTGGCGTTGGGCCACCTCGCGCAGCGCATCCATCTGCAATGGCGCACCGGCATAGTGAACGGGGATAATGGCTTTGGTTCGTGCTGTGATGGCGGCTTCCACATCGGCTGCGCTCACCATCAGCGTATCGCGGTCAACATCAATCATCACCGGCGTTGCGCCCAGCAATTCGATCATGTTCAGGGTGGAAACCCAGGTCTGTGACGGTGTAATCACCTCATCACCTGGCCCGATACCCAGTGCCATCAGGGTGATATGCATACCCGCCGTCGCAGAACAAACGGCAACAGCATGTTTACATCCAAAAGTTTTACAAAACTCACTTTCCAACTGCTGATTCTGTGGCCCGGTGGTGATCCAGCCGGAACGCAGTACCTTTTCTACCGCCGCAATTTCTTCATCACCAATCGCTGGGCGTGAAAAAGGCAGGAATTGATCCATAGTTAGACCTCAAACGTCTTGATTTCTTTAAGCCACTGTAAAACTGTTTCATTTAACCAATGTTAAACGCCGAAGAATGATTCCTAGTAGATTCGCCGCCAATGTACGTCGGTAAGCTTAACAAAACCTTAAGCTGCAAGTGGCTATCTGGGAACTCTCTGAAAAGGATTGCCATTAACAGAAACTAAAATATTCAATACAGTCAAGATGTTGCTCTGTTTCAGTTTTTTAAAAACTCTAACCGAGCGTGTCTAGCGTAGCACGTCATTAACGCTTTTCAATGAAATAATCTTTTTTTGAGGGAAAAATCAGATGATAGATTGATGATTCGCAAAATATTCGCGCACAAACTTAACTGATTAAAATAACAGCAAAAAAAACAACTATGCCGTCTTAGTCATAATCCAGCGCTGATCGCCCAGCGCCTGTAAGTGAAATTCCACGTCATAAATGCGCGATAGCACCTCTGGCTTCATCACCTCATGCGTGCTCCCTTGCATCACCAATCGCCCGGCATGCAACAACCAGACCTGTTCGGCCTGTTGCAGAGTATGGTTCAGATCGTGTGCGCAAATTAACGCACTGCGCCCACTGTGGCAAAACTCCCGCAGCAAGCGATCCAGCGCCACTTTCTGCGCCACATCCAGGCTGTTGGTCGGTTCATCGAGCAGCAATAACTGACCGTGCGGGTTCACCGTAGGCCATACCTGCAATAAAACCGCAGCCAAACGCACTCGCTGCCATTCGCCACCGGATAGCTGAGTCAACATACGTGATAATTTGTCTGCCAGTTTCAAACTGCGGGACAAATAAAGGATGGTGTTTTCCAACTCTCTGGCGTCTGCACCCGCAGGCTGATGCAAAGCGAGGTATTGGAAGACCGGCATCAGAGCAACGGGTGGCTGCTGCTGGCAGAGATAAGCGCGGCGCTGCGCCAAGTCATGGCCTGAATAATCCCCCAGCGGCCGCCCCGACAACAGAACTTCTCCCTGGCCGGGCAAAACCCCTGCCAGCCTCGCCAACAGCGTACTTTTCCCTGCGCCGTTGGGGCCAATCAGGTGAACCTGCAACCCAGCCCCTATTTGCCCCGAAACCGGGGCGAAACGACCTTCTACTGCCACTTGGCTGAGTTGCAACATGTTCTGATAGCCCCTTTACTTCGCCAGCGCTGCTGTAACCGCTTGTACCAGCAGCGGATCTTCCGGCGTCATATCAGGAGAAAAACGCTGAATTACCGTACCATCACGGCCAATCAAAAATTTCTCAAAGTTCCACAAAATGTCACCTGCCTGTTTTGGCGCTCGCCCTTTGCTGCTCATACGTGCCAAAAACTCACTGCCTTCGGGGGCGATGGCCTGGGGTTTTGCCGTGACCAGTGCCTGATAAAGCGGATGGCGATTGGCACCATTCACTTCGATTTTGGCAAACATCGGGAATTGAACGCCAAAAGTACCGCGGCAGAAGGCCAGGATCTCATCATTGGTACCCGGTTCCTGCCCCAAAAATTCGTTAGATGGGAAACCCAACACGGCAAAACCCTGTTCTTGGTAGGTTTCATAGAGATTTTCTAACCCTTCATACTGCTTCGTCAGGCCGCATTCGGAAGCGACGTTGACGACCAGCAGAACGTTCCCTTCGTAGGCCCCAAGGGTCGTTGGCTGGTTCTCGATGGTTTGCAACGCAACGGCATAAATCGGTTTGCTCATCAGATTTCATCCTATTGTTTTATTTGCAGGTGAAGCAGAGAAAGTGCCAGTGGTTCACACCGCCACGGGTTTACCTTACGCTTTTTGACCGAGCCAGTAACCAGATAAATAACGGTGCCCCCAGCGTGGCTGTCACCACACCGATAGGCAATTCCGCAGCGAGCAGTGTGATGCGTGCAAGCACGTCAGCAATCAGCAAAACACCGGCCCCCGCCAGCGCACACCCAGGTAATAGAAAGCGCTGATTGGTTAAGCCACTGAGCCGCAGCATATGAGGGATAACCAACCCGACAAAGCCGATCACCCCAGCCAGTGCCACGCTGGTGCCCACCAGCCAGCCAATCGCCAGCACCAGCAGGTAGCGCCACAGATAGAGAGAAAGCCCCAGTTGGCGGGCCTGAACTTCCCCCAGAGCCATCAGGTTCAACACCTTGCCCTGAGCGCACAGCCACAGCAGCACCGGCAACATCAGCAGTAACAGCCACTTCTGTCGCCAATCCACCCCGCCAAATCCCCCCATCATCCAATACATCAGTTGCCGCAGATCGAGACTGGAACTGAAATAGACAGCCCAGGTCATGATGGCGCTGCAGACAATCCCCAAAGCCATTCCCACTAATAACAGGCGTGCATTGCTCAAGCGGCGACGGCGGGCAAAACTCAATAACAGGAAGGTCATCACCAACGCCCCGAGGATGGCACTCAGGCTCATCAGGGCAACCGGCAATAAACCGTTGCCAAACAGCACGACAAGCACCAGAGCCACTCCGGCCCCGTTCGCCACACCAAGCAATCCTGGCTCCGCCAACGGATTTTCAAACAGCGCCTGCATTGCCGCCCCGGCAACCGCCAGGCTGGCTCCGACTAGCATCACCGCTAACGCCCGCGGCAGGCGCAACTGCCAGACAAACAACCGAGCAGACTCACTCAACCATTGCGTAGGCCAGATCCAGACGTCCCCAGCGCTCAGGCTGAAGATAAAGGCCACCACCACGCCCAACGTCAGTAATGACAAATGGCATTTATCCCGTCGGCGTTGATTTTGCTGTAATAAAGTGAACGTCTGGCTGGTTGGCATAGGTCGTCAGCTTGGCCTGATGGTGAGTATCTTGCCGCAAATATTAGGGGGTTAGCGCCGTAAGGGAAAGGATTGTGTTACAGATAACAAGGAAAACAGCGGCTAACACTGCTATCACCCCATCGATGATGGCAAGGCTGACCGCTGCGGGGTCAGCTAGTGGCGCGGATCATTGTCGTTTTGCGGATAAGGCCGGCCATGGGCGCTAGCGTTATCACCACGCTGATTGCCACGATCGCCGTGACTTTGCGAATTGCGACTCGGGTTACGATCGTCATGAAATGGGTTCCTCCCACGCTCGGCCTGGTTACGACGGTCCACAGGTTGCCAACGCCCGCCGTCCCAATACATACCACGTTCATTACGTTCACCTACACCATGCCCCTGATGTGCATGCCACCACTGTGGCGGGCGCCAATCATAGCCATCCCAGTAGTAGCCTCGTCTGTCCTGGTCCCCCAGATGCACAGAAACGCCGGGGACGTTGACATCGACAGAGACATTTGCCTGAGCAACTCTCGGCAGCAGCAGCGGTAAACACACCAGCAACAGGATCTTTTTCATTGATAACCTCTCTTTATTTCGACGCTGGCATGGTTATATCAGGACGGTTATTTCACACCTATTGCCTGAAAGCCTATTTTCAAATCGTTTTCGCACTCTTTACACAACCCCTACACTGTCATTTCCTCTATGTTAATGAATATACGCGCTAACAGAACTTAACGAATAATTGACTCACTGACTGCATCTGAGCCATTTACAATTCGCCGACACTCATCAAGGGGTTTTTATTATGCTAAAGCATGTTGGGATTTTGCTCGCCGTGGCTCTGCTCACCTCAGCCCTTTCAGGCTGCTGCTTCGCCCCCCGTGGTGGTGGGCACGGCGGTGGTCATGGCCATTATTTTGGTCATTACTCACAACAGAGGAACGCTCCTGATTATTTGCACAATACACTTTTAAGAGCGACACAGGTACCTTCAATGAGAAAATGAAACCGCCCTTCAAAAAGGTGGCTTCATTTACTTTGATATTGTTATTCATGATTACTGATTCTTATCCTCCATTTTAGCGATGGAGAGTTCAATATATCTATCCGCACTCACTTTGTTTCTGCAACCCTTAATATAATAACGCCCCCGTTTATTAGCAGGTATAAAATCACTCTATTTATACTCGTAACCAGCTGGTGGTAGCGCGTTCATTATTGGTTCGTGATTGGATCTCACTCCACCCGCCTTATAGTAACCAAGGTGACTATTAATGTGATATCCATCCAATAAGCTTGAAATTAATTCTCACACTCTTCTATCACCTAAAGATTTTAATTTTCATTGCTGCTATTGCTATTCGAAAAAAGGCTGACTAGATTATTAATGACTGCTCGTATTTATGTTACATGGATGTGCCCTCCTTGCTTAAAGAGGTGTACCATGAACGCTTACAAGCTCGCCTGCATTTCAGCTTCAATGAGTCTCCTTTTACTCACCAACATCCCTCTCGCGAACAGCGCTTCAAGCGGCGTCATCAATTTTAGAGGGGCAATTGTTGCTGGCGGTTGCACGGTTGAAAACTCGCAAAGTGCTGTTGATATCGGCTGTTACAACGATAAGGGTAGAGTAGTACATACTACAGCGCCGATCAATGCAGCTAATGTCAATTTCTCCGGCGGAAAAACCTCGAGTATTAAATGGCTTAATCCTCAACATACTCTTGGAATTATGAATATAACGTATTCATAAATTTAAATCATTTGATGCCATGCCAACACCAGGGAATTAACACGCTTAATTATCTCGCCCTGAAGCTTTTTATTTTGCTTCAGGGCGCGCTTTCAATTAATACCGCAAACTCATTCCGCCATAAGCAATTATTGATATACCCGTCATACTTCAAGTTGCTTGGGTGTTGGCTGCCCTTGTTCACCCCAGTCACTTACTGATGTAAGCTCCTGGGGATTCATTCGGTTGCCGCCTACAAGCAACTCGAATTATTTTGGGTATAGCAAGAAAACGATTTACTTCAATGAATAACAGCACGGTTCATAAACCCACTCCATCGCACAACAGCCCCCACTCGCCACGTGCGCAGAAACCGGTATCAAGTCCCCCCAACTGCCAGCGCATAAGAGCTACACTGAAACCAACGGCACCTGGCTTTCCTGGTAAACAAGGTAGGCCTGTGCTGTAACGCACATTCGCAACGCATTTTATGCCAAATAAGGGTAATATCATCACCCTACAACAAAGCCTGGATCATGCAGTTTTAATAAAAGATCCCTCGCGCAAACAAGGGGATCTCGTCAGTGGAGAGTAACATGCAGCTTAAACGGGTGGCAGAAGCCAAACTGCCAACGCCATGGGGTGATTTCCTGATGGTGGGATTTGAAGAACTGGCAACCGGGCACGATCATCTGGCGCTGGTGTTCGGTGATATTTCCGGCGAAACGCCGGTACTCGCACGCGTGCATTCCGAATGTTTAACCGGGGACGCCTTGTTCAGCCTGCGCTGTGACTGTGGTTTTCAATTGGAGGCCGCACTGGAGCGTATCGCGGAAGAAGGCCGCGGTATTCTGCTGTATCATCGTCAGGAAGGCCGTAACATCGGTCTGCTGAACAAGATCCGCGCCTACGCCTTGCAGGATAAAGGGGCGGATACGGTAGAAGCCAACCACCAGCTCGGCTTCGCCGCAGACGAGCGTGACTTCACCCTGTGTGCTGATATGTTCAAACTGTTGGGCGTGGATGCCGTGCGTTTGCTGACCAACAATCCGAAAAAAGTTGAGATTCTGACCGAGGCTGGCATCAACATCACCGAGCGAGTGCCGCTGATTGTTGGACGTAACCCTAAAAACGAGCGCTACCTCGCCACCAAAGCCGCCAAAATGGGGCATTTGCTGGACCAAAAATAATTAGCGGTTATCAACAGGGCGCCAGAACGGCGCCCTGATTGTTTTTACAGCATCTTACGGATGACATAGTGCAGAATACCGTCGTGCTGGTAGTAGGTCAGTTCATTGCCAGTATCAATACGGCAACGGGTATTCACTACCTCTTGTCGGCCATCGGCGTAGGTAATACGGACCGGCACCCGCTGACCCGGCGTTAAGGCTTGCAAACCACTCACGTCGATCTGTTCTTCCCCCGTCAGCCCCAGCGTTTTGCGCGTTACGCCTTGTGGGAACTCCAGCGGCAGAATACCCATGCCAATCAGGTTGGAACGGTGGATACGCTCGAAGGATTCGGCGATCACCACACGCACGCCAAGCAGGCGCGGGCCTTTAGCCGCCCAGTCACGGCTGGAACCGGAACCGTATTCTTTACCGGCAATGACCGCCAGCGGCACCCGTTCTTGCTGATAGCGCATCGCGGCATCATAGATCGACATCTGGTTTTGCGACGGCAGATGGCGGGTATACCCCCCTTCCACACCCGGCACCATTTCGTTGCGGATGCGGATATTGGCAAAGGTCCCCCGCATCATCACTTCATGGTTACCACGGCGCGAGCCGTAAGAGTTGAAGTCATTCACCTCAACGCCGCGCTCGCTCAGGTAACGCCCTGCCGGGCTGTCGCGCTTGATGTTACCCGCTGGCGAAATATGATCGGTGGTCACTGAATCGGCGAGGATCGCCAGAATTCGAGCATTTTTGATATCCTGCACCGGATCCGGCTGCGCTTTCATGCTGCTGAAAAACGGCGGATGGCGAATATAGGTGGAATCTGCCTGCCACTGGTAGGTTGCCGAACCGGTAACCTGGATCGACTGCCACTCCGCATCACCGTCAAACACCGCGCTATATTCTTTATGGAACATCGCAGTACGAACTTCTTCCACCGCCTGCGCAATTTCTTTACCGGTTGGCCAGATATCTTTCAGGTAGACCGGCTTGCCATCATGCCCTTCGCCCAACGGATCCCGGGTGAGATCCACCTTCATGTTACCCGCCAACGCATAGGCCACCACCAGCGGCGGTGAGGCCAGCCAGTTGGTTTTCACCAGCGGATGGATGCGCCCCTCGAAGTTGCGGTTGCCAGACAGCACCGCTCCAACGGTCAGATCGGCCGCCTTGATCGCCTGCTCAATCGGCTCAGGCAACGGCCCAGAGTTACCGATGCAGGTAGTGCAACCATATCCCACCAGGTTAAAGCCCAAGGCCTTCAGATAAGGCGTCAACTTAGCGCTGTTGAAATATTCGGTGACCACCTTGGAACCGGGAGCCAGCGAGGTTTTCACCCAGGGCTTCGTCTTCAGCCCCTTCTCTAACGCTTTTTTCGCCAGCAGGCCAGCGGCCATCATCACGCTTGGGTTAGACGTATTAGTGCAAGAGGTGATCGCTGCAATCACCACCGCGCCGCTCTGCAGTTCATGCTGCTCGCCGTTCAGCGTGAAGCTCTTGCCCTCCAGCTTATCTTTCTGGCTACCTAGCTCCAGCTCGGTGGCCGCATTGAACGCCTGTGGCACCTGCGGCAAGGCAACGCGATCCTGCGGGCGCTTCGGCCCGGCCAGGCTGGCTTCAACCGTCGACATATCCAGGGCCAAAGTGCTGGTAAAGACCGGTTCGTCGCCAGGCTTACGCCACATGCCTTGCGCTTTGGCATAAGCTTCGACCAGTGCGATCTGCTCGGCGCTACGGCCGCTCAGCTTCAGGTAACCCAGGGTGACATCATCCACCGGGAAGAAACCGCAGGTCGCGCCGAATTCCGGTGACATATTGGCGATGGTCGCACGATCCGCCAGTGGCAAATCCGCCAGCCCATCACCGTAAAATTCCACAAACTTACCCACCACCCCGTGCTTGCGCAGCATTTGGGTGACGGTCAGCACCAGGTCGGTGGCCGTGATCCCTTCACTCAGTTTACCGGTAAGCTTGAACCCCACCACGTCAGGGATCAGCATCGACACCGGCTGGCCCAGCATGGCGGCTTCCGCTTCGATGCCCCCGACGCCCCAGCCTAGAATGCCTAAACCGTTAATCATGGTGGTGTGAGAATCGGTGCCAACCAAGGTATCCGGGAACGCAATACGCTGGCCGTTCTCTTCAGTATGCCAGACGGTTTGCCCCAGATATTCCAGGTTAACCTGGTGGCAGATACCGGTGCCCGGCGGCACCACGCGGAAGCGGTTAAAGGCTTTTTGCCCCCAACGCAGGAAGGTATAGCGCTCGTGGTTGCGCTCCATTTCGATGCGCACGTTCTCGGCAAAGGCTCCGTCATCGCCAAACTCATCAACGGTGACCGAATGGTCAATCACCAGATCTACCGGTGACAACGGGTTTACCTGCTCGACGTTGCCCCCCAAACGCTGTACCGCTTCACGCATCGCCGCTAAGTCCACCACCGCCGGCACGCCGGTAAAGTCTTGCATCAGCACCCGTGCCGGACGATAGGCAATTTCACGATCGGCATGGCCGCTTTGCAGCCAACCGACGATCGCCTGCAGATCCTCCTGCTGCACCGTATCGCCATCCACATGGCGCAGCAGGTTTTCCAGCAACACCTTCATTGATTTCGGCAGCCGGTCGATATCCCCTAACTGTCTGGCCGCCAGTGGCAAGCTGTAGTAGTGATACTCACTATTCAGCACCACCAACTTATCCATACTTGTTTCACGAATATTGGGTGACATAGCTCCTCCATTTTTATTATGTCAAAACAGGGTAATGACTGAGGTCTGTTTAAAGATAACACAGACTGAGTTTTAACATTTTTATAACAACACGATTTGCACATAATGGCAGAGAGTACGGCGGGCTGGTGGGAATGGCAGGAGAGCGGGCTGGTAAAGCACCAGCCCGTTGGAAACATTACTTCACCGGCAGTTTGATATCGTTGAACATGGCTTCGATATCTTCATTCGAGCGCAGCGCCACGGCGGTGTCCACCACGTCGCGGGTCAGGTGCGGTGCGAAACGCTGGATAAAGTCGTACATATAGCTGCGCAGGAAGGTGCTGCGGCGGAAGCCAATCTTGGTGGTGCTATAGGTAAAGATATCGCTCGCATTCACGGTGACCAGATCGGGATCCTGTACCGGATCCACCGCCATGCTGGCAATCACCCCTACCCCTAATCCCAAGCGCACATAGGTTTTTATCACATCAGCATCGGTAGCGGTAAACACGATGCGCGGCGTCAGCCCGGCACGGTTGAACGCCGTGTCCAGCTCAGAGCGGCCGGTAAAACCAAAGGTATAGGTAACAATCGGGTAAGCAGCCAGTTCTTCAATGGTGATGTGGCTCTTTCCCGCCAAAGGATGATCGGGCTTCACAACCACAGCACGATTCCAGTGGTAGCACGGCAACATGATCAAATCGTCATACAGATGCAACGCTTCGGTGGCAATGGCAAAATCGGCTGACCCCTTGGAGACTGCTTCGGCGATCTGCGTCGGCGACCCCTGGTGCATATGCAACGACACGCGCGGATAACGATCGATAAAGCCCTTAATCACGTTGGGCAACGCATAGCGCGCCTGGGTATGCGTTGTAGCAACGTACAGCGAGCCTTTATCGGGATAGGTATGTTCACCGGCAACGGCCTTAATGGCATCGACTTTCGACAACACCTCACGAGCAATACGAATGATTTCCAAACCGGCGGGCGTCACCTGAGTGAGATGCTTGCCGCTGCGGGCGAAAATCTGAATGCCAAGCTCATCTTCCAGCATTCTCACCTGCTTACTGATACCCGGTTGAGAGGTATAAAGGCCTTCTGCCGTAGAAGAGACGTTCAGGTTATGATTCACCACTTCTACGATGTAACGCAGTTGCTGCAATTTCATATCTTAATACCGTCCTAGGTTAAGCACTGCGGCAGGCCGCAGCCAGGTATCTCGGTGTCGTTCCGGTGGGGGCAATCGCCAAAGCGTTAAACACAGTGATTTCGCCCAGATGATGAAGAAAACGCCGTTATTAATAAGCTTTAATCATAAAAAAATTTTTTATATAACTACTATATCATGTTGCTGTATCAAGTATAGATCCGAGCCACCGCGAAATAACGATTATTTCGCATGAATAACGGCTCTTCAAGT
The DNA here is from genome assembly GCF_037199905.1 of Serratia sp. MMO-28. NCBI lineage: Bacteria > Pseudomonadati > Pseudomonadota > Gammaproteobacteria > Enterobacterales > Yersiniaceae > Serratia > Serratia sp. MMO-28. The sequence continues at coordinate 50,033 of NZ_JBBCVB010000010.1, forward strand.
GAGCAAAAAGCAGTAAAGAAAGCCCTGCTAGCCTGCTTGAGCCAAGAAAAAACCAGCCACGTTGGGCTGGTTTCTGATAAAGCGACCATGACCGGTTTATTTCTTACCTTCAACCCATTTGCCATCAACATAGAAGGCAGACCAGCCAGTGGCTTTACCGTCTTTTTCTGAGGAGACATATTGCTGCTTGGTTTTCCGGCTGAAACGCACCATGGCCTTGTTACCTTCGGCGTCAGCCAGCGGCGCATCGGCCAGATAACGCAGTTTTTCCGGCAGACGATCCTTGAAGCGCCGCAGCTCTTCCACCAGTGGCGCACGAGTTTCACGCGATTTCGGGAAGGTGTTGGCCGCCAGGAACACGCCCGCTGCGCCGTCACGTAAGACAAAGTAGGCGTCTGATTTCTCACACGGCAGCTCTGGCAGCGGAACCGGATCTTCCTTCGGTGGTGCCACATCGCCGTTACGCAGAATTTTACGCGTGTTCTTACAGGTTTCGTTGGTGCAGCCCATATATTTGCCGAAACGCCCCATTTTCAGGTGCATTTCAGAACCGCATTTTTCACATTCTACGATCGGGCCATCATAGCCTTTCAGGCGGAATTCGCCTTCTTCGATCTCATAACCGTCACAGGCCGGGTTATTACCGCAGACATGCAGTTTGCGCTGGTTATCGATCAGATAGCTGTCCATCGCGGTGCCGCATTTCTGGCAACGGCGACGGGCGCGCAGGGCGTTGGTTTCCGCATCATCCCCTTCGAGGATGTTCAGCACTTCCGCTTCCGGCACCAGGTTGATGGTGGTCTTGCAGCGCTCTTTTGGCGTTAACGCATAGCCGGAACAGCCGAGGAAAACGCCGGTACTGGCGGTGCGGATCCCCATTTTGCGGCTACAGGTCGGGCAGTCAATGCTGGTCATCACCATCTGGTTCGGGCGCATACCGCCTTCTTCCGGATCTTTTTCCGCCGTTTCCAACTGTTCACTGAACTCAGCGAAGAACCCATCGAGCACCGCTTTCCATTCAGCCTGGTTGTTGGCGACCTGATCCAGGCCATCTTCCATCCGCGCGGTGAAATCGTAGTTCATCAGTTCACGGAAGTTCTCTTCCAGGCGATCGGTAACGATTTCACCCATTTTTTCCGCATAGAATCGACGGCTTTCAACCCGCACATAGCCACGATCCTGAATGGTCGAGATGATCGACGCATAGGTGGATGGGCGGCCGATGCCACGTTTTTCCAGCTCTTTCACCAGTGATGCTTCACTGTAACGCGCCGGTGGCTTGGTAAAGTGCTGGCTTGGGATCAGTTTTTGCAGATCCAAGTCAGAGCCGATCTCAACAAACGGCAAGGTACGATCTTCATCACCCTTGCGCAGTGCCGGCATGACCTTGGTCCAGCCGTCAAAACGCAGCGTACGGCCTTTGGCACGCAGTTGGAAGTCACCGGCCTTCACCGTCAAGGTGGTGGAATCGTACTGCGCTGGCGTCATCTGACAGGCGACAAACTGGCGCCAAATCAGTTGATACAGCTTCTGCGCATCCGCTTCCATGTCTTTCAACTGCTCAGCCAACACGCTGACATCGGAAGGACGAATCGCTTCGTGCGCTTCCTGCGAGTTTTCTTTGCTGCTGTACTGGTTCGCGGCTTTCGGCAAGTATTTATCACCGAAGTTGTCGACAATGTAACCACGCACCATGTTGAGCGCATCCTGGCTCAGGTTGGTGGAGTCGGTACGCATATAGGTGATGTGGCCCGCTTCATACAGGCGTTGCGCCATCATCATGGTTTTCTTCACGCCAAAACTCAGGCGGGTGCTGGCAGCCTGCTGCAGCGTAGAGGTAATGAAAGGCGCCCCTGGCTTGCTGCTGGTCGGTTTGTCTTCGCGATCCAGCACCGTATAACGGGCTTTTTCCAGCAGCTTGACTGCCGCATGGGTTTGCTCACGGTTAACCGGCTTGAAGGGCTTGTCGTGAACATGGGTGACCTCCATCTGCAGCGCGGTTTCATTCTTGGCCAGCAGATCGGCGTGCAACTCCCAGTATTCTTCCGGTACGAACGCTTTGATCTCGCGCTCGCGCTCCACCACCAGACGTACCGCTACCGATTGCACTCGCCCTGCCGACAGGCCACGCGCAATTTTCTTCCACAGCAGAGGTGAAACCATATAACCCACCACGCGGTCCATAAAGCGACGCGCCTGCTGGGCGTTAACACGGTCAATATTCAGTTCACCCGGGGCTTTAAATGCCTGTTGGATGGCGTTTTTGGTGATTTCGTTAAACACCACGCGGCTGAAACGTTTGTCATCCCCACCGATCACTTCCCGCAGGTGCCAAGCGATGGCCTCCCCTTCGCGGTCAAGGTCGGTTGCGAGATAAATGTGGTCGGCGTTTTCGGCTAACGATTTTAGCTCGGCGACCACTTTTTCTTTACCCGGCAGAATTTCGTAATGCGCCTTCCAGCCATGATAAGGATCGACGCCCATACGGTTGACCAGCGCCGTCTTTTCATCCTTCTTAACTTTCTTCTTGGCTTTGTCTTCGGTTGATTCAGCGCTCTTTTTACTGGCTGAGCCACTGGTCGGCAAATCACGGATATGACCGACGCTGGACTTCACCACGTAGTCACTTCCCAAATATTTATTAATAGTTTTGGCTTTTGCCGGGGACTCAACTATTACGAGAGCTTTGCCCATATTTACCTTTACCTAATTTTATTTCTTCTAAAAAGAAGCCATTTATCTCGCCATACCGCGGCAATTCGTATCTCTTTTTTATATTGCGGCACTCTGGCAAGAGATCAACCTGTTTTTTCTCATGGTTGCCAAATTGCTCAACCTAACCACAGATTACCGATCGATGTCTGCTTATCGCCCGCGCCCAGAAGCTTGCCCCCACGGGGCCTCGCGAAGCGTAAACAAATCCTTCCACCAGAAGCTACAAAATCCCACACTGTACCTGATAAAAGATGACACGCAACCTAATTAGCACGGAAAGCGATATTTCGCTAATGACTGCCTGCCATTGACACCCGCCAGATGGCAAGTAAACCTTAGTCGGTTTGCGGATAAACGCGAACCAGCGTTAGAATAGCGGCAGAATTTTTTGTCTGGAGTGTAATAAAATGCGAACGACGACTCAGCCTATTGCACGGGAAGCACTGCTGGCAGAGGCAAATAACATCATCCGCCAGCACGAAGATTATCTGCACGGCATGATCGCTACCGATGTTGAGCAAAAAAGCAACGTTCTGGTTTTCCGCGGCGAATTCTTTTTAGACGCCGATGGCCTGCCGACCGCCAAAACCACCGCAGTGTTTAATATGTTTAAACATTTAGCTCATGTGCTTTCCGAGAAATATCATCTGGCCGATGAAGCATGAAAAACGGGGGCCGAAGCCCCCGTGAGGTTGCTTCTTGCGCGATTCAGAGCAACGGTTTCTCACCGCGCTGCCACCAGCGCAGCAGCAAGCGATCAACACTCTCTGCCGCACTGCCGGTAAAACGATCGATCAAACGTTTGCGGCGGGTATAGCGCACACCAATTACCTCATGATTTTCCATCTCGGCAATCAGCAGATCGTCGCTGGTGCCTATCGCATCAATCAGCCCTTTTTCTTTCGACTGGATGCCGAACCAATGTTCACCGGTCGCGACGCTGTCGATGTCCAATGAAGGCCGTTGTTGCTGGACAAACTGCTTGAACAGTTGGTGGGTCTCATTCAGTTCTTCGCGGAATTTTTCACGGCCTTGTTCGGTATTTTCGCCAAACAACGTCAGAGTGCGTTTAAACTCCCCGGCAGTGTGCAGCTCAACGTCAATCTCATTCTTCTGTAACAAGCGATGAAAATTGGGGATCTGCGCCACCACGCCGATTGAACCGATAATGGCGAAAGGGGCCGCCACGATGCGATCGGCCACGCAGGCCATCATGTAACCGCCGCTGGCAGCCACTTTATCCACGGCGACCGTCAGACGGATGCCACCTTTGCGCAGGCGCTCCAACTGCGACGCGGCCAGGCCATAACCGTGTACCACGCCACCGGGGCTTTCCAGGCGCAGCAGCACTTCATCCTGCGCCGTTGCCACCGCCAATACCGCTGAGATCTCTTCACGCAGTGAAGTCACCTCGTGAGCATCCATGCTGCCTTTGAAATCCAGCACATACAGGCAAGGTTTGCTGGCCTCCACCGCACCAGACTTGGCACGGTGTTTTTTCAGTTTTTCATCGGCTTTGGTTTGTTTCTTAAACTGCTTGCTCCAGGCTTTCTGTTCCGCCGCCCCCATGCGTGCCAGGCGCATCTCGCGCTGCATCTCACGATACTGCTCACCCAGATCGGTCAGCTGTAATTCCCCTTTGTGCTGATTTTTACGCTGCCCCAGGCTGACCGCCAGTAATACCAATGCAGCAATGGCAATCACCACCGTGGCAACTTTGGCCAGAAAAAGGCCGTAAATAGATATAAACTCCACAGATTCCGCCTTTATTTACAGGTTGTTAGTATGATCTTGATTTATTTTAACCAATTGCTGCTACGGCTGTCGCGGCCAAATGAAAATTCCTTATGTGACCACTTCACTATGGTTTTCTCTCCGGGACAAGCAAGCCGTTTTTGTTACAAAAGAATGCCGATTCTGCGGGCTAATCATTGAAAATGCGATCCATTTCAGGCATATAACACGCATTATTAATCAAACCGATGATACACACTCATCACTACCGGCACTCCCTGCGCGAGGAGCTATTGTGCATTACCAACCGAAACATGACCTACTCGATCAACGCATTATCCTGGTGACTGGCGCTGGTGATGGTATTGGCCGCGAGGCGGCGCTGACCTACGCACGATTTGGTGCGCAACTGATCCTGCTGGGGCGCACAGAAAGCAAACTGCAGGCGGTACAGGCGGAAATCGCTGCGGGCGGTGGTGCCCCCGCACACATTGTGACGCTCGATTTATTGCAGGCCACGCCTGAACAGTGCCAGCAGATCGCCAACGCATTGCAGGCCTGCGTACCGCGTCTTGATGGTGTGCTGCACAATGCCGGGTTACTGGGGGATATCGCCCCCATGGCTGAACTTTCGCTGACGATGTGGCAAGACGTGATGCAGGTCAACGTCAACGCCACCTTCATGCTCACTCAGGCACTGCTGCCGCTGCTGCTGAAATCCAGCTCGGGCTCGCTGATCTTTACCAGTTCCAGCGTTGGCCGCATGGGCCGTGCCAATTGGGGCGCTTACGCGGTTTCCAAATTCGCCACTGAAGGCATGATGCAGGTTTTGGCTGACGAATATAGAACTCGGAATCTGCGGGTAAATTGCATCAATCCGGGGGGAACTCGCACGCAAATGCGCGCATCTGCTTTCCCCGATGAAGATAAAAGCAAGTTGAAAACCCCAGCCGACATTATGCCGTTATACCTGTATCTGATGGGGGATGACAGCCGTCGCAAGACCGGTATCAGTTTTGATGCCCAACCTAACCGCAAACCCGGCGCAGCCGAATAAGGAGTTACTTGAGATGGCTGAAGATCGTCACCAACAGCGTCAGCAACGTTTAAAACAACAGGTGGATGCACGTATTGCCGCCGCTCAAGACGTGCGCGGTTTATTAATGGTATTTACCGGCAACGGCAAAGGCAAAACCACGGCAGCTTTCGGCACCGTCACCCGCGCGGTGGGCCACGGCATGAAAGCTGGCGTGATCCAGTTTATCAAAGGGCAATGGCCAAACGGTGAGAAAAACCTGCTGCAACAGCACGGCGTAGAGTTTCAGGTCATGGCGACCGGTTTTACCTGGGAAACTCAGGACAGAGAGAATGATACTGCTGCCTGTCAGGCCGTTTGGCAGCATGGCAAGCGCATGCTGGCTGACAGCAGCATGGATCTGGTGCTGTTGGACGAGTTGACCTATATGGTGAGCTACGGCTATCTGGAGCTGGAAGAGTTGCTCACCGCGTTGCATCAGCGCCCAGCGCATCAGACCGTGATTATCACCGGGCGCGGTTGCCACCGTGATTTATTGGAATTGGCGGATACCGTCACCGAAATGCGGCCGGTGAAGCACGCGTTTGACGCTGGGATCAAAGCACAGCAAGGGATCGATTGGTAACAGAACGCGCTAGCCCCGCCGTTCAGGCAGGGCTATGCGGGGAGATCTTAACTACGTTTGGCAGGCTTACCCGGTTTGCTGCCCGGTGCACCGCGGCGACTGCCGGTTGCAACCTGGCTGTGGCGCTTGACCGCACGGCGGATCTGATTGGCTTTCACACGGCGGCGTTCACGTTCAACAGGCAGCTTGCTGACGGTTTCCGGCTTCAGTTCCACCAGTTCACGCAGGTAGTTGATCGCCTTTAAATCCAGTTCTGTCCAGCCGCCACGTGGCAGCCCTTTAGGCAGATCGATGTCACCGTAGCGAACGCGAATCAAGCGGCTGACCTGAACGCCAACGGCTTCCCACAGGCGACGAACTTCACGGTTGCGCCCTTCGGTCAGGGTAACGTTGTACCACTGGTTGATGCCTTCGCCACCCTGAAAAGTGATGGTACGAAAAGCCGCCGGGCCGTCTTCCAACTGCACACCACGGCTCAGCAGTTTGATTTTTTCGTCATCGATCTGGCCGAATACGCGTACCGCATATTCACGCTCGACTTCGCGGCTTGGGTGCATCAGGCGGTTTGCCAATTCACCGTCGGTGGTGAACAGCAGCAGACCTGAGGTGTTGACGTCCAAACGCCCTACCGCCACCCAGCGCGAACCCCGCAGCTTTGGCAGGCGATCAAACACCGTTGGGCGGCCTTCGGGATCGCTACGCGTGCAAAGCTCGCCTTCCGGCTTGTAATACGCCAATACGCGGCACACCGCTTCTTCGGATTCTTTGATAGAAACCACATGACCATCCATACGAATTTTCATCGCAGGATTCACTTCGACACGATCGCCCAGCTTGGCAATTTTGCCATCAACGCTGACGCGGCCAGCTTCAATCATGGTTTCGATTTCACGACGCGAGCCATGGCCGGCGCGCGCTAAAACTTTCTGTAACTTCTCGCTCATTGAGCAACCTCTAGTGTCGCCTTCACAGGCGTCGGGGGGATTCTGTGGCCGCATTCCGGCGGAGTGCGGCCACAAAAGTCATCTCTTGGTTAAAACCAACCGCTCATTATACAGGCTTTATCCGAGGTTGGAACCGCCTTCGTCGGGCACTTCATCGAAAGGGAGCAGGATCGCCCGCCCCCTCGCGCACCACTTCTGGCGCAGACTCGGTCAGATCGATCACCGTGGTCGGTTGCTGGCCGAGGAAACCACCGTGGATCACCAGATCCACCTGCTTGCCCAAGTGCTCACTGATCTCTTCCGGATCGGACTCGGCAAAGTCATTGCCCGGCAGCATCAGCGTAGTTGACATCATTGGCTCGTTCAACACGTCCAGCAACGCCAACGCGATAGGGTTTGAAGGCACACGCAGGCCGATGGTTTTACGCTTGTCGTTCATCAGGCGGCGCGGCACTTCTTTGGTGGCTTTCAGAATAAAGGTGTAATTACCCGGCGTATTGTTCTTAATCAGACGAAACGCCGTGTTATCCACATAGGCATAGGTCGACAATTCCGACAGATCGCGACACATCAGGGTGAAATTGTGGTTGCCATCCAACTGACGGATACGGCAAATTCGCTCCATCGCCGCCTTTTCTTCCAGTTTGCAGCCCAGCGCGTAGCCAGAATCCGTTGGGTAAACAATCACCCCGCCCTTGCGCAGCACTTCAACCGCCTGGTTAATCAGACGCTGCTGCGGATTATCTGGGTGAATATAAAATAACTGGCTCATCTGTTACTCCTGAAAATGATACATGCTGGCAACGCGAAAGCTTATTGGGCTGCGGTTTTCGCCTGCTGTGGCCAGTCACGCCACACCGGCTCAACGCCGCCGGGTAGCCACAGCTTTCGTCCCAGTTCGATCCACGAACAGGGCTGATGAAAATCAGAGCCCTGTGACGCCAGTAATTGGTAATCCTGCGCATACTTTGCCAACAACGTGCGTTCATGCGGTGCCTGCTGACACTGCGCCACTTCCATGGCATCGCCACCGTTTTCGGCAAAATGCGCCAGCAAACGCTTGAGCCACTTGGCCGTCAGTTCGTAGCGGCCAGGGTGCGCCATCACGGCTTGCCCACCGGATTGATGAATTACATCAATAGCTTGTTCTATTGTACACCACTGTGGCGGAACATAGCCGGTTTTCCCCTTCGCGAGATACTTTTTGAATACCTGCGCCAGATTATCGGCCACGCCGGTTTGCACCAGATAACGGGCAAAATGACCACGCGTCACCGCGCCATCTCCCGCCAGTTGCTGTGCTCCGGCAAACGCATCGTGAATGCGCGCTTTCGCCAGCCGCACGCCAATCTCCTGCGCTCGCAGGTTGCGGCGCTGCGTCTGTTCGGCCAGCAGTTGGGTCAATGCGGGATGCGCAATGTCCATGCCTAAGCCCACAATATGAATCTCGTGGTTTTCCCACAGGGTGGAAATCTCCACACCGTTGACCAACTGCAACGGCAACGCCTGCTGCACGATCGCCGCAGCAGCCTCTGCCAAACCATTAATAGTGTCATGGTCGGTAATCGCCAACACACCAACGCGCATCTCAACTGCGCGCTGGACCAACTGCGTCGGCGTCAGATAACCGTCGGAGGCGGTGGTATGGCTGTGGAGATCGTACAGGGTAAAAGCGGAAGACTGTGGGCTACTGTCTGTCAAAAGAGATGTCCTGCAATGGCTTGGCTTTCTATCATAACCGTTATAGTAGGCTAGACGGAAATCTATTATCCCTTCGCCTTCAGCCCCAACGCCCTTCCACCTACTCCTGTTTAATGACAAGATTTCATGCTTGGCGCTAAGCTGTTGTGTGAAAAGAGGGTTGACTTTACACTCCCAAACTAGTTTACTAGTACACAAGTTCACGGCAATGGCCGTGCTGGATGATAATCAAGAGAGCATAAGATGATTAAGCAAACTTCTCTTCTTCGTTGGTGGCGTGCCTCCCTTTCACGGGCGGAGTAATCGCGCATACCTGTCATCTGACACTGCAGATTCCCTAAGCCCGCTAGTTACGCGGGCTTTTTTACGGAAAAAATTTAACTGGAACTACCGATGATGAACATCAAACCACAACTTAACCTGCTGACGGCGCAGGCCGATTACCGCGGCGATCCCACGGCGATTTTCCACCAGCTGTGTGGCGCCCGCCCGGCCACCCTGCTGCTGGAATCAGCAGAGATCACCAGCAAGCAGAACCTGAAAAGCCTGCTGGTGATCGACAGCGCTCTGCGCATCACCGCTCTGGGCCGTAAAGTCAGCATTCAAGCACTCACCGCGAATGGCGCGGCGCTGTTGCCGTTACTGGACGAAGCGCTGCCGAGCGCAGTGCAGATCCAGGTGCGCCCGAACAGCCGTGAATTGGTGTTCCCTACCATCGACGCCGTGCAGGATGAAGATGCGCGCCTGCGTTCACTGTCGGTTTTCGATGCACTACGCACCTTGCTGACGCTGGTCGATGCCCCGGCCGAGGAACGCGAAGCCATGTTGCTCGGCGGCCTGTTTGCCTATGATCTGGTCGCCGGGTTCGAAGCGTTGCCGGAACTGCGCCACGACCAGCGTTGCCCTGATTTCTGCTTCTATCTGGCAGAAACCCTGCTGGTTCTCGATCACCAATGCGGCGTTGCCCGTTTGCAAGCCAGCGTGTTCACCGGTGAAAGCAGCGAGTCACAGCGTTTGCAACAGCGTCTTGAACAGATTCAGGCCCACTTGCAGCAGGTTCCCCAAGCGATCCCCCATCAGAAGCTGGAAAACATGCAGTTAAGCTGCAACCAGAGCGATGAGGAATACGGTGCCGTGGTCAGTGAACTGCAGCAGGCGATCCGCCATGGCGAAATCTTCCAGGTAGTGCCTTCACGCCGTTTCTCGCTGCCGTGCCCGGCACCGCTGGCCGCCTACCAAACGTTGAAAGACAGTAACCCGAGCCCTTACATGTTTTTCATGCAGGATGACGAGTTCACCCTGTTCGGCGCTTCACCGGAAAGCGCACTGAAATATGATGCGACCAACCGCCAGATCGAAATTTACCCGATCGCCGGTACCCGCCCGCGTGGCCGCCGTGCCGATGGCTCTTTGGATCTGGATCTCGACAGCCGCATCGAATTGGAAATGCGTACCGATCACAAAGAGCTGGCCGAGCACCTGATGCTGGTCGATCTGGCGCGCAACGATCTGGCGCGTATCTGCGAAGCGGGCAGCCGCTATGTGGCTGACCTGACCAAAGTCGATCGTTACTCCTTCGTAATGCACCTGGTTTCCCGCGTGGTCGGCACCCTGCGCGCCGATCTCGACGTGCTGCACGCCTATCAGGCCTGTATGAACATGGGCACCCTGAGCGGCGCACCAAAAGTGCGTGCTATGCAGCTGATTGCCGCCTCCGAAGGCTCACGCCGCGGCAGCTACGGCGGTGCCGTGGGGTATTTCACCGCCCATGGCGATCTCGATACCTGTATTGTCATCCGCTCAGCCTATGTTGAAGACGGCATTGCCACCGTGCAAGCCGGTGCCGGTGTGGTGCTGGATTCCGTTCCCCAGGCAGAAGCCGATGAAACCCGTAATAAGGCACGCGCCGTGCTGCGTGCCATCGCCAGCGCGCATCAGGCCAAGGAGGTGTTCTAATGGCCGATATTTTGCTGCTCGATAACGTCGATTCCTTTACCTACAACCTGGTTGATCAACTGCGCGCCAGTGGTCATCAGGTAGTGATTTACCGTAACCAGATCGCCGCCGATATCATCGTCGAACGGCTGCAACAGATGGAACAACCGGTGCTGATGCTCTCCCCCGGCCCTGGCACCCCAGCGGACGCCGGTTGCATGCCAGAACTGCTGCAGCGGCTGCGCGGCCAGATGCCGATTATGGGTATCTGCCTCGGCCATCAGGCCATTGTTGAAGCCTATGGCGGCCACGTGGGGCAAGCCGGTGAGATCCTGCATGGCAAGGCGTCTGCTATTACTCATGATGGCGAAGGGATGTTTGCTGGCATGCCGAATCCGCTGCCAGTTGCGCGCTACCACTCGCTGGTCGGCAGTAATATCCCAGCCGAACTGACGGTAAACGCCCGCTTCGGTGACATGGTGATGGCGGTGCGCCACGATCGGCACCGCGTCTGTGGTTTCCAGTTCCACCCTGAATCGATCCTGACTACCCACGGCGCGCGTCTGCTTGAGCAGACATTGGCCTGGGCTCTGACGAAATAATTGAGAGAAAATGACTATGCAACCTATTCTTCAAAAGCTGTATCGATCAGAGTCGATGGACCAGCAGGAAAGCCAGCAACTGTTCAGCGCCATCATGCGCGGCGAACTGGAGCACAGCCAGTTGGCTGCCGCCCTGATCAGCATGAAAATTCGCGGCGAACGCCCTGAAGAGATTGCCGGAGCGGCCAGAGCATTGCTGAATGATGCGCTGCCATTCCCACGGCCGGATTATGATTTTGCGGACATCGTCGGTACCGGCGGCGACGGCACCAACAGCATTAACATTTCGACGGCCAGCGCCTTTGTTGCAGCAGCTTGCGGTGCCAAAATCGCCAAACACGGCAACCGCAGCGTTTCCAGCCGTTCGGGATCTTCCGATCTGCTGGCGGCGTTTGGCATCAGCCTGGATCTGCCAGCCGAAAAATCGCGCCAGGCATTAGATGAGCTCGGCGTGTGCTTCTTGTTTGCACCGCAGTATCACACCGGTTTCCGCCACGCGATGCCGGTGCGCCAACAGTTGAAAACCCGCACGGTGTTCAACGTGCTCGGCCCGCTGATCAATCCGGCGCGCCCGCCGCTGGCGCTGATTGGGGTTTATAGCCCGGAACTGGTGCTGCCCATCGCCGAAACCCTGCGCGTGTTAGGCTACCGACGCGCGGCCGTGGTGCACGGCGGCGGGATGGATGAAGTGGCTATTCATGCCACCACCCACGTGGCCGAGCTGAATAACGGTGAGATTGAAAGCTATCAACTGACGCCACAATCCTTTGGGTTGACGAGTTATTCGCTGGACTCCTTGCTGGGAGGATCACCGGAAGAAAACCGTGACATTCTGGCAAGGTTGTTACAAGGTAACGGTGAACCGGCTCACGCCGCAGCGGTCGCCGCCAACGTAGCGCTGCTGATGAAGTTATTTGGGCAGGAAGATCTGCGCCACAACGCGCAACAGGCACTGGATATGATTCACAGCGGGCAGGCCTATGGCCGCGTCACCGCTTTGGCAGCAAGAGGATAAGTAATGCAGCAGGAAACCGTGCTCAACAGGATTGTTCGTGATAAAGCGCAATGGGTCGCGGCACGAAGCCAACAGCAACCACTCGCCCACTTTCAGCATGAGATTGTGCCAAGCAACCGTGGTTTTTATCAGGCGCTGCAAGGAACCCAAACGGCATTTATTCTTGAATGCAAAAAGGCCTCACCTTCAAAAGGTGTGATCCGCGAAAATTTTGATCCGGTGGAAATCGCTGCGGTCTACAAGGATTTCGCCTCGGCGATTTCTGTGCTCACCGATGAAAAATATTTCCAGGGCAGCTACGATTTTCTGCCGCTGGTGAGCAAAACCGTTACCCAGCCGGTATTGTGCAAAGATTTCATTATCGATCCGTACCAGATCTACCTGGCGCGCTATTATCAGGCCGATGCCATCCTGCTGATGCTGTCGGTCTTGAATGACGAGCAATACCGTCAGTTGGCTGCGGTGGCCCACGGCCTGAATATGGGCGTGTTGACCGAGGTGATCAGCGAAGAAGAGCTGCAACGCGCGGTGCAGCTTGAAGCCAAAGTGATCGGCATCAACAACCGCGATTTGCGCGATCTTTCGATCGATCTCAATCGCACCCGCGTCTTGGCACCCCAGGTGCCGCAGGGCGTTACGGTGATCAGCGAATCGGGGATCAACAACTACGGTCAGATCCGCGAGCTCAGCCACTTTGCCAACGGTTTCCTGATCGGCAGTGCGCTGATGTCGGAAAGCGATCTGCGCAGTGCGGTCTGCCGGGTGATCCTGGGTGACAACAAAGTCTGCGGCCTGACTCGCCCGCAAGATGCCGCCGCCGCCTATCAGGCCGGTGCCAACTACGGTGGGCTGATCTTTGTTGAGCGCTCACCGCGCTGCGTCGACATCGCCCGCAGCCGCGAAGTGATTGCCGCAGCGCCGCTGAAGTACGTTGGCGTCTTCTGCGACGCACCGGTGGAAACCCTGGCGCATACGGCAGAACAGCTGGGCCTGTATGCCGTGCAACTGCACGGCGCAGAAGACCAGGCCTATATCAGCGCCCTGCGCGCCAAGCTGCCCGCGGCCTGCCAAATCTGGAAAGCCTTGAGCGTAAAAGAGCACCTGCCCGCCCGCGATCTGCAGCATGTGGATCGTTATCTGCTGGATAACGGTGCCGGTGGTACAGGAGTGCGTTTCGACTGGGCGCTGCTGCAGGGGGAAACCCTGAGCAATATGATGCTGGCCGGTGGCTTGAATGCCGACAACTGCGCCGCCGCCGCCCAGCTCGGCTGTGCGGGCCTCGACTTTAATTCCGGCGTGGAGAGCCAGCCCGGTATCAAGGATGCGACGCGCTTAGCGGCGGTATTCCAGGCCCTGCGCGCTTACTGAACATAATTTAACGGATAACAACGGGAAACATCATGACGCTGCTTAACCCCTACTTCGGCGAATTTGGTGGTCAGTATGTGCCACAAATTCTGATGCCGGCCCTGAAACAACTTGAAGAAGCCTTCGTCAGCGCACAGCGCGATCCAGAGTTTCAGGCAGAGTTTATCGATCTGCTGAAAAACTATGCCGGCCGCCCAACCGCGCTAACGCTGTGTAAAAACCTGACCGCAGGCACCAAAACCAAGCTCTACCTGAAGCGTGAAGATCTGCTGCACGGCGGTGCGCACAAAACCAATCAGGTACTTGGCCAGGCGCTGCTTGCCAAGCGCATGGGCAAAACCGAGATCATTGCGGAAACCGGCGCCGGCCAACATGGCGTAGCTTCCGCGCTGGCTTGTGCGCTGCTCGGGCTGAAATGCCGTATCTATATGGGCGCAAAAGACATTGAGCGCCAATCTCCGAACGTATTCCGCATGCGCCTGATGGGCGCTGAAGTCATCCCGGTGCACAGCGGCTCCTCCACGCTGAAAGATGCCTGCAACGAAGCGCTGCGCGACTGGTCTGGCAGTTACGATAAAGCCCACTACATGCTCGGTACGGCGGCAGGCCCGCATCCTTACCCTACCATCGTGCGTGAATTCCAGCGGATGATCGGGGAAGAAACCAAAGCCCAGATGCTGGAGCGCGAAGGCCGTTTACCGGATGCGGTGTTGGCCTGTATTGGCGGCGGCTCCAACGCCATTGGCATGTTTGCCGATTTCATCGACGACGCCAGCGTCGGCCTGATCGGTGTTGAACCGGCTGGCATGGGTATCGAAACCGGCCAGCACGGCGCCCCACTGAAGCATGGCCGGGTCGGCATTTACTTCGGCATGAAGGCGCCGATGATGCAAACCTCCGAAGGGCAGATCGAAGAGTCTTACTCTATTTCCGCCGGGCTAGACTTCCCTTCCGTCGGGCCGCAGCACGCCTATCTGAACAGCATCGGCCGAGCGGAATATGTGTCGATTACCGACGATGAGGCACTGGAAGCGTTCAAAGCCTTGTCGCGCCACGAAGGCATTATCCCGGCGCTGGAGTCTTCCCATGCGCTGGCCTATGCGCTGAAAATGATCCGTGAAACCCCGGAAAAAGAGCAGATCCTGGTGGTTAACCTGTCTGGCCGCGGCGACAAAGACATATTTACCGTTCACGATATTCTGAAAGCTCGGGGAGAAATCTGATGGAACGTTACCAGCAACTGTTTAAACGCCTGGAAGGCAACAGAGAAGGCGCGTTCGTGCCGTTTGTCACCCTGGGCGATCCTAACCCGGCGCTGTCACTGCAGATTATCGACACTCTGGTCGAAAACGGTGCCGACGCGTTGGAACTGGGGATCCCGTTCTCCGATCCGCTGGCCGATGGCCCGACCATCCAAGGTGCCGCCCTGCGCGCTTTCGCCTCTGGCGTCACACCAAGCCATTGTTTTGAAATGCTGGCGGCGATCCGCCAGAAGCACCCGACCATTCCCATCGGCCTGCTGATGTATGCCAACCTGGTGTTCCACAAAGGCATCGATGCTTTTTATCAGCACTGCGCAGAAGTGGGGGTGGACTCGGTGTTAATCGCTGACGTTCCATTTGAAGAGTCGGCACCGTTCCGCGCGGCGGCAACGCGCCACGGCATCGCGCCGATCTTTATCTGCCCACCGAATGCCGACGACGATCTGCTGCGTGAGATCTCCTCGCATGGCCGCGGCTACACTTATCTGCTGTCGCGCGCTGGGGTCACCGGCACAGAAAGCCGCGCACAGTTGCCACTGCATCATCTGGTGAACAAACTGCGGGAATACCATGCGGCACCGCCGCTGCAGGGCTTTGGTATTTCTGAACCTTCGCAGGTGAAAGATGCGCTGCAATCTGGCGCTGCCGGTGCGATCTCCGGTTCGGCAATTGTCAAAATCATCGAGCAGAACCAGGCACAACCCGCAGAAATGCTGGCTAAACTGGGCAAGTTTGTGCGCGAAATGAAAGCGGCAACCCACGCCTGATCCCCATCAAATGCCGGGTGCAGCCGTTGGTGCCCGGTTATGAAACCGTTCAATGTCGTGTTGGGTGGGTATACGGCAGATGAAACAGAGAGAGGCACCGCGCGGTGCCTCTTTGCTGTAAAGCGATATTAGAAACGGTAACCCGCACCGAACATGAAGACGAACGGATCCAGGCGCGTATCAATATTCTGATGTTGATCACCGGCGTCAAAGCGAACTTGAGTCTCGATGTTCATCCACCACACTGACATGTTCAACATCCAGTGCTCATCCAGGTTGTAATCCAAACCAGCCTGAGCTGCTACACCCCAAGAGTTTTTCAGGTCCAGATTGCTCAACCCGGCACTCTTGCCTGTGTCATTGAATTTTTCATCAAAGAACATGGTGTAGTTAAGGCCAAGGCCCAGATAAGGACGCAGTTTGTCCTGCTTGTCACCGAAATAGTACTGTGCCATCAGCGTTGGTGGCAGATGTTTCACGCTGGCAATATCACCGCTTACCGCGCTGCCGTTCAGAGATACGTTGTGGCTGAACGGCGTCACCGCCAACAGTTCAACGCCGATATTGTCCGTGACCATGTAACCGAAGGTTAAGCCCAACTGAGTATTGTTGTTGACACCAAACGATCCCTGACCAAGAACATTATCCGAACCCGCATTTGGGCGCACCGTCGCGGTACCCGCACGGAACAGGAAATCACCCGCCTGATGCGCACTTGCAAACATGGGGGCCATCATAGCCGCCAATACCACCAGAGTTGTCTTTTTCATTATCCATTCCATTTGTGTGGTTTACAGTCTCGACGAATATACCTATTAAAGGGTATTTTTGATCCAATCGAGATCACATCTTATGTGTAAAAATTTAAATTCATACCAAAAATAAGGATACCTAAGCCGCTAATAAATCAAGAATTGATCTAAATCAAAAAAGCCGTTTGTTGCAAAAAATGATATGTGCACCAATTTTCAGTTGCTAAAAAAATTACCGCTGAGTAACTTTGTCGTTCATGTTGGTTTTGGTTGGTGGCCGTGAGGAGTCACTGGGCAATCAAGATGAGCGAAATTCAAAATCCCTGTATGAGTTGCGGCGCCTGCTGCGGTTATTTTCGAGTGTCATTCTATTGGGCTGAAGCGGAAGATGGCGGCGGCACCGTGCCTTTATGTGTCACTGAACCCCTAACCCCTTTCCTGCGCTGTATGCAGGGCACCAACGGCAAATCTCCCCGCTGTAGCGCCCTGCTGGGCGAGATCGGTAAAGCGGTATCCTGTTCGATCTATCTCAATCGGCCAAGCCCGTGTCGTGAGTTCACGCAATCTGGGGAGAACGGCGTGCATAATGAAGCCTGCGATCGGGCTCGTGCCTGTTACCAACTGCCACCCCTGCCGTTTTCTGCTCCGAACAGGTTAATCGCCGAAGAAATAGGCGCTGTGCAACTCACGGGGTGCCACAGCGGCGCGGAACAGGGTACAATTACCTACTGATTTGTCTTTGTTCTCGACGCCAAGGAGTCTGCATGCCTATCACGGCCAACACGTTGTACCGTGACAGTTTTAACTTTTTCCGTAACCAACTGGCCAGTATCCTGTTACTGGCTCTGTTGACCGGGCTCATTTCTGTGCTGCTCAATCAGGCTTTCAGCCCGGATGTTGAGCAGTTAAAACTGCTGAGTGCCACGGAAAGTGATTTTACGTCAACCGCCGGTATGGGGATCCAGGAAATCATCCAGCAAATGACACCAGAGCAACAAATGGTGTTGTTAAAAGTCTCTGCGGCCGCGACGTTTTCTGCTCTGGTGGGTAATGTGCTGCTGGTAGGTGGAATGTTGATGCTGATCCGCCTGGTTTCCCAAGGCGTACGCACCAGCGCGCTGCGGGCTATCGGTACTGCTGCACCGCTGCTACCGCGGCTGTTGCTGCTGCTGTTTATCTGCACCCTGCTGATCCAACTTGGCCTAACGCTGTTCATCGTGCCCGGTGTGATCCTGGCGATCTCATTCTCGCTGGCGCCGGTGATTTCTGTTGCCGACCAGAAAGGCGTGTTTGCTTCAATAAGATTGAGCTGCAAGCTGGCCTTCGCCAATGCCCGTGTGATTGTTCCTGCCATGATGCTGTGGTTGGCCGCCAAGTTGCTGGTGCTGTTTATGGTCAGTCATCTGTCGGTTCTGACGCCAAATGTCGCCAGCGTGGTCCTAACGGCACTCAGTAACCTGGTTTCAGCGCTGCTGCTGATTTATCTGTCACGCCTGTATATGTTGCTGCGCGACTAATTTATTCACTGGATATGTCAAGGGCACGCTTCGGCGTGCCCTTTTTGCTTAAGGCTCTGCTTGTTCCTTACTTTGAATCAGCTTCAGGGCCAAATAGAGGTCTGGCACCAGAATCAGGTCCTGATCGCGCCCCACGCGGTTGATACGGAACCAGCGCGTCAGTTCGGTGCGCCGCCCAGCCAGCACCAGCTTTACGTTACGCTGTAACAGATCGCGCTTCAGTTCATCAATGGCTGCCAATACGCTGATATCTGCATGAGTAAAACTGGCGACCGCGTCAATCACCACCCAGCGTGGTTGAAATGGCGTGCTGTCTACCAGGTTCAGGATACGCCGCTTGAAATAAGCCACGTTAAAATAGGTCAGCGGTGAATTGAAACGGTACATCATCACCCCCGCGACCGCTTTCACGCCATTATTATTCCCCATCGAGTGAATCATGCCTTCGTCGTTCACCCCCAGCAATTGCTCGGTTGGGCGGAAAACGGTACGCAGAAATTGCATCAACCCAAGCAATACCGCCAGACCGATGCCACTGATCACCCCCACCAGCAGCACACTGATGAACGTAAACACCGCCAGACGAAACGCCTGCGCGTTGCGCCGACGCAGGATCCAGATACCCCGGATATCAAGCAGCGACCAGGCGGCATACATCAACACCACGCCCAAGCCCGCAACGGGAATAAACTGCAGCGGTTCGGTCAGGAACAGCAGCACGATGGCAATCACTACCGCGGCAATGATCGAAACCAGCTGGCTCTTGCCACCGTTGGCATCGTTTACCGCCGTGCGTGAGTCCGCACCGCTGATAGCGAACCCTTGCGACAGCGCAGAAACAATATTTACCAGCCCCAGCGCGCGGAACTCGGCATCGGCATTCACTTCGTAGCCATTTTTTGCTGCAAAGCTCCGGGCAGTCAGCATCATGCTGACAAAGCTCACCACCGCCAGGTTCAAGGCAGGGATCACCATGTCACGCAACAACCCTGGCTGAAAATCTGGCCACTGAACGATGGGCAGCGTGCCGCTGAAACCGCCAACGGTGATAATACCGTGCTGCTGCAGATTACCCGCCCAAGTGACAAAGGTCGCCAACATGATGGCAAACAGCGGAGCTGGCCAGTTTGGCCGCAGTTTTTTAACGCCGAACAACACGAGCAGCGTCAGCAGAGAAACGCCGATAGTCAGCCAGTCGCTGCGCAATAAGTTACCCGGTAACGCATAAATCCGTTCGATCAGTTGCGCAGGATGGGTGCTGAAACCAGCGACCTTACCAATTTGATCGACAATAATGGTCACCGCCACGCCGTTCAGCAGCCCGCTGAGAATGGGCCGGGATAACAAATCTGCCAGCGCCCCGAAGCGTAAGCGGCTGGCAAGCACGCACCACCCTCCCATCATGGCGGTCATCATGATGGTTAGCTGCCAGTGCAACTCCAGGTTCCCAGCGGCAAGCGGCGTTACCACGGCGGCGATCACCGCACAGGTGGCGGCATCCGGGCCCACGATCAACTGGCGCGATGAGCCGAAAATCGCGTAAGCAATCATCGGCAAAATACAAGAGTAGAGCCCGACGACCGGGCTGACGCCCGCCAGTTCGGCATAAGCAATCGCCACTGGCAACGCCACTGCTGCCACCGACAACCCGGCACGGATATCCGGTTTTAACCAACTGCGTTCATACCCTAACAAATGAGTCAAACCAGGCGTCAGCGCCTGGAGAGATTTCCACTGCATAGCTATTTTCCATAGTAAATTATCTGTCTATTATTAGGTTTACTATGCGATGCATTGGCCTCGCAAGGCAATAACCCTGCAGAGAATCGTAAGTTTATGCAAATTCCGCCCCAGCCAGCGGAAATCTGTTGGCCAAACACCGATAATCAGCGCTTTCCTGCAGTACACAGATCTCGCCGAATCCGGTATAGTCGGCCGATAAACTCATGATGGATTGATTTATGAAGCAGTTTCTTGATTTTCTGCCACTTATTGTCTTTTTCGCTTTTTATAAGCTCTACGATATCTATGTTGCCTCCGGTGCCTTGATCGCCGCTACCGCCTTGGCCTTGGTCTTTACCTGGTTCAAATATCGCAAAATTGAGAAGATGACGCTGATCACCTTCGTGATGGTGGCGGTATTTGGTACGTTGACGCTGGTGTTCCACAACGATCTCTTTATCAAGTGGAAAGTCACCGTTATTTATACCCTGTTCGCTCTGGCGCTGTTGGTTAGCCAACTGATCCTGAAAAAGCCGTTGATCCAGCGCATGCTGGGGAAAGAGCTGACGTTGCCCGATAAAGTGTGGAGCAACCTCAATCTGGCCTGGGCGCTGTTCTTCCTTGCCTGCGGCCTGGCCAATATCTACGTGGCGTTCTGGCTGCCACAAGACGTCTGGGTCAACTTCAAAGTCTTCGGCCTGACCGCACTGACGTTGGTATTTACCCTGGCTAGCGGCATCTATATTTATCGACATATGCCAGCAGAACAAAAAAAATAGCCAGTGCTGATGCCCACGTGATTTGCCGTGGGCGCTATTAATGTGATTCCTTTTTGATAAAGCAGACCGTGATGACACAACAACGACCTTTACCCAGCGGGGAGCTGGTACTGCGCACGCTGGCTATGCCAGCGGATACCAATGCCAACGGCGATATTTTCGGCGGCTGGCTGATGTCGCAAATGGATATCGGTGGTGCGATCCTGGCAAAAGAGATTGCCGAAGGGCGCGTAGTGACCGTACGCGTCGACGGGATGACCTTTCTGAAGCCCGTCGCGGTTGGCGATGTGGTCTGTTGCTATGCCAATTGCATCCGTACCGGCCACAGTTCCATTACCGTTAACATTGAAGTGTGGGTGAAAAAGGTGTCTTCAGCGCCTATCGGCCAGCGCTATCGCGCCACGGAAGCGGTATTCACCTATGTAGCGGTCGATGCTGAAGGTAGCCCGCGAGCACTGCCGGATGGCAAGACGAACTTCCGCACCGGCACCGAAGAATAACTATCACAAAATGCACAAGGGCTGCCAGATACCTCAGGCAGCCCTTTTTAATGCTCAAACAACATCAGTTCAAATCGGTTGAACCATCAATTTTAAAAATAAAGTTTTTCGTCAGATTCTGTGCCGCTTTAGGTTCATAACGCCATTTGCGCATCGCCTGTTTCGCTTCACGCTCGAACATGTTACGCGGCTCTGCCGACAGGATACGGATATTCGTCACGCGCCCATCGCTGTCGATGTCAAACTGTACTTTTACCTTACCTTCAATTTGCAGCGCCAATGCCCGCGCGGGATAGATCGGTTTAGTCAGACTCAACGCCTTTGGCCCCAATTCGCGTGAATTCCCGGGCGCGGGCGCGGCAGGTGCCTGTTTGATCGGCGCGTTGTCGATCGATTTAGCCAGTGAATCACTCTCAAAAGGCGAAGGCTCACGCGGTTCGGCTTTCTTTACTTCACGCTTCACCTGCTTTTCAACCTTTGGTTTGGGCTTCGGTTTCGGTTTTTCAGGCACCGGTTTCGGGATCGCGACCGGCACCGGCAGTGGCTCAGGGAGCGGTTCCGGCTCGGGTTCTGCCTGTGTTTCCGGCTCTGCGGCAGCAGGCGGCGGTGGCTCAGCCAGTGCTGCCATATTGACCATCATGACGCTTATGGGAGCATCTTCTTGTTGCTTGGGCAACTCCATCACTTCTTTTACTGAAGCATAAAGCAAGGCAGCCACCAAGGCACTGTGCAAGCCAACGGAGAGAACGATTGGCACGGAAAAACGGCGAATAAGGAACATCTTCTTTAGCGGCATAATGATTCTATTTCCTCTGGTCCGCCAAGTTTAAATGCAAATGGTAATCATATTCAATAACGAAAACCGAACTATCGGTTTAATCATGACCAAAGCCTGTTAATTAGTAGGGATATTAACCTCTGTTTAGCCTTTATCCTGTGCTTTTTACTCAGATTGCTCATCTTTCGTTTCCAGCAGCACAAAATTGTGTGGATCGGCGTTCCCTTGCCACCCGTTTTACGCTAATTTGGCATCACCGTTCTATAGTAATGATTTTAAAGGTGAAACATGCTTTATCTGATCTACGCGCAAGACGTCCCCGATTCACTGGAAAAACGCTTGGCCGCTCGCCCGGCGCACTTGGCTCGCCTACAGGCGCTGCGTGATGAAGGCAGATTGGTCGTTGCAGGGCCTAATCCGGCGATCGACAGCAACGATCCCGGCAGCGCCGGTTTTAGCGGGTCTACCGTGATCGCAGAATTCGCCTCTCTGGAAGCCGCAAAAGCCTGGGCCCAGCAAGACCCTTACGTCGCCGCTGGCGTGTATGCGGATGTCACGGTAAAACCCTTCAAGCAGGTATTTTAAGCAAAAAAAAGCCAGCACGGAGTGTGGCTGGCTAAGTGGGTTCTTCGAGGGAATTCTTGTTTGTTAAATAGTTATGGATTAAACATACTCCCCGAATGATATGGCCGCCACCTATCGCTGTGATAGGTTAATCATGTTGAACCATTTCGTTGAGAACCCATTTTTGCATATCGGCAAACATATCGTCCCACTCTGATTGTTCAATATCCATAAAACCAAAAAAGCGCAGCATAAAGGCCCCTTCAGTTGCCAGAAATGCCAATCGCGCTTTTCTGCCCTGCTCAGTGTTCAGATCCAACCCTGCAATACGGCCGCGATACCATTCTCGCGTGCTACCCAGATGCTCCGGCGTTTGTATTAATGTGGCCATTAAGCCCGCCGCTTTGGCGCTGGATGCCTGATCGGAACTGCGTGTGGCCTGCATATGTGCCTGCACAACGGTAATCGGAGCCGGATCGTTACCCGCAATGCTGTCAAAAACCCGGTCATAAGCTTTGCCCCAGCGTTCAAACATTGCGTCAATCAAAGCATCCTTATTACCGAAGCAATACTGCACCCCACCTTTAGAAATCCCCATGGCTTTAGCCACCGAATCAATGGTTAACCCAGCGGCACCTTGGGTAGCCACAATCTCCTCTGCTGCATCCAGCACTTTGTCACGATCAATGCTTCGTTGACGTCCCATTAAGAAATCCTCTTTTCAATACGAACGTATGGATTTATATTATAATCAGTATACCACTGCAGACATTGGGTGGTTACCACAAGATGGCGCAGCCGCGCCGTCGGTTTTTTAGGATAAAATTATGCACGCCCAAAACCGCTGGTTAATCCTGGTAATGATCTCCAGCGCATTATTTCTCATTATTACCGATATGACGGTGCTCTATACCGCCTTGCCGCGCCTGACCCAGGCGCTGGATGCCACTGCATCACAAAAACTCTGGATAGTGAACGCCTATCCCCTGGTGGTCGCCGGATTGCTGCCGGGAGCCGGTATGCTAAGCGATCGCCTTGGCCATAAGAATATGTTTATCGCCGGGTTACCGGTTTTTGCCCTGGCTTCGCTGTGCGCCGCCTTTTCCCCCAGCGCGCAGTGGCTGATCGCGGCACGTGCATTTCTGGCCGTCGGGGCTGCCATGATGATGCCCGCCACCTTATCCATCGTGCGCCACGTGTTTACCGATGAGCGTGAACGCGCGCTGGCCATCGGCATTTGGGCGGCGGTTGCCTCCGGTGCCGCAGCGCTTGGCCCCGTCGTCGGCGGAGCCTTACTGGCCTATTTTTGGTGGGGAGCGGTATTTCTGATCAACGTGCCGGTAGTGATGCTGGTACTGCCCTTGGCATGCTATTTGATCCCGCAATGCGGCGGTGATAATAAGCGCCCTTATGATGTGCTGGGTTCGATACAGATCATGCTCGGCCTGGTAGCGGCTATCTATGCGTTAAAAGAATTGAGTAAGCCCAGCCTTTCGCTGCGCGACTTTGCCCTTGCAGTAACGCTCGGCCTCCTGTTTCTGACGCTATTTGTGCGCCGCCAGAAGCACGCCCTGCATCCAATGATCGATTTTTCTCTGTTCCGCAACCGTATGTTTGCCAGCGGTGTCGGTGTGGCGATCATGTCGATGATCGCACTGGTTGGGGTTGAACTGGTCTTGAGTCAACGCCTGCAACTGGTGCTTGGAATGTCGCCTTTAATGGCCGCGCTGTTTATTCTCCCTATTCCAGTCGCCTCTGCGCTGGCTGGCCCATTAGCCGGGATGTTAATGCCACGCTATGGTGAGCGCAGTATGTTGATCGGTGGTTTTATCCTCACCGCGCTGGGTATTCTTGGCGTCGTTCTCTGGTATCAGGGCAACGTGGTAATGCAGCTTATTTGTCTGTTTATTATCGGCTTTGGTCTTGGCGGCGCCATTACGGCCGCGTCTACCGCCATCATGCTGAATGCCCCAGAAGAGAAAGCCGGTATGGTGGCCTCTATCGAAGATGTTTCCTGGGAACTGGGAGGCGTGCTGGGCATCACGCTATTAGGCGGCTTGATGACGGCGGTCTACAGCCATAGCCTGGCACTGCCAGATAGCCTGCCGGTGGGCGATCTGGCCTATGACAGCATTGATGAAGCGCTGCGCTTAGCGGGTAATATGAGTGCTGACAGTGCGTCAGAGCTGATCCAACTGGCGCGCTCTGCGTTCGATCGGGCATTTATCGCCGTATTGATAGCTGCCACCCTGCTGGTGAGCCTAGGCGCCGGGGTATTAAAATTCGCCCTGCGTCAGTAAAGGTTCTACTCTTTTTGTACTATCGGTTTGAGCGATTATAGTGATACTTGCTATCGTCTTTAACCTTGAGATTAATCCAGTTATTGTGTCAACGAGATCATTGGAACCCACAATCAGGAGAAGATCATTATGGCAACGGCAAAGAAAACAGCAAAAACGCATATTGGCCTGGATACCAAGCAATCAGCAAAACTCTCTGACGCTCTGAATGCATTACTGGCAAACTATCAGGTGCTGTATATGAACGTGCGTGGTTATCACTGGAATATTTCCGGGCCGCACTTCTTTGAACTGCACGTTAAATTTGAAGAGACTTACAACGATCTGTTGCTGAAAGTTGATGAGTTGGCGGAACGTATTCTGACCCTGGGTTCGCAACCGCGTCATGCTTTCAGTGACTACCTAAAAACCGCAGACATCAAAGAAGATACCAACGTAACCGACGACAAAGGCACGCTGCGCGGCCTACTGAACGGTTACGCCATTCTGCTGCAGCAGCAGCGTGAACTGCTGACGCTGGCCGCCGATGCCGGTGATGAAGGCACCTCCTCACTGATGAGCGATTACATCAAAGAGCAGGAAAAGCAGGTGTGGATGCTGAACGCCTATCTGGGCAAATAAACCTTACCAAAAACAGTCCCATCGCGGGACTGTTTCTGCTTCACCATTCATAAGCCACAACGAACAACAATGCGCGGCGGTGCTGATCGTCCAACCGGCGGCGCACGCGAATGATATGCCGGTTATTACAGGACTGGCGTTCCAGCCAATGGCGCCTGCGCCGCTGGCTCTGTCGCAGCATCCGCCAGCGCCCTACTTCATTTCTACTGCGTTTCATCGTTCTTTCACCCATCCAATGCCAACCGCGGGTATTATAGTCTTTTCAGGCGGCGATCCAAGTTGCCGATCACGCGCTGTTTGCACACATTGGCTCACAGAAAGTCGCATTTTTATTTTCGGCAAGTGCCTTTCGTCAATCATTTTTATGTCACTTAAGTGCGGGGAAAAGGTTTCACCTTTACCGTTCTGTGCGTACACTCACTGTTAGGGGTTTCTGAATAGGATTTTTCGTCTTTATGACAACATTTTATACCGTAATCAATTGGCTTCTGGTGTTCGGCTACTGGCTGCTTGTCGCCGGTGTCACATTGCGTATCCTTATGAAACGACGCACTGTCCCTTCCGCCATGGCCTGGTTGTTGGTGATCTATATCCTGCCGCTGGTGGGGATCGTCGCTTATTTGTCTTTCGGCGAATTGCATTTAGGCAAACGCCGTGCCGAGCGCGCCAAAGCCATGTGGCCCTCTACCGCCCGCTGGCTGAATGAGCTAAAAGAAAGCCGCCGGATTTTTGCCACCGAATACAGTGAAGTTGCCCGCCCGCTGTTCCAGCTTTGCCATCATCGGCAGGGTATTGACGGCGTCAAAGGCAATCAGTTGCAACTGCTCACCACCACCGACAGTACGCTGAAGACGTTGATTCGTGATATCGAACTGGCACAGCACAACATTGAGATGGTGTTTTACATCTGGCAACCCGGGGGCCTGGCAGATCAGGTGGCGGAATCCTTAATGGCCGCCGCCCGCCGTGGGGTGCATTGCCGCCTGATGCTGGATTCCGCCGGTAGCGTGCAGTTCTTCCGCAGCCCCTACCCAGGCATGATGCGCAACGCCGGAATCGAAGTGGTCGAAGCGCTCAAGGTTAATCTGTTCCGCGTCTTCCTGCGCCGTATGGATTTGCGACAGCACCGTAAGATCGTGCTGATCGACAATTACATCGCCTATACCGGCAGCATGAACATGGTCGATCCGCGCTTCTTCAAACAAGACGCTGGCGTTGGCCAGTGGATCGATCTGATGGCCCGGACCGAAGGCCCGGTGGCCACCACCATGGGGATTGTTTACGCCTGTGACTGGGAGATCGAAACCGGCAAACGTATTCTGCCACCACCGCCCGACGTCAATATCATGCCGTTCGAGCAGGAAACCGGCCATACCATTCAGGTGATCGCTTCCGGCCCTGGTTTCCCTGAAGAGATGATCCACCAGGCATTGCTCACGGCGGTCTATTCCGCACGTGAACAGCTCATCATGACCACGCCCTACTTCGTGCCCAGTGACGATCTGCTGCATGCCATCTGTACCGCCGCACTGCGCGGTGTTGAAGTCAGCATTATCGTGCCACACGACAATGATTCGATGATGGTGCGCTGGGCCAGCCGCGCCTTCTTCTCCGAGCTGTTGGAAGCCGGGGTGAAGATTTACCAGTTCAAAGGCGGGTTGCTGCATACCAAGAGCGTGCTGGTTGACGGCCAACTCAGCCTAGTGGGCACGGTCAATCTGGACATGCGCAGCCTGTGGCTGAACTTTGAGATCACACTGGTGATTGACGATGCCGGTTTTGGTAGCGACCTGGCCTGTGTACAGGATGACTACATCGCCCGCTCGCAGTTGCTGGATGCCCAAGAGTGGCTGAAGCGCCCGTTCTGGCACCGTATCGTTGAGCGTTTGTTCTACTTTTTCAGTCCGTTGCTGTAAAAGCCGCAACGGGCATGGTTTAATAACGCCAATTCATTTGTTATCGGGATTTTTTTATGGATTTGAATAATCGTCTTACCGAAGACGAAACGCTGGAGCAGGCTTACGACATTTTCCTGGAACTGGCTGGCGACAATCTGGATCCGGCGGATATTCTGCTGTTTAATCTGCAGTTTGAAGAACGTGGCGGTGCGGAGCTGTACGATCCGGCAGAAGATTGGCAGGATCACGTCGATTACGATCTGAACCCGGATTTCTTTGCTGAGGTGGTGATTGGCCTGGCAGACAGCGACGGTGAACCCATCAATGACGTTTTTGCCCGCGTGCTGATTTGTCGTGAAAAAGACCACAAGCTGTGCCACATTTTGTGGAAAGAATAAGCGCCTCATCGAGATAAAAAAACCTGCCCAGCGGCAGGTTTTTTATTGGTTACTCGTCAATCAAAGCGGATCTACCTTCAGGCAGGATACCGCATGGCGGAAACTCCCCTCCAGCAGCGGACGCGTCTTGGCGCACTCCGGCCCGGCGATCGGGCAGCGCGTGCGGAACACGCAGCCGGACGGCGGGTTGATCGGTGACGGCAGTTCTCCCTCCAACAGCTGGATCTGCTTGCCCTTCTCTTTGTCTGGATCCGGGATCGGCACCGCCGACATCAGCGCCTTGGTATAAGGGTGCTGCGGGTTATGGTACACCTCATCATAGGTTCCTAACTCCACCGCATGCCCCAGATACATCACCAGCACGCGATCGGAAATGTGCTTTACCACCGCCAGATCGTGAGCGATAAAGATCAGCGACAACCCCATCTCGCGCTGCAGTTGCTGCAGCAGATTCACCACCTGCGCCTGAATCGACACGTCCAGCGCCGAAACCGGTTCATCACAAATCACCAGTTTCGGTTCCAGGATCAGCGCGCGGGCAATACCGATACGCTGGCACTGACCCCCCGAGAACTCATGCGGATAGCGATTGATCAAGTTCGGCAGCAGGCCAACCTTCATCATCATCGCTTTCACTTTGTCCTTCACTTCCTGGCGCGGCATTTTCGGATGATAGGTACGCAAAGGTTCGGCAATGATTTCGCCAATGGTCATGCGCGGGTTAAGCGAAGCCAACGGATCCTGGAAGATCATTTGAATATCGCTGCGGGTTTTGCGCCAGTCGGCATCGCTCATCCCCAGCAGATCTTTCCCCAACCAGGCAACCCGGCCGCTGGTCGCTTTCACCAGGCCGATAATCGCGCGGGCAAAGGTGGATTTACCGCAGCCAGACTCCCCAACCACTCCCAAGGTTTCACCTTCAAACAGCCGTAAGGTAACCCCATCGACCGCTTTCAGGGTTTTCGGCGCCTGCCAGAACCACTGTTTGTCATCGTGAATATCGAAATGCACTTTTAAATCGGCCACTTCGAGCAGCACTTTTTTATCGGTTGCAGTCATACCAATGCCTCCACCGGCTTGAAACAGGCGCGCAGACGCCCTTCACCAAACTGCTCCAGCGGCGGAGCACTCGCGCACTGTTCCATGGCGTACGGGCAACGTGGCTGGAACGGGCACCCCTTGGGTAAACGCAGCAGGTTTGGCGGGTTACCTGGGATGGTCATCAGCGATTCACCTTCAGCGTCCAACCGTGGTACCGCATTCAGTAGCCCAATCGAATAAGGATGGCTCGGGCGATAAAACACATCACGCGCGCTGCCGTATTCCATGGTGCGACCGGCATACATCACCAATACTTTGTTGCAAATCCCCGCTACTACCCCCAAATCATGGGTAATCATGATGATTGCCGTATTGAACTCACGCTTCAGCTCATTCAGCAACGTCATGATCTGCGCCTGCACCGTCACGTCCAGCGCCGTCGTGGGCTCATCGGCGATCAGCAATTTGGGCCGACATAACAGCGCCATGGCGATCATCACCCGTTGGCGCATGCCGCCGGAAAATTCATGCGGATACATGCGCATACGCTTACGCGCCTCTGGCATTTTTACCGCATCCAGCATCTGTACCGATTCTTCAAAGGCTTCGCTTTTGCTCATTTTCTTATGCAGCATCAGCACTTCCATCAGCTGCTCGCCGACGCGCATGTAGGGGTTGAGCGACGTCATCGGGTCTTGGAAGATCATCGAGATCTCTTCAGCCCGCAGCTTGTTCAACTGGCTTTCTGGCAGGTTGAGGATCTCACGGCCGTTAAACTTCGCCGAACCGCCGATGCGGCCATTGCTGGCCAGCAGGCCCATCAGTGCAAAAGCCGTTTGCGATTTGCCGGAGCCGGACTCGCCCACAATACCTAAGGTTTCGCCAGCACGCAGATCGAAGTTAAGATCGTTTACTGCCGTAACGTCGCCATCTGGCGTGGCAAAGGTCACGCGCAGATCGTTGACGTCCAGCAGCAATGGATTTTCAATAATGCTCATGATGGCACTCCTTAGCGATCTTTCGGATCGAGGGCATCACGCAGGCCATCGCCGATAAAGTTGAAACAGAACAGAGTGACCACCAGGAAGCCTGCCGGGAACAGCAGCAACCAGGGTGAAACCTCCATCGAGTTGGCGCCATCGCTGAGTAATGCTCCCCAACTGCTTAACGGCTCCTGCGTTCCTAATCCCAAAAAACTCAGGAAGGATTCGAACAGGATCATGCTCGGCACCAGCAACGAGGCATAGACCACCACGACGCCCAGCACGTTTGGCACGATATGGCGCAACACGATATTGCGCGTCGAAACGCCACAAACCAGCGCCGCTTCGATAAACTCTTTGCGCTTCAGGCTCAAGGTCTGGCCGCGCACGATACGTGCCATATCCAGCCACGACACCATGCCGATCGCCACAAAGATCAGCAGGATGTTTTGCCCGAAGAACGTCACCAGCAGGATCACAAAAAACATAAACGGGAAGGAATTAAGGATTTCCAGCAGGCGCATCATCACCGAGTCGATTTTGCCCCCCAGATAACCGGACATCGCACCATACAGCGTGCCGACCACCACCGCTACCAGCGCAGCGGCCACGCCAACCATCAGCGAAATTCGCCCGCCAATCGCTACGCGCACCAGCAGATCGCGCCCGGAGGAGTCCGTGCCAAAATAGTGTGCCGACTCAATACTTGGCGCGGCCGACATCATCGCCCAATCGGTGTCATCATAAGCAAACGGTGACAACCAGGGCGCAAAGACCACAAACAGGGTAATCAGCGCCAACACAAACAGGCTGGTTACCGCCGCACGGTTATGTATAAAGCGGCGGCGCGCATCCTGCCACAGACTGCGCCCTTCAACTTCCAGCTTCTCACTGAAGTTTTCCAGAGCTTCGCTGTTCTTTTTCGTCAACATGAGACGTGCTCCAGATTAATAACGGATTTTCGGATCGATCACCGCGTACAGCACGTCGACGATCGCATTAAACAGAATGGTCAGAGCACCCACCAGAATGGTCAGGCTCAGTACCAGCGAGTAGTCACGGTTTAACGCCCCGTTGACAAACAGCTGGCCAATCCCCGGCAGACCATAGATGGTTTCAATCACCATCGAACCGGTGATGATGCCAACAAACGCCGGCCCCATATACGACAGCACCGGCAGCAGCGCGGGTTTCAGGGCATGACGGAAAATAATGCGGCGCATCGGCAAACCTTTGGCGCGCGCGGTGCGGATAAAGTTGGAGTGCAGCACTTCGATCATCGAACCACGGGTAATACGGGCGATGCTGGCAATATAGGCCAGCGATAACGCCACCATCGGCAGGATCATGAACTTCGGTGCCCCGCCATTCCAGCCACCGCCGGGCAGCCATTTCAAGGTGATAGCGAAAATCAGCACCAACAACGGCGCTACCACAAAACTGGGGATCACCACGCCGGTCATGGCAAACCCCATTACCGTGTAGTCCCATTTTGTGTTCTGCTTAAGCGCAGCGATCACCCCGGCGCTGACGCCCAGCACCACTGCCAGCATAAAGGCGGCAAAACCCAGCTTGGCTGAAACCGGGAAGGAGGCGGCCACCAAATCGTTCACCGAATAGTCTTTGTATTTAAACGACGGGCCGAAATCGCCCTTCGACAGTTGCACCAGATAATGCCCGTACTGTTTCCAGATTGGGTCGTTCAAATGGTATTTGGCTTCAATATTGGCCATGACTTCTGGCGGTAATGCGCGCTCGCCGGTAAATGGGCTACCGGGTGCCAGGCGCATCATAAAGAAGGAGATGGTGATAAGAATAAATAGCGTCGGGATCGCCTCTAACAGGCGACGAAAGATAAATTTAAGCATAGCCCTGCTCCAGCCTGATAACGGCTTATCGTCTGAAAATGGACCGGCGGCTTACGCCACCGATCCTTACCGTATCAATGCTTGATGATGTACAGGTTTTTGTCGTACACGTTATCAAGCGGGTCGGTCTCGGTGTAACCGCCAACGTAAGGTTTCACCAAGCGGGCATTCACATAGTAATAAACGGGCACAATGGCGGAGTCTTTATCCAACTGAGCTTCGGCTTTCTGATACAGCGCTGCACGTTCCTCTTTGGTTTTGACCTTCAGAGTTTCCGCCATTAGTTTATCGAATGCTGGGCTCTTATAATGTGTTGTATTGTTGCTGCTGTCAGAAAGCACCATATTCAGGAAGGAGGAAGATTCGTTGTAATCTGCACACCAAGCTGCACGTGCTACATCGTAATTCCCCTGATGGCGGCTATCCAGGAAGGTTTTCCACTCCTGGTTCACCAGTTTTACATCCACACCCAGGTTTTTCTTCCAGATTGACGCGGCAGCAATCGCCAATTTTTTATGCAGATCGGAGGTGTTGTACAGCAGCGAGAAGCTCAGCGGTTTATCTGGACCATAGCCTGCCTCGGCTAAGAGTTTTTTCGCTTCTTCGTTACGTTTCTCCTGCGTCCAGCCGAACCACTCTGGCGCTGTCAATTTTGCGCCATCTACATACGGCGGAGTGAAACTGTAAGCCGGGAGATCGCCCTGGTTTTTAACTTTATTGACGATAATGTCGCGATCCAGCCCCAGTTTCAGTGCCTCACGCACGCGTGCATCGGTAAACGGCGCTTTTTGGTTATTCATTTCGTAGTAATAGGTGCAAACATAAGGCGCTACGCGCACTTCGTTCGGGATCTCTTTCTTCAGCTTCTGGAACAGTTCGATCGGCAAGTTATTATAGGTCATGTCAATCTCGCCGGTGCGGTAACGGTTTACATCGGTCACTTCCGATGAGATCGGCAGGAAGGTCACTTTATTGATTACCGTTTTGGCGTTATCCCAATATTCTGGGTTACGCTCCAGCAAGATACGTTCGTTGACGACCCAGTCTTTCAGCTTATAGGCGCCGTTGCTGACGTAGTTTTGCGGCAACGTCCATTTCTCACCAAACTTCTCTACCGCTTCTTTATTAACCGGCTTCATGGCGTAATGCTGGGTCATTTCCACCAGATAAGGCACCGGTTCGGTCAGCGTGACCTGGAAGGTGTGATCGTCAATGGCTTTCACGCCCAAGGTGGATTTGTCTTTTTTACCGGCAATAATGTCATCGACATTCTCTACGTGGGCATATTGCAGGTAGCTGGCATAAGGAGATGCGGTTTTCGGATCGACAATACGCTGCCAGCTATAGACAAAATCCTGCGCCGTCACCGGTTGGCCGTTAGACCACTTAGCGTCTTTACGCAGATGGAAGGTCCACACTTTAAAGTCTTTGTTATCCCAGCTTTCTGCCGCGCCCGGTACGATGGAACCATCCGGCGTAGTGTTAGCCAGCCCTTCGATCAGATCGCGAGTAACGTTGTTCTCTGGCACCCCTTCAATTTTGTGCGGGTCGAGAGACTGTACTTCTGCACCGTTGTTTTTAACCAGTTCCTGCTTGTCTGCCAGCTGTACCCCCGCTGGCACCTCAGCCGCGATCGCACTTCCCATTGCTGTAATCCCCAGCGCGGCAATAATACCGGCAGCCAGGAGTGATTTTTTTGTGATGTTGGTCATATCGTTAACTCCAGTTTTTATTATCACAGAACCATCATGGGTTCTGCGTTGCCCGTTGACCGGGTGGGATTTTGGCCAGCCGCCGCGGAACGACACGGCGCAGCCTTTGCTCTGTATTACCGTTGTTGCCGGTAATACCCGTCGTTACTGCTTGATGATGTAAAAGTTTTTCACATCAACATAATCAAGCGGATCTTTGCCGGTAAAACCGCCGACCGTGGGTTTAACCAAGCGTGCGCTAACCCGGTAATACACCGGGATTAAGGCAGAATCCTTATCCAGCAGCGTTTCTGCCTGCTGATAAATAGCCGCGCGCGCAGCGGCGTCAGGCGCTTTTAGCGTGCTGCCAAGCAGTGCGTCAAACGCCGGGCTCTTATAGAAAAAGGTATTATTGCTGCTGTTTGAAAGCAGCATATTGAGGAAGGCGCTCGGCTCGTTGTAATCCCCGCACCAGGTGGCGCGAGCGACATCGAACTGCCCCTCATGGCGACTCTGCAACGACGTTTTCCACTCCTGATTCTGCAATGTAACCTCAGCGCCCAGGTTTTTCTTCCACATGGAGGCAGCCGCTATCGCCTGCTGTTTATTCTGATCAGACGTGTTGTACAGCAAGGTGAACTGAAGTGGTTTTTCCACGCTGAATCCTGCTGCCTGCAACAGCTTTTTAGCTTCTGCGTTGCGTTTTTCCTGCGTCCAGCCTGCCCATTCCGGTTGGGCAAAGGCTCCCCCGGCGATAAAGCTCGGTGTATAGGTGTAAGCCGGAATTTGCCCCTGGCCCATGATCTGGTTGGCGATAATGTCGCGATCCAACGTCATCTTAACGGCCGCGCGCACGCGCGCATCGGTGAATGGCGCGCGTTGATTATTGATTTCGTAGTAGAAAGTGCACAAATAGGGGTTAACGTGCAGTTGCTCTGGGATCTCGCGCTTCATTTTAGCGTAGAGATTCGGTGGAATGGCGCTATTGGTAATATCAATTTCGCCGCTGCGATAGCGGTTGATATCACTCACCTCAGAGGACAACGGCAGGAACGTCGCCTGTTCAATCACCGTTTTTTTATTGTTCCAATAGCTCGGGCTGCGCTCAAGCACAATGCGCTCGTTAACGATCCACGCTTTCAGGCGGTAGGCACCGTTACCGACGTAGTTCTGTGGCAATGTCCATTTGTCACCGAACTGCTCCACCACAGATTGTTTTACGGGCTTCATCGACGTATGGGAAAGCATGCTGACAAAGTACGGTACCGGCTCACTCAGCGTGACCTGCAGGGTGCGATCGTCAATGGCCTTTACCCCAAGCGCTTGCGCAGGTTTTTTGCCGCTAAGGATCTCGTCAACGTTATCGAGCCTGGCATACTGCAAATAACTGGTATAGGGCGATCCAGTCTTGGGATCGGCCAAACGCCGCCAACTGTAGACAAAATCTT
This sequence comes from Serratia sp. MMO-28, assembly GCF_037199905.1. Lineage (NCBI taxonomy): Bacteria > Pseudomonadati > Pseudomonadota > Gammaproteobacteria > Enterobacterales > Yersiniaceae > Serratia > Serratia sp. MMO-28. The sequence goes on from NZ_JBBCVB010000010.1 coordinate 84,597, forward strand.
GTGCGGTGACCGGCGAACCGTCACTCCACACCGCGTCTTTGCGCAAATGGAATGTCCAAGTCTGATAATGAGTATTTTCCCAGCGCTCCGCCACGGCCGGTACCAGTTGACCATTGGCATCGGTGCTGACCAAGCCCTCCAGCAGATTGAGGATAATATTACTTTCAGGGTTGCCTTCGACTTTATGCGGATCCAATGAAGCCACTTCCGAACCGTTGTTGATCACGATGTGCTGTTGCTCGGCCAGCGTTACGCCAGTGGGCACATCCGCGGCCTGTACGCAATTAACGCCTGTTCCGCCTAATATTCCAGCAATCATCGCTACCAACGATGTGTACTTGATGGTTTGCTGCATCCTGAAGGTTCCTTTTATCGAGCAAATATGAATTGGTCATACTTTGAAATATTTAGTAAAAAAACCAAATAAAATAATACTCACAAAATTCATTCCTGCTTTACGCGAAAAACTAAGAATTATCAGCAGTGAAGTTGCTCGGAAACTAGCAGAAGCAAAAATCCTTAGCCAATAAATTTTGCAAATTTGTTAAGCGTTTCGCTTTTCACCCCCATAACGTCACTCCCACCCCACCTGATAGAGATCACCCTCTAAATTTAATTTAATGATTTTATTAAGTAAAAAAGGAAATCTTCTGATTACTCGTTGCTGACTCAGCAAAAAAGCCAAAACAGAAACATTTCGTTAACAAAAAAGCAGTTCAAAGAATAAACACCTGCTTATGTGCGGTTTATCACTAATAACACCTGGATGATACGGAGACAAGCCCTACAGAATGATGTGATTAAATTAACAGCAGATTTGATTAGCAAAGGAGAAAAGCGGCAGAAATAGGCTTATAAAAGGTACTGGAAATAATACTAGGTGTTTTATTAGCTACTCAAAGGCGAGCTTTTGCTGCAACAGAGTTAAATAGAATAAAAACCAAGCAGATACCGCTGTTTATTAAAGCAGAACAATATTTATGTTGGATGATTAAAAAGAGTTAAGTCCCTAAGCCGCGAGCCTCAGGAAAGAGGCTCGCAGTTAGCGTATATTCGTGGCTATAACAATCCCGGAAATATCGCTTTGATACCGGTGACAATGAATTCGATACCCAATGCCATCAGCAACAGGCCCATGATACGCGTAACAACGTTGATCCCGGTCTGCCCCAGTAAACGCACCAGCAATGGTGCAGCCCGGAACAGCAACCAGCAGCAGAAAGCAAACACGGCAACGGCCAGGCTGAAACCTAGCAGATTCTGCCAACTGTGGTAACGCGAACTCCAGACAATGGTCGAACTGATCGCCCCCGGCCCCGCCATCAGCGGCAGTGCCAAGGGCACCACACCGATGCTTTCACGAATGGCACTTTCTGATTTTTCTTGCTTGTTCTGTTTGTCTTCACCCAGCTTGCCGCTGATCATCGACATCGCAATGCTCACCACCAGGATCCCACCGGCGATGCGGAAAGAGTCGATGGAAATACCGAACACGCGCAGTATGGCCTCCCCCAAAAACAGCGAAGTCCACAAAATAATCGCTACCGACAGGTTGGCCGTCAGGTTGGTTCTATTGCGCCCTGCCTCCGCCTGATAGCTGGTCATACTAATAAAGACCGGTAAAATACCCACCGGGTTTACCAATGCAAACAAGCCAACAAAGAACTTGATATAGACAGAAAAATCCAACAGAGATTGGCCCACGAAAAACTCCGCATAAATAGCTGTAAAAGAGACACTGCCTGTAACAGGGGAATCAGCGCCCCTCACCGAGTTACCTATCAGTGTAAGCCCCTCGGGGCTGGCTCGCCTGCCGCTGGTTTCGCAACTCCTGCTTGCCCCAGCATACGCGCGCTAATGTAATGGAATCGGGTCCGGTAATCCATCCACTGAGCACAGCATTTTTCTCTGCCACGCCAGAATGTTACAAAGTAATTCTCCATTGTTAACTAAGTGTATGGCCATTGATGTTTTAAGTGTGAAAACACCGATGGCACTCAAACAAATGAGAGTAATTATCAACAAACGATTGCTGAAAGGTGTCAGCTTGCGATTTTTATGATTTAAATCACAAAACAACTACTCAGGAATAGTTAAGCTCTTTGTCATAGTCAGAAGGTAGAACAGGTTTCAGAGCGCATCGCTGTTCCTCTACTGTACTTGAAGCTCTTTAAGTCAATCAGCAGTGCGAGTCGCCAAAGACGAGAAAGCCGTGGTGCCTTAACAGACACCCTTCTCTCACAAGGCTATACTAGTTGCTCGAACGGCTTATTCACTGAAAGAGTTTAACATTATCAGGAGAGCATTATGGCTGTAACGAATGTCGCTGAACTGAACGAGCTTGTAGCACGTGTCAAAAAAGCCCAGCGCGAGTATGCCAACTTCTCGCAAGAGCAGGTTGATAAAATTTTCCGCGCTGCTGCCCTCGCCGCCGCCGATGCCCGTATTCCCCTGGCTAAAATGGCCGTCGAAGAATCCGGTATGGGTATCGTTGAAGATAAAGTGATCAAGAACCACTTCGCTTCTGAATATATCTACAACGCTTATAAAGATGAAAAGACCTGCGGTATCCTCTCAGAAGACGATACTTTCGGTACCATCACTATCGCTGAACCGATTGGTCTGATTTGCGGTATCGTCCCTACCACCAACCCAACCTCTACCGCCATCTTCAAAGCGCTGATCAGCCTGAAGACCCGTAACGGTATTATTTTCTCACCACACCCTCGTGCGAAAAACGCTACCAATAAAGCCGCAGACATTGTGCTGCAGGCCGCTATCGCAGCGGGTGCACCAAAAGATATCGTCGGCTGGATCGATCAGCCTACCGTTGATCTCTCTAACCAACTGATGCATCACCCAGACATCAACCTGATTCTGGCCACCGGTGGCCCAGGCATGGTAAAAGCAGCCTACAGCTCCGGCAAACCGGCTATCGGTGTGGGTGCAGGTAATACGCCGGTGGTGGTTGATGAAACTGCCGATATCAAGCGCGTTGTGGCGTCTATCCTGATGTCGAAAACTTTCGACAGCGGCGTGATCTGCGCCTCTGAACAGTCAGTTATCGTGGTTGACTCTGTGTACGATGCCGTTCGCGAGCGTTTCGCTTCCCATGGTGGCTACCTGCTGCAGGGGAAAGAGCTGAAAGCCGTGCAGGATATCATCCTGAAAAATGGTGGCCTGAATGCCGCCATCGTCGGCCAGTCTGCACCAAAAATCGCTGAAATGGCCGGTCTTAAAGTCCCTGCCAACACCAAGATCCTGATCGGTGAAGTGAAATTGGTTGACGAATCCGAGCCGTTTGCCCACGAAAAACTGTCGCCGACTCTGGCCATGTATCGTGCCAAAGACTTCGAAGACGCGGTCAGCAAAGCCGAGAAACTGGTCGCCATGGGCGGTATTGGCCACACCTCTTGCCTGTATACCGACCAAGACAACCAGACTGCGCGCGTTGAGTACTTCGGCGACAAGATGAAAACCGCACGTATCCTGATCAACACCCCTGCTTCTCAGGGCGGTATCGGTGACCTGTACAACTTTAAACTCGCGCCATCGCTGACGCTGGGCTGCGGTTCATGGGGTGGTAACTCCATCTCTGAAAACGTCGGTCCAAAACACCTGATCAACAAGAAAACTGTAGCGAAGCGAGCAGAAAACATGTTGTGGCACAAACTTCCTAAATCAATCTACTTCCGCCGTGGCTCACTGCCTATCGCGCTGGAAGAAGTGGCTACCGATGGGGCAAAACGCGCCTTTATCGTGACCGACCGCTACCTGTTCAATAACGGCTATGCCGATCAGATCACCAAAGTTCTGAAATCGCACGGTATTGAAACTGAAGTGTTCTTTGAAGTAGAAGCCGACCCAACGCTGAGCATCGTCCGTAAGGGCGCCGAGCAGATGAACTCCTTCAAGCCGGACGTGATCATCGCGCTGGGTGGTGGTTCACCGATGGACGCCGCGAAAATCATGTGGGTACTGTACGAGCATCCTGAAACCCACTTCGAAGACCTGGCGCTGCGCTTTATGGATATCCGTAAGCGTATCTACAAGTTCCCGAAAATGGGTGTGAAAGCGAAGATGATCGCCGTCACCACCACTTCAGGTACCGGTTCAGAAGTGACGCCGTTTGCGGTAGTGACCGATGACGCTACTGGCCAGAAATACCCTCTGGCAGACTATGCGCTGACCCCGGATATGGCGATTGTCGATGCCAACCTGGTGATGAATATGCCGAAATCCCTGTGCGCCTTCGGCGGCCTGGATGCGGTGACTCATGCCTTGGAAGCTTATGTTTCTGTACTGGCCAACGAATATTCAGACGGTCAGGCACTGCAAGCGCTGAAACTGCTGAAAGAATATCTGCCAGCCAGCTATAAAGAAGGTGCGAAGAACCCAGTCGCTCGTGAACGTGTTCACAACGCCGCGACTATCGCCGGTATTGCGTTCGCCAACGCCTTCCTGGGTGTGTGTCACTCCATGGCCCACAAACTGGGCTCCGAGTTCCATATCCCGCACGGCCTGGCCAACGCCATGTTGATCTCTAACGTTATCCGCTATAACGCGAACGATAACCCGACCAAGCAGACCGCATTCAGCCAGTATGACCGCCCACAGGCACGTCGTCGCTACGCTGAGATCGCCGATCACCTCGGCCTGAGTGCTGCTGGCGACCGCACGGCACAGAAGATCGAGAAACTGCTGAAATGGCTGGATGAGATCAAAGCGGAGCTGGGCATCCCTGCTTCTATCCGTGAAGCTGGCGTGCAGGAAGCGGACTTCCTGGCGAAAGTCGACAAGCTGTCTGAAGACGCATTTGATGACCAATGTACTGGGGCTAACCCACGTTATCCGCTGATTGCTGAACTGAAGCAAATCATGCTGGATACCTTCTATGGCCGCGAATTCAGCGAAGCCACAGAAGAGGCTGCGGTAGTGGCTCCGGTTGCCGTCAAGGCAGAAAAAAAGTCCAAGAAGTAACAGGCTCTTTGAGCTGACAAAAACCCGCTGAAAAGGCGGGTTTTTTTATATACTCAAAATAATTCGAGTTGCTTGTAGGCGGCAACTGAGCGAAGCCCCAAGAGCTTACTCAGGTAAGTGGCTGGGGTGAACGACAAATCTGCTTGGCAGATTTGAACGCTGCTTGCAGCGGCCCCAAAGGGGCGAGGCCCAATATGGGCCGAGTCACGCAGCCAACACCCAAGCAACTTGGCGTATGACAGGTATAGACATCCAAACGGCGCTTAACGCCTTCTACGCTCATTTCACGGTAAACCAGCACTAATTATAGGCATTCGGTTAAAACCGCACAGAAGCGAGCTGTGAGCGCCTGAGGCAAGATCACTCCTGGGTCTTTATCGCTTCTTTATAATGTTTACGGCATACGGAGACATAGCTTTCATTGCCGCCGATAACCACCTGCTCGCCCGCATGCAGCGCTTTGCCGTTCTCCCCTAAACGCAGCACCATATTGGCTTTACGGCCGCAGTGGCAGATGGTTTTAAGCTCTACCAGCTTATCTGCCCAAGCCAGCAAATAGTGGCTGCCAACAAACAGTTCGCCAAGGAAATCCGTGCGCAAGCCGTAACACAATACCGGAATATCCAGTTGATCAACCACCTCACAAAGCTCTTCTACCTGCCCTTTAGTCAGGAATTGGCTTTCATCAACCAAAACGCAGTGTACGGGCTGCTGCTGATGTTCTTGGTTAATCATGGCATACAGTTGCGTTTCTTTATTGTAGAGCTGTGCTTGCGACGACAGCCCTATTCGGGAACTGACTTTACCCACACCAAAGCGGTGATCAATCTCAGCCGTAAACACTAAGGTTCGCATACCACGTTCTTGATAGTTATATGAAGATTGTAATAGCGCGGTGGATTTTCCTGCATTCATAGCAGAGTAATAAAAATAAAGTTGAGCCATAGCCCGCGACTCCAGTGGTATAAGAAATATTCAGTCAAAGATGCGTTGACCAGTGTAGCATATCCTTCAGCCAGACTCAGCCTACCCACAAATCATTCTCGGAACAGGTAATAAGCCAGCCAGCAGATGAAGCATTTTGCTGCAAAGCTTGTCCGTTTTTACATCTATTTACAGGATACCCCTACATGACCGCCAAAATTTAATTATTACCAATGGTTAACCAAACTCATTAATGGCAACAAGAGGTTGATGGACAGACCGATGAGATGCGAGCTTGCGAGGAGCGCGCGCGCTATTAAAAACCTTATCACCAATTCCTAAGGTGTTAATTGCATGCTCACATGATATGACGCTCCTTAGGTTATCTTTACGCATATCCCCCCTTTGTTTACAATGTCTGCGCCTCCCGATAGTGATTATGCCCGAAAACTCATCCTCATATTGTTATACAACGCAATTATAACTGCCCAGCAAAATGCCTTTTAGACTGATGAACACGCGACGCAGCGTTAAGAATTTAGCTTAGAGACATGTGGCGTAATAGTTAGGTTCACCGGTACTATTAGCAAGAGAGTTCTCAATATCGGTTTTTTTAAAGATAAATGTGGGACTCTTTCAATTTGGCTATTGCAGAAAAGAAAAGAGCACTCTATTATTATCCAAACGCCCCTCCACCAATATAATTTGAGACTAGAACAATGAGCGAAGCATTAAAGATTTTGAACAACATCCGCACTCTACGTGCACAGGCAAGAGAATGCAGCCTCGAAACTCTGGAAGAGATGCTGGAGAAATTGGAAGTTGTGGTTAACGAGCGTCGCGAAGAAGACAGCCAAGCTCAAGCAGAAATTGAAGAGCGCACTCGTAAGCTGCAGCAATACCGTGAAATGTTGATTGCTGATGGTATTGATCCAAACGAATTGCTGCAGACTATGGCTGCAACCAAAGCCGCAGGCAAAGCAAAACGTGCAGCACGCCCAGCTAAATATCAATATAAAGACGAAAACGGCGAAATGAAAACCTGGACCGGCCAGGGCCGTACTCCGGCTGTGATTAAAAAAGCTATCGAAGAGCAAGGTAAATCCTTAGACGATTTCCTGCTGTAATAGCGGCTTTTAGCGCACTCAAAAAGCTCCCAACGGGAGCTTTTTGCTTTTCAAGAATGTTCCTTCTGGGTTTCCATTGCAAGACGTCAGCCAGATTCTGAAAGCACAAAAAAAGAGGCCGAAGCCCCTTTATTTACCCAGCCATGTATCCACTTACTGAACTTTATAAAACGTTTTATACCATGCTACAAACCGCTTAACGCCTTCTTCAACGCCGATTTCAGGCTTAAAACCGATAGTTTGGTAAAGCTCGTCAGTATCCGCACTGGTATCCATAACGTCGCCAGGTTGCATCGGCAACATATTCTTGCGAGCGGTGATACCTAATGCCTTTTCCAGAGCATGGATATATTCCATCAGTTTCACCGGGCGACTATTGCCGATATTATAAACATGATATGGCGCAGAACTGGTCGCTGGCGAACCTTGTTCAACCGTCCAATTGGCATTAGGCTGAGGAACAATGGCCTGTAAACGTACAACCGCCTCGGTAATATCATCAATGTAAGTAAAGTCACGATGCATTTCGCCGTGGTTATATACATCAATGCTCTCACCCGCCAATATCGCTTTAGTAAATTTAAACAGGGCCATATCCGGACGGCCCCAAGGACCGTAAACGGTGAAAAAACGCAAGCCCGTTGTAGGAAGCCCATATAAATGCGAATAGCTATGAGCCATCAATTCATTAGCTTTTTTGGTTGCGGCGTACAAGGATATCGGATGATCAACCGAATCTTCCGTCGAAAATGGCAACTTACGGTTAAGGCCATATACCGAACTGGATGAGGCATACAGTAAATGCCCTACCTTATTATGCCTACACCCTTCAAGGATGTTCAGATGACCAATCAGGTTTGCATCCGCATAAGCCAACGGATTATCCAACGAATAGCGTACTCCGGCCTGAGCACCAAGGTGAATAACACGCTCAAACTGGTGTGCCACGAAAAGCCCGGCAATACCGCTGCGATCGGCCAGATCCAGCTTGATAAATTGAAATGTCGGTTTATCAGCCAGCAGATCAAGTCGTGCCAGCTTCAAGCCGACATCATAATAATCATTCAGGTTGTCGATGCCGACAACCTGATGCCCAGCGGCTAACAAACGCTCTACTACGTGATACCCAATAAACCCTGCAGCGCCTGTAACCAGGAATTTCATGCTCACCTCTTAAATAACCGGCTGAATCGATGCGCCGCGACCAATACCATAATAAGTAAAACCGCGCGCCTGCAAGCGTTCTGGATCAAACAGGTTACGCCCATCAAAAATTACTGGCTGCTTCAGCGCCTTTTTCATCACGTCAAAGTCTGGCGCACGGAAATTCTGCCATTCGGTGCAGATAACCAAGGCGTCGGCGTCCTGCAATGCCGCCTCTTTGGTCCCCATCAACTTCAAATCAGCACGCTGGCCATAGATACGCTGTGCTTCGGTCATCGCCTCGGGATCGTAGGCCTGCACAGAGGCGCCTAATTCCCACAGGGTTTCCATCAGCACTCGGCTGGATGCCTCACGCATATCATCAGTATTGGGTTTAAAGGCTAAGCCCCAGAGAGCAAAAGTTTTCCCTTTCACATCATGACCAAAGTGACGCTTGATAAACTCCGTCAGTTTATATTTCTGCTGAGAGTTTACCTGCTCTACCGCCTGCAATATCTTCGGCTGATAGCCAATATGTTCTGCCGTGCGAATAAGCGCCTGAACATCTTTTGGGAAACAGGAGCCACCGTAGCCGCAGCCAGGATAAATAAAGTGATAACCGATGCGGGAATCAGAACCGATACCTTGGCGTACTTTCTCGATATCAGCGCCCAGCATTTCTGCCAGATTGGAGATTTCGTTCATAAAGCTGATTTTAGTGGCCAGCATACAGTTAGCCGCGTACTTGGTCAGCTCTGCACTGCGGATATCCATCAGAATCATGCGATCGTGATTGCGGTTAAACGGCTCATACAATTCACGCAGGGGTTCGATAACATCTTTGTTATCGGTGCCAAGAACAATACGCTCAGGACGCATGCAGTCAGCCACCGCCGCCCCTTCTTTGAGAAACTCCGGGTTGGAAACCACGTCAAACGCAATGGAACTGCCGCGTTTACGCAGCGTCTCGGTCATTACTTCACGCACTTTATCTGCAGTGCCTACCGGCACGGTAGATTTATCAATCACAACTTTAGGATCGGTCATATATTCTGCAATGGTGCGCGCCACCGCCGTCACATATTTAAGATCGGCAGAACCGTCTTCATCGGGGGGCGTCCCTACGGCAATAAACTGAATAGCACCGTGGGCCACGCCGGCTTTAGCATCCGTGGTAAAGTGCAGGCGCCCGGCCTCGTAATTCTGTTGCACCAATGGCGTCAAACCAGGCTCAAAAATAGGAATATTTCCCTTCTTGAGGTTCTCCACTTTCTTTTCGTCTACATCGATACACATGACATCGTGGCCAACTTCAGCCAGCACCGCAGCCTGTACCAGGCCAACATAACCAATACCGAAAACTGTTACTTTCATTGGAAAATCCTAGTTTTTCAAATTAAGACCATAAGCTATAAAATTATTTCTGTGCGCTCTTCACCAAGTGTTTCAGCCACAGTGAAAATTCTTGCCCCAAGCTAGCATGACGCAGACCGTATTCAACAAAAGCCTGCATATAGCCTAATTTATTACCACAGTCATGACTCACGCCTTTCAGGTGATAGGCTTCCACAGGTTGTTTCTGCATCAGCATATCAATCGCATCGGTGAGCTGAATTTCATCACCGGCTCCCGGTGGGGTCTTAGCCAGCAGTGCCCAGATATCGGCGGAAAGCACATAACGCCCTACAATTGCCAAGTCAGATGGCGCCTCATCGGGTGATGGTTTTTCAACCACGCTGACCATGGGCGCGCTTTCACCGGGCCGCAGCGTCACTCCTCGGCAATCGACCACGCCATAGTTACCGACATCTTTATGCGGCACCGGTTCAACCATAATCTGGCTGATGCCGGTTTGTTCAAAGCGCTGCAGCATTTCACGCAGGTTGTCTTTTTTCAGATCGGCACTGTATTCATCAATAATGACGTCTGGCAGCACAACGGCGACCGGTTCATTCCCCACCAAGGGATATGCACACATGATCGCATGACCAAGCCCTTTGGCAACGCCTTGACGCACCTGCATCAAGGTGACATTTTTCGGGCAAATAGATTGAATCTCATCCAGTAGTTGGCGTTTCACTCGTTTTTCCAACATCGCTTCGAGCTCAAAACTGGTGTCAAAATGATTTTCAATAGAATTCTTAGAGGAATGGCTAACCAAAACAATCTCATTGATTCCTGCGGCAATACACTCATTCACCACATACTGAATCAATGGCTTGTCAACCAGCGGTAGCATCTCTTTCGGAATGGCTTTCGTTGCTGGCAACATCCGCGTGCCTAATCCTGCTACGGGGATAACCGCTTTTCTGACTTTACGATCTAAAGCAGGCATTATTTCCTCTCCATAATACGAGCTCAAATTATGAACTTAATCTGCTATACAAAAAAACCCACGAAGTATACCAGCTTAAACCTACCGAGCATTACACCAACGACAAATAGTGTGCATTTAAGACAATTACCTAACAGCGAAATTCTGACGTTAAATAGACGTTTTGAATAGCAGAATGTGGCAGGATAAAGGGGTCATTGATGTCTTATTCAGCACTCAGCATCAAACGTAATCGACCACCACTGCCCCATACCTGGCACTGCCAGGCCTCACAACGTTGGCTGATCTGATTCATATACGTCGCCCCCAGCGTCCCTAAAGGTATGCCCGTACTTAGCTGGATTTGATTATCGCCGGTATTTACGCTGGCATGCAAACCGGCCGAAACAAGGATCAGATTTTTATATTCGGCGTGATAATAACCAACCAACAGTGGAAATTGCCCTTCCAGCTTCCCTTGACGCAATAATTGATTAACTTGCTTTAACAATGCTGACATTTGCGGCAGACGATGCTGCTGATTTGCTAAATGATCCTGCAATAACCCATTGAATAATGCACGTAGCAACAAAGCGGCCAATACCCCATTATCACCGGCACGCGTTACATCCAGACAATAAAAAGCCAGATCCTTATCTGATAAGGCGGCAATATCCAACACTAATCCGGGGCTTTCAGCCGTCGTTAACTGGCGATAATTAATACGACAATGAGCAATTGTCTGCTGCACTGGCGGCTGTAATTGCTTAAGCAACCTCACCGCCTCGGAAGGATTTTTGCTCAACGCATCCCAATCTTTGAACAGTTCAACTTCTTCAATGGCCTGAGACGTAAACATATTGGGGTATAAGCACTCCAGTATTGCCTCACGCAAACGGTTCAGATCGGTAAGCGGTTTTAACAGCACATCCTGCACGCCCAGGCGCAATACCTTGGCAATATCCGTCATTTTATCGGTCGCCGAGATCACCAGCACGGGGATTTGTATGCCTTGCAAACGCAGATGTTCAACAAACTCAATACCGTTCATTTCCGGCATAGCCAGATCGCACAGGATTAAATCAGGGTTCACTTCTTCAACCGCACTCAGCGCCAGCAAACCATTGACTGCCTCACTGGTTTGCGCGCCCAACGATTTCAGATAGCCAACAAGCACCGAACGAAACACCTGTTCGTCCTCAACAACTAAGATGCGCTTGTTTGTCAGTGGTAATACCATCGGCCGAGCCTCTTCCCTTTTCATGATGTAATAGTGGCTCATAATGGTCACTTACGCCTGCCGAAAGTCTCCCTAACAGCATCATTCCACTCTAAGAACCGGTAATTATTTATTTTTTATCAATGGTGCCAAGATATCTATCTGTTTTTCGACCGCCAGTCTGCCAGCTTCAATCGCCTCGCTCGCACGATGAAAATCCAACGTGGATATCTGCGGGCAGTACGGTTGTATCAAGACATCAGGGGGATCGCTGGCCATGCGATTGCGTTTTACCCGGTTTTCCAGCATCTGGATCGAGGTACTCATGATCTCCATCGCGGTCGGTGTAAAGCTGGGTTTCTTCAGCATCACTTTGTTGATGCGATCTCGCAGACGCCCGCGCCAGTTATCTATTACGGCATTGTTTACCTCTTCACTGGTAGCGTCTTCACTTGTGTTGTGCACTGAGAATAAATCCTGCTGCATCAGATGCGCATCATGTTGTAAATCCACCGCAATCACAATATCTGCCCCCATCGCACGGGTCAGTGAAATGGGTACCGGGTTCACTAATGCACCATCCACCAGCCAATACCCCTCAAACCATACAGGAGCCAACAACCCCGGCATACTGCACGAAGCACGAATTGCCTGTTGGATATCCCCTTTGGTCATCCACAGTTCACGCCCGGTGCTGAGATTGGTCGTGACAGCGCCAAATTTGAGTGCGCAATCGGCGAAATCATCAACTTTCAATAGTTGACCAACCGCATTGAAGACGCGTTCGCCACGTAATAAGCCACCACGCTGCCAGGTAAGATCCATCAGCCGGATCACGTCCCAATAGCTGAATGAACGCACCCAGTGCTCCATCGCAGGCAGCCGGTGACAAGCAAGCGCTGCACCGACCAGCGCACCCACCGAACAACCGGCAACGATATCAATTTCAATTCCTCGTTTTCGCAGCGCATTGATCACCCCAATATGCGCCCAGCCTTTTGCGGCCCCTGCACCTAATGCCAGCCCGATTTTGATTTTCCGCATTATCTGCCATCCTGTGCTTGGTGAATTCATTCACCCTTGATCGTAGGGTACATTGTCACTGAAGAATAATGTTAGGTAACATATGCGCTATACCCAAAATAATTCGAGCGGCAAACCGGTCAAAGACCGATTTGAACAACGCTGGCCCGTAGGGTGAGCCTCCATGAGGTTCATAATCCCCAGAAGCTCGCTCAAGTAAGTGACTCGGGTGAACGCGCAAATGCAACTTGAAGTATGAAAGGTATAAATTTATTTTAGCTTTGGCTCTGATACACCTCTGAGCCAACCACCTTGAGGCACTCTTGTGACTGAATTATGCCCTTGTGGCAGCGGGCTGGCGTATAGCCTTTGTTGCGAGCCGTTGATTTATGGCAACCAGCACGCCTCTACCCCTGGCAAACTGATGCGTTCACGCTATACCGCCTATGTAAAGCATTGCGCAGATTATCTGATTGCTACCTGGCACCCAGACTGCCGGGCAGAAGAGTCACGTGGCGCGATCGTCGGCAGTTTCGCGCATACCGAATGGCTTGGCCTGACGGTGGTGAACGAACAAGCTGGCAGCAACGCCGACGAAGGCTATGTCGAGTTCGTGGCCCGTTTCGCCGATGACGCAGCTAAGCCTAGTGCGATACATGAACGTTCACGCTTTCTTCGCCTTGGGCAACGCTGGTACTATATCGACGGAATCAACCCCCAACCGGGTCGAAATGCCACTTGCCCCTGCGGTTCAGGCAAAAAATATAAAAAGTGCTGCGGGCAATGAGCCTGCGAGTTAAAAGCCTACTGGGATAGGCTCTAAGTATCAGACAGGATCCACATACCCATGCCACACCAAAATGTACAAAGAAAAATTCTACGCACCATCTGCCCCGATGCCAAAGGGCTGATCGCCAAGATCACCAACATCTGTTACAAGCATGAACTGAATATCGTGCAGAACAATGAATTTGTGGATCACCTGACCGGCCGCTTCTTTATGCGTACCGAACTGGAGGGGATTTTCAACGATGCCACGCTGCTGGCGGATCTGGACGGTGCATTACCCCAAGGTTCGGTGCGCGAGTTACACAGCGCGGGCCGCCGGCGCATCGTGGTGCTGGTCACCAAAGAGGCCCACTGCCTGGGCGATCTGCTGATGAAAAGCGCTTATGGTGGTTTAGATGTTGAAATCGCCGCCGTTATTGGTAACCACGCCACCTTACAGACGTTGGTAGAGCGCTTCGATATTCCTTTCCATCTGGTGAGCCACGAAGGCCTGACGCGCGAACAGCACGATCAGAAAATGGCGGCGCAGATCGATCAGTACTTGCCTGACTACGTCGTGCTGGCCAAGTATATGCGCGTTCTAACGCCGGAATTCGTGCAACGTTACCCGAATCAGGTGATTAATATTCACCATTCGTTCCTGCCCGCCTTTATCGGCGCACGCCCTTACCACCAGGCGTATGAGCGTGGCGTGAAGATTATCGGTGCCACGGCACACTACGTGAACGACAGCCTGGATGAAGGCCCGATCATCATGCAGGATGTCATTCATGTCGATCACACCTATTCGGCAGAAGATATGATGCGTGCCGGGCGCGATGTAGAGAAAAACGTGCTCAGCCGTGCTTTATATCGTGTGCTGGCGCAACGGGTATTCGTGTATGGCAACCGCACGGTGATCCTGTAGTTGTGCAAGAAAGCGGTGTCTTTCGTTCACGGAAACACCGCCAAGAATAAAAAAACGGCAAACAATTCATTTTCTGCATTTCAATGCTTTACACGAGCGCTTCATCTGATATGATGCGCCCCGCTTACCGAGACAGGCATTCGTTAAGCAAGGCCAGTGGTGGGGTTCCCGAGCGGCCAAAGGGAGCAGACTGTAAATCTGCCGTCACAGACTTCGAAGGTTCGAATCCTTCCCCCACCACCATCTTTCTTCTATCGCCGGGAGTGCCGTGAAAAGCGGAGTCTTATCGAATATTGAGGGAAAGATGACAAATCTCGAGCGCGGCGCGGTAATCCTTAGCGTGAAGCACTCAAAAAATTCAGCAGGCTTTTTAATCAATACCCCTGGTGGGGTTCCCGAGCGGCCAAAGGGAGCAGACTGTAAATCTGCCGTCACAGACTTCGAAGGTTCGAATCCTTCCCCCACCACCATCCTTGTATAATCCCCCCAAAGTCACAATCAACTCCGTATACCCATATTTCTTCGCACAGGGGAAGGATGAGAAGCTTCGACCAAGGTTCGAGTCGAGCGCAGCGAGACAACGCGCTTTAGCGCGGTCATCCTTCCCACTCAGCGCTTAAGTCGCTCCAACCAATGAATCCCCTACTTGAACTCCCGCTCACAATTCGTTATACCACTGGCTTCTTTGAAAGCGGTAAGGAACTGTGTATGCGTAACAATATCTGCGTTTTTTGTGGTGCCAGCGAAGGGATTGACCCGGCCTATGCTGAAAATGCGCGTATTCTGGGGCAGGTGATCGCTACTCAGGGGCGGCGTCTAGTCTATGGTGGCGGTAAAAAAGGGCTGATGGGCATTGTCGCCGACGCGGTACTCGAAGCTGGCGGCGAAGTTGTCGGCGTCATCCCCGAACGTTTAGTGGAAGCAGAAACGGCGCATCGTGGTTTAACCAAGCTGGAAGTGGTGCCTGATATGCATACCCGCAAAGCGCGGATGGCCGAGCTGGCTGACGGATTTATTGCTCTGCCCGGCGGTATTGGTACCTTGGAAGAACTGTTCGAAATCTGGACCTGGGGGCAGATCGGCTATCACAACAAGCCGGTCGGGTTGCTGAATGTAAATGATTTTTACCGTCCATTGAGTGGTTTTTTGCAGCAGGTGGCCGATCAGGGCTTCATGCGCCAGGATTACCTCAACACCCTGCACATCAGTCATTCAGCACAAACTCTGTTACAACAGCTTGACGATTACCAAGCCAAAAATTACGACCGTTGGGCAAAATAACACCCCCAGCCAGCGGCCCTCTGCCGCTGGTCCGCGTTACCTTTCCGGCCAAACTCTGCTACTATCTGAACACATTTTTCTGATAAAAACGGCATCGCTCATGAAGTTTGTCTCTTTTAATATCAATGGACTGCGTGCTCGTCCACATCAACTGGCCGCCATTATTGATCAACATCAGCCGGATGTGATCGGCCTACAGGAAACAAAAGTTCACGACGATATGTTTCCGCTGGAAGAGGTAAGCCAGCATGGTTATCACGTGTTCTACCATGGGCAAAAAGGCCACTACGGTGTTGCCCTGCTGACCAAAGAGAAACCGCTTGCCGTGCGTCGTGGTTTTCCAACTGACGAAGACGATGCCCAACGCCGGATTATCATGGCCGATCTGGCAACTCCGCAGGGAACGCTGACGGTGATTAATGGCTATTTCCCACAAGGAGAGAGCCGCGACCACCCGGTCAAATTCCCGGCCAAAACCCGTTTCTATCAGGATCTGCAAAATTACTTGGAGCAGCAGCTTTCTGCGGAATCCCCGGTATTGATCATGGGTGATATGAACATCAGCCCCAGTGATTTTGATATCGGCATCGGCGAAGATAGCCGCAAACGTTGGTTGCGTACCGGCAAATGTTCTTTCCTGCCTGAAGAGCGTGAATGGATGGAACGCCTGTTGGACTGGGGGTTGGTGGATACCTATCGCCACGCCAACCCGGAGCGCAACGACGAATTCTCATGGTTTGATTACCGTTCGCGCGGCTTCGATGAAAACCGTGGGCTGCGTATCGATCTGTTACTGGCCAGCACGCCTCTGGCCGCACGCTGCAAGGCGACGGGTATTGACTATCAGATCCGCGGGATGGAAAAACCTTCCGACCATGCGCCGGTCTGGGCCGAGTTTTCACTGTAATTCCCTGCCCCGTGGTGATAACGGGGCCTTACCGATCATTCATATGAAAATCATCGACGTTGTCGCCGCCATTATGGAAAAAGACGGCAGAATTTTACTCGCCCAGCGCGATAGCAGTAGCGATCAGGCCGGTTTGTGGGAGTTCCCCGGTGGCAAGGTTGAAGCGCATGAGAGCCAGCCACAGGCTCTGGCTCGTGAACTGCACGAAGAGTTGGGCATTGTGGCCTGCGTAGGAAATTACCTTGCCAGCACGCAGTGGCAGCAAGGCGAAAGAATCATCCGTTTGCATGCCTGGCAGATCGAGACATTCAGCGGTGAATTGCAACAGCGCTGCCATTCGGCACTGGCCTGGGTAACGCCGCGGCAAGCACGTGATTACCCCCTCGCCCCGGCGGATATCCCTCTGCTGGAAAGCTATATTGCTACCTTACCCAACTGAGCCAATGGCTGCATGATGATGCAGCTTTGTACTGAGCTAACCCGCACTACGCCTTGGGAGCACTTTTTTTACGTTTTTTCGCCCCTGCGGCAGGCGGAGGTGGTAAACCGCGAAACGCCATGCTGGCCCGGCTTTGTTTGGCCTGATAAATCAGCTCCTGCAGGGTGCCTTCCAGCGGCTGCATAAAGTCCTGATAACGGCAGGATTTCTCGCTGATTTGCGTCAGGGTAGCCTCCCACTGCGCCGTCATATCAGGCCGCGCAGCCAGATCCGGCAGGGAATGAATCAACGCCCGCCCGGTTTCACTGGAATGGATATAGCGCCCTTTCTTGTAGAGAAACGCCCGCTTGAACAATAGCTCGATAATGCCCGCACGCGTTGCTTCCGTGCCTAAACCATCGGTGGCACGCAGAATTTTCTTTAATGCTTTGTCTTGCACAAAACGCGCAATCCCGGTCATGGCAGAAAGCAGGCTGGCATCGGTGAATGGCCGCGGCGGCTGCGTCTGGCGTTCCACCACTTCACCCCGCTCACACAGCAGTTCGTCATCCTTGGCGACCACCGGCAAGGGCGCGCCTTCATTTTCCTCATCACGCTCTTTACTGCCCAGCAGGGTACGCCACCCGGCTTCAGCCAGAAAACGCGCCTTGGCGATAAACTTTCCACCGGCGATATCCAGTTCAATGACGCATTTGCGGAACATCGCATCCGGGCAGAACTGCATCAGATATTGACGGGCCACCAGACCATAGACGCTCAGTTCGTCTTGGCTCAGGTTGGCTTTGCTGGCACGGGCCGTCGGGATGATCGCATGGTGTGC
Source organism: Serratia sp. MMO-28 (assembly GCF_037199905.1). Taxonomy (NCBI): domain Bacteria; kingdom Pseudomonadati; phylum Pseudomonadota; class Gammaproteobacteria; order Enterobacterales; family Yersiniaceae; genus Serratia; species Serratia sp. MMO-28. Next base: position 102,470 of record NZ_JBBCVB010000010.1, read on the forward strand.
ATCCACCTTTTTATCATCCCAGCAGCGGTTACGGCGTTCACTGTCGATCACCGGTTGCGGGTAAAGGTCTGGCTGATGCACGCTGATGGCGTTCAGCACCGCATGGCGCCCGGCGAAATGCTCTTCTGGCAGGTAGCGGCAGTCGGAGCGCGGGTAAGTAATTAACTTATGGGTTTCATACAGCCGCTGGCAGATATCCAGCACCTGCTGGGCACTGAGGTTAAAACGCTTCGCTGCCTCGATTTGCAGCGTGGAAAGGGAAAACGGCAACGGGGCGGTATCTGATTCCCGTTTATCATTATAAGAGGTCACCCGCGCAGGCTGGCCCTCAATACGCTTGACCACGTGCTCGGCCAGCGGGCGATGCAGCAAACGCCCCTCTTCATCCTGATAAGGCTCACAGGAGTCGCTCGGTTGCCACAGTGCAACAAAACGCTCCTCTTTCGGCGTAACGATATGCGCTTTCACTTCAAAGAAATCTTTAGGCACGAAGTTTTCAATCTCTTCGTCACGCCGCACCACTAGCCCTAACACCGGCGTTTGCACCCGTCCAACCGATAGCACCCCGTCATAGCCCGCATTGCGCCCCAACAGCGTGTAGGCTCGGGTCATATTGATGCCATACAGCCAGTCGGCACGAGCACGCGCCAGCGCGGAAACACACAGCGGAATAAAGTCGCGGTTATCGCGCAGGCGTTCGATAGCCCGCTCCACCGCCTGCGGGTTGAGATCGTTGATCAGGCAGCGGCGCACGCTCTGGCGCTTTTCTGGCGTTAACGCCAGGTAATCCAGCACTTCATCAACCAGCAATTGCCCTTCACGATCCGGGTCACCGGCATGGACCACTTCATCGGCTTCCGTTAACAGCCTTTTTATCGCATTTAACTGCTTGCTGACCGAAGGACGCGGCTGCAGCAGCCACTTCTGGGGAATAATCGGCAGATCCGCCAGCGACCAGCGCGCATAACGGCTGTCGTACGCATCCGGCTGCGCCTGCTCTAATAGATGGCCAACGCACCAGGTCACCACATCGTTGTTGCCGCAGGCAATAAATCCATCCCCCCGGCGGTGGGGTTTAGGTAACACATCGGCAATGGCGCGCGCCAAACTCGGTTTTTCGGCAATAAACAGTCGCATTATTCACCGTTATTCTGGCTGTACGTCATCAGGAATTCTCTAACTTCTGCATAGTTACCACGGAAGATCATCCGTTGGGTCTTCTTCTCTAACTGATAGCGATACATTGGATCGTAATAGTGCTGTAACAACGGCACCAGCCATTGCTGGTGAGCATCGCTATTGCCCTGGGTCCGCTGCAACCGCAACGCCTGATCCAACCATTGCGTCAATTGCTGGAAACGCTCCAACCCCAAACGGCGGCGAATCGCGAACAAACCGTGGTGCAGATACTCGACGTATTTTTGCCAACCTTCCTGCTCACCGTAGGCGTGTTCAAAAGCCAAACGCATCTGCTCGATGTATTCCGCCTGCAGGCGGGCCAGACGAACCTCAAACGGATCGTCGATCACCACTAAGGGCGCCTGTTGCATGCCGTTGAACAATGCCAATGGTAAATTATTGGAGCCGATGATCCGGCTTTCATCTTCCAGCACCCAGTGGCGGCAGCCTGCATGCTGCTTTTTCAACATCCGTACGGCCAAGTGGTTCTCAAAATCAATCTGCGTATGTTGTTCCACCAGCGTGCGGCCAAAAGACGATCCGCGATGACGGGCGACACCTTCCAAGTCAATGCCTGCCATCAGCTCATTGATCAACAACGTTTTGCCACTGCCGGTATTCCCACCTACGATCACCATCGGCAGCGCAGCGCAGGACTCCAGAGTCTCCAGCAGGAAGGTACGCAGTGCCTTGTAGCCACCGCTGACTCGCGGATAGTCTACCCCGGCCTCGCGTAACCACTGCTGCACCAGTTGCGAACGCAACCCACCACGGAAGCAATAAATATACCCCTGTGGTTGCCGGGCACATTCGGCGATCCAGGCTTGAGTACGTTGCTCCCGCAAGGAGCCATTAACCAGACGATGCCCAAGAGCAATCGCCGCCTGCTGGCCGTGTTGCTTGTAACAGGTTCCCACCGCCTGTCGTTCATTGTCGTTCATCAACGGCAGGTTAATGGCCGTTGGAAATGCCCCCTGCTGAAACTCGATGGGCGCACGCACATCAATCAGTGGCACATCTTGCAGAAAAATGCGCCGATAGTCGTCGGTATCCTGCCGAGTCTGCATGGCTAACACTACACAACCTCAATCAGCGGTTTGCCCGGCTGGGCGGCGTGCAATTCACCGATGGCCTTCAGCGTGATGCCGTGGCGCGCAGCAATCGCCTGCACCTCGGCCTCAGCTTCCGGCTGCACGGCCAGCAGTAAACCGCCGGAGGTCTGCGGATCGCACAATAACTGGCGCTGCAAATCGCTCATGGTGCCTATCAGGTGACCATAGCTGTCGAAGTTACGGCCGGTACCACCCGGGACGCAGCCCTCGCTGATGTAGCGTTCGATATCGGGCAGTTTCGGCACCTGATCAAACCACACTGTCGCCTGTAACTCAGAACCCTGGCACATTTCGCTGAGATGCCCCAGTAAGCCAAACCCCGTCACATCGGTCATTGCCGTCACACCGGCCACGTCGGCAAAGTCTGCGCCAGGCTTGTTCAACTGGCACATCACCTGCGTCGCCAGCCCTTCGTGCTCTGGCCGCAGTTTGCTTTTCTTCTCTGCCGTTGTCAGCACGCCAATCCCCAGTGGCTTGGTCAGAAACAGTTTCGTCCCTGCCTGTGCAGCGCTGTTTTTCTTCACCCGCTCAGTGCTGACGATACCGGTCACCGCCAGGCCGAAAATCGGCTCAGGTGCGTCGATCGAATGGCCGCCAGCCAGGGCGATTCCTGCCTGCTGGCAGGCATAACGCCCGCCGTCTATCACCTGCTGCGCCACTTCCGCAGGCAGCGTCGCAATCGGCCAGCCCAGGATGGCAATCGCCATAATCGGCTTACCGCCCATGGCATAGACATCGCTGATGGCGTTAGTGGCCGCGATACGGCCAAAATCAAACGGGTTATCGACGATCGGCATGAAGAAATCCGTGGTACTGATAATGCCAACACCATTACCGATGTCATACACCGCCGCATCATCACGGGTTTCGTTGCCCACCAGTAAACGCGGATCAACAAACTTTTCCTGTTCGCTATGCAGTATCGTTTCGAGAACTTTCGGCGAGATTTTGCAGCCGCAGCCAGCCCCGTGGCTGTACTGGGTTAAACGAATGACCGGCGATGTCATAGTCCACTCCCTTTGGGTAATAAGCTTCAGAATATCACAATGGGGTATAGGGTAACGCTTGCCGAGGGGATTGGTAAGAGCAGGCTGGCATTATGCGTATAGCCTGCTCAGAAACAGTACAAAATTGCGGGATATCGCGCACTTTCTGCCAATAGCCCGCAGGCAGGATCAGAAATAGCTGACGAAAGGCGTGCTGTCTGGAGGCACCACTTTGGTGGAGGCTTTCAACTGTGGGGTACCGAGATAAAGGAAACCGACGATCTCATCCTGTTCACGGCAGGCAAAGGCCTCACGCACCAGCGGATGTTCCGTCCAGGCACCGGTACGCCAGATGCCATTGAACCCTTGTGCCAATGCCGCCATCTGCATCGCCTGCACGGCACAACCGGCAGAAATCACCTGTTCCCAACGGGGGACTTTCGGATTTTCGCTGCAATGCGCCACCACGGTAATGATCAGCGGTGCGCGGAACGGGGCCTGCCTGGCTTTTTCAACGGCGGCTTCATCGAGCTCATCATGCTTTGCCGCCGCCTGTAACAAGGTGCTGAAACGCTCCAAACCCTGATTTTCGATCAGCACAAAACGCCACGGCTGCAATGCGCCATGATCGGGAGCGCGTAACCCGGCATTGATAATATTCTGACGCGCTTCACCGCTTGGCGCAGGAGCAGCCAAACGTGATGCCGAACGGCGATTCAGTAAAAGATCCAGTGCATCCATTGTAATCTCCTGATAACAATTTTCATTCGGATCACGTTAACATAGCTCCACAGTGAGTTACAGCCTCTGCAATACTGTCTATAGCTTACGATTTAAAGCTGACATTTCTTCGGCCGCTCATTAGGATAGCGGAACATTCTCGACTCTTGTTGGAGAGCACATGCGCACATTGTGGCGATTCATTGCTGGCGTTTTCAAGTGGACCTGGTGTCTGCTGAATTTTATCAGGGAATTTATCCTGAACTTATTTTTGATTCTGCTGGTCCTGGTTGGGGCCGGCATCTATCTTTCTTTCCAGAGCAGCACGCCGGTGGAAACGCCACGAGGCGCGCTGCTGGTGAACCTGAGCGGCGTTGTGGTCGATCAGCCGTCGATGAACAGCCGCGTTCGCCAATGGGGGCGTGAGTTGCTGGGCGCCTCCAGCAATCGTCTGCAAGAGAACTCGCTGTTTGACCTGGTGGACATGATTCGCAAGGCCAAAGACGATAAAAACATCACGGGTATGGTGTTGCAGCTCAATGATTTCGCCGGTGCCGATCAACCTTCTCTGCAATATATCGGCAAGGCGCTGCGCGAATTCCGCGACAGTGGCAAACCGATCTTTGCCATTGGCGACAGCTACAATCAGACACAATACTATCTGGCCAGCTATGCCAATAAAATCTATCTGTCCCCGCAAGGGGGAGTCGATCTCCACGGCTTTGCGACCAACAACCTGTATTACAAATCCTTGCTGGACACCCTGAAAGTCACGACCCATATTTTCCGGGTCGGGACTTATAAATCCGCGGTGGAACCGCTGATCCGCAACGATATGTCTCCGGAAGCCCGCGATGCCGACAGCCGCTGGGTGGGTGGCCTGTGGCAGAATTACCTGTCAACCGTCGCCGCCAATCGTCAACTGACGCCAGAACAGCTGTTCCCAGGGGCTGCGGCGATCCTCACTGGCCTGCAAGCCGCCGGGGGCGATACGGCCAAGTTTGCGCTGGACAGCAAACAGGTTGATGAACTGGCCTCACGCCCCGAGATTGAAGCTCAGTTGATAAAAACCTTCGGCTGGGACAAGCAGACCAATGATTTCAACGCGGTCAGCATCTACGACTATCAGCCTAAATCAACGCCGGATCAGGGGGGGGAAATCGCCGTCATCTTCGCTAACGGCGCAATCATGGATGGCCAGCAGACTCCTGGAAGCGTCGGTGGTGATAGCACTGCAGCACAGCTGCGCCAGGCGCGCCTGGATCCGAAAATCAAAGCGGTGGTCTTCCGTGTGAATAGCCCTGGCGGCAGCGTGAGCGCTTCTGAGGTGATCCGCTCTGAGCTGGCCGCCGTGCGAGCAGCCGGAAAACCGGTGGTCGTCTCCATGGGCGGGATGGCCGCTTCCGGTGGTTACTGGGTTTCAACACCTGCGGATTACATCATCGCCAGCCCGAGCACCCTCACTGGCTCCATCGGCATCTTTGGTATTATCAACACCTTTGAAAACACGCTGGGCAGCATTGGGGTGCATACCGACGGGGTAGCCACCTCACCGTTGGCCGATTTAGCGATCACCAAGGCGTTACCTGCCGAGTTCTCGCAAATGATGCAGTTGAACATTGAGAACGGCTACAAGAACTTTATCAATCTGGTGGCTAAAGCACGGAACATGACACCAGAGCAAGTTGATCTCATTGCTCAGGGCCACGTCTGGCTTGGCAATGATGCCAAGAAAAATGGCCTGGTCGATCAATTGGGTGACTTTGATGACGCCGTGAAGAAAGCCGCCGAGTTGGCCAAACTGCCACAGTGGCAGCTTAACTGGTTTGTGGATAACCCAAGCCTGGCGGATATGATCCTCAGCCAGTTTGGTGTTTCCATCCATGCAATGCTGCCTGCGGCTCTCCAGTCGATGCTGCCAGCCCCGCTGGCATCGGTTGCTTTGGCAGTGAAGGAGCAACCCGGCCTGTTCAATAATCTGAACGATCCACAGCATCGTTATGCTATCTGCCTGACCTGTGGTGAAGTGCGTTAACACATGGCTCTCTGGCCCGGCATCTGCCGGGCTTATTCCCCTATAATTCAGCTCATCTGAAATCTATTAAGATTTATGCTATGCACAAGAAATCCATTTACGTCGCCTATACCGGTGGCACGATCGGGATGCAACGTTCTGAACACGGCTATATTCCGGTTTCCGGCCACTTACAGCGCCAGCTGTCGCTGATGACCGAATTTCATCGCCCGGAAATGCCCGACTTCACCATCCATGAGTATGCACCGCTGATCGACTCCTCTGATATGACGCCGGAAGACTGGCAGCATATTGCCGACGACATTAAGCAGCATTACGATCAATATGATGGTTTTGTCATCCTGCACGGCACCGATACCATGGCTTTTACCGCCTCGGCGTTATCCTTCATGCTGGAAAACCTGGACAAACCGGTTATTGTGACAGGGTCACAGATTCCTTTGGCAGAACTGCGTTCCGACGGCCAGACCAATCTGCTGAATGCGCTGTATCTGGCGGCCCATCATCCGGTGAATGAAGTTTGTCTGTTTTTCAACAACAAACTGTTTCGCGGCAATCGCACCACTAAAGCCCATGCCGACGGCTTTGACGCCTTCGCCTCACCCAACCTGCCGCCGCTGCTGGAGGCCGGGATCCATATCCGCCGCCAAACCGGCATCGCTTCGCCGGTTTGTCACGGCGATCTGATAGTGCATAACATCACGCCACAACCGATCGGCGTGGTCACCATCTACCCAGGGATTTCCGGTGCGGTAGTGCGTAACTTCTTGCTGCAACCGGTAAAAGCCCTGATCCTGCGCTCTTATGGCGTCGGCAATGCGCCACAGAAGGCGGAATTGGTGGATGAATTGCGCGATGCCTCTGCGCGTGGCATCGTAGTGGTTAACTTGACTCAGTGCATCTCTGGCCGGGTCAACATGGAGGGATATGCCACCGGCAATGCCCTGGCCCATGCTGGCGTGATCAGCGGCTTTGATATGACGGTAGAGGCTGCCTTAACCAAGCTGCATTACCTGTTGAGCCAACCTCTGACACCGGAAGATATTCGCAGCCAGATGCAACAGGATCTGCGTGGTGAACTGAGTCCTGCGGGCTAGCCTGTCGCGGAGTGGAAATGAAAACTGCCCTACTGCTGATTGATTTGCAAAACGATTTTTGCCCCGGTGGCGCACTGGCGGTTGCCGAAGGCGATCGGACCATTGCCATTGCCAATCAGGCGATCGAAGCCTGCCTGGCAAGGCAGGAGGTCGTGATTGCCAGCCAGGATTGGCACCCGGCCAATCACCGCAGCTTTGCGGTGAACTCTCACGCACAACCCGGCACGCTCGGTGAGCTTGAAGGATTGCCGCAGGTCTGGTGGCCGGTACACTGCGTGCAAGGCACTTCTGGAGCCGCATTCCATCCGCAGCTCAAACAACAGGCACTGGCAGCGGTGTTTCGTAAAGGTGAAAACCCGAACATCGACAGCTACAGTGCGTTTTTTGATAATGGCCATCGCACGCAAACGGCTCTTGATAGCTGGCTGAAGTCGCAGGGGATCACCCATCTTGCCGTGATGGGGTTGGCAACGGATTATTGCGTCAAATTCAGCGTGTTGGACGCCTTGCATCTGGGTTACCACACCACGGTGATCACAGAGGGATGCCGAGGCGTCAATCTACAACCGGAAGATAGCCAACAAGCACTATTGGCGATGCAGCAAGCGGGAGCACAATTGGTGACACTGTCACAGTTTATCCAACGCTAATTTTGTGGAGCACTGTTCGCTGCGCCCCGGTTTCTCAAACCTTTAGCCCATAAAGGGATTAGGTGGGGCGATGTTCTGGGAATATGGTGCGGATGATAATAACCGTTTAGCCCATCAGTTGGCTGAAACACTCGGCATCAATACGCTGAAAAAGTGAAACGGCCAGGGCGATGCTGACATCGCCCTGTATGCCAGCTTACTGCGGTTTCAGCTTCACCAAAGGCTCGGCAACAAACTGCTGTTTCAGCTCCTGCTTGCTTTTCATCACTATCTGCCCATCGGTGTCAATGCTCATATGCTGTGGATCGGCATTGTGCATCGACTGCCAGAGCATTACCGCCTGTAGACTGTTTTCTTTCTGTTCCGGCGTCAGGGCAACGCCATCAGGCCATTTACCCAGCTCCACGGCCTGCACCAACCGCCGGTAGATTTCTGGCGTCATGGCCGCAATCAGGTCTTTCACTTCCATCAATGCGTTTCCTCACTCACAGATGAATAATTAGCTGAATCGATTTTGTTGATCAATTGACTCCCTAACCCACCGTTTTCTCACCACTCTCATTGTCGGTGAAACTCAGTGATGCCGAGTTGACACAGTAACGTTCACCCGTTGGCTGCGGGCCATCGGGGAATACGTGTCCCAGATGCGCATCACAATGGCCACATCGGATCTCAACACGATGCATATTATGTGAATTATCATCAAGATAAAGAATGGCATCATCAGAAACCGGCTGGTAGAAACTGGGCCATCCACAGCCAGAATCATACTTGCTGTCGGAGTAAAACAGCGGTGCGTTACAACATAGGCAATGGTACACCCCATCACGTTTGTTGTGCAGCAACTTACCGGAGTAAGGCGCTTCTGTGCCACGCTCCTGCGTAACATAGCGTTGGATTTCATTCAGTTCCGTGACGGGTTGATGAGGCATTGTCTCTTTAGCCATTTGTGCGATTCCCGAAATAGTCGATAACATCAACGAAAACAATAAGTAATGATAACAAAAAATTAACAACGCTGCAGGCCTTTTTAGCCTAAACTATACCGCATAAAGGTTACGCCACAACTAATGTGATCCTGATCACATATATTGTACGCAGTGACTTTATACTTAGTGGTTTGCCCCCATATCAAGATGAGACCAAACGTAAATGGAATGTGCAATAAGCGTGCAAAACCGGGTTTCAGGTTTGACTTGCCGCAAGAATTGACACGATTCCGCTTGACGCTCGGTAAGGTTTTTGTAATTTTACAACCAACCTTTTATTCACTAACAAATAGCTGGTGGAATATATGACTATCAAAGTAGGTATCAACGGTTTTGGCCGTATCGGTCGCATTGTTTTCCGTGCTGCTCAGGAACGTTCTGACATCGAAATCGTTGCAATCAACGATCTGTTAGACGCAGAGTACATGGCTTACATGCTGAAATACGACTCTACCCATGGCCGTTTCAACGGTACTGTAGAAGTTAAAGACGGCCACCTGGTTGTTAACGGTAAGACCATCCGTTGTACCTCAGAAAGAGATCCGGCTAACCTGAAGTGGAACGAAGTCAACGTTGACGTCGTTGCAGAAGCAACAGGCCTGTTCCTGACTGACGAAACTGCGCGTAAGCACATCGCTGCAGGCGCTAAGAAAGTAGTTCTGACAGGTCCATCTAAAGATGACACCCCAATGTTCGTTATGGGCGTGAACCATAAATCTTACGCTGGCCAAGAAATCGTTTCTAACGCTTCTTGCACCACCAACTGCCTGGCACCGCTGGCTAAAGTGATCAACGACAAGTTCGGTATCGTTGAAGCGCTGATGACCACGGTTCATGCGACCACCGCAACTCAGAAAACCGTTGATGGCCCGTCTCACAAAGACTGGCGCGGCGGCCGCGGCGCAGCCCAGAACATCATCCCTTCTTCTACCGGTGCTGCTAAAGCAGTAGGTAAAGTTATCCCAGAACTGAACGGCAAACTGACCGGTATGGCGTTCCGCGTTCCTACCCCGAACGTGTCTGTGGTTGACCTGACTGCTCGTCTGGCAAAACCAGCTTCCTACAAAGAAATCTGTGCTGCTATCAAAACCGCTTCTGAAGGCGAGCTGAAAGGCGTGCTGGGCTACACCGAAGACGAAGTGGTTTCTACCGATTTCAACGGCGAAACACTGACTTCCGTATTCGATGCGAAAGCCGGTATTGCTCTGAGCGACACCTTTGTGAAACTGGTTTCTTGGTACGACAACGAAACTGGTTACTCTAACAAAGTATTGGATCTGATCGCTCACATCTCCAAGTAATTTGGCGTGAGGTGGTAGTGATCATAAGGGCGACATGAGTGTCGCCCTTTTTACTGGTTTTTTGCGGCGAAAAGAAGGCAACTTACGTGTACGAGAAAATCTTCACCCTACCCGTTACCGAACAAATCACTCCCTTTATCAGCCAGCGTCAGCTGGATGAACTGCCGGTGGTGGTAGTGACTCACCCCAAAGTACGAGCAGCCATTAGCTTACAAGGTGCACATTTGCTGGCCTGGCAACCCGACGGCGATCGGCCAGTGATCTGGCTAAGTGACAATACCCCATTCAAACAAGGTATCGCGATCCGCGGCGGTGTGCCGATTTGTTGGCCCTGGTTCGGCACAGCGGGAACCCCCTCCCACGGTTTCGCACGCAATCAGCCTTGGCACTTAACGGCTCACGATGAAGATGAAAACGGCGTGATCCTGACCTTTACGCTGCAAGATAACGCGCAAACTCGCGCCCAGTGGCCGCATGCCTTTACGCTCATTGCCCGTTTCAAGCTGGGCGAAGAATGCGAGATTGAGCTGGAGTCTCAGGGTGATTATCAGGCAACTGCCGCGCTGCACACCTATTTTACAATTGGCGATATCACTCGCATCAGCGTTGCCGGCCTTGGTGAGCACTATATCGATAAAGTAGCGCATATTGCTGACGCACGTCAGGCAGGAGATCTGGTCTTTGTCGGGCAGACCGATCGGGTCTATACCCAGCCCTCGACAAACAGCCTGATCAAAGACCCGGTGTTACAGCGCACCATCGAAGTCAACCATCATGATATGAGCGACGTGATCGCCTGGAACCCAGGTGCTGCATTGTCTGCCAGCATGGTAGATATGACGGATGAGGGATATAAAACCATGGTATGCGTGGAAACTGGCCGAGTGACCACACCACTGCTTGCCTCAGGTGAACAACCAGCTCGCTTGGCGGTGACGTTCCGCAGCCGCAAAGGCAGCTAAACCTGCCTTGAACGCACTGCACTCTCATTGTGCAAAAGGGGCGCTATCGCCCCTTTTTAGTGCAATCGGCGCACAATTATCGTGCGCGCAGACTCAGAAGTTGTAACTCACCCCGGTCAGCAAAATACCCGTATAGGATTTATCGACCATCGGGCTATCCTTAACTTCGTTAGACAAGCTGATATAACGGCCGGTGACAAACGCATTCCAATTCGGGTTGAACCTGTAATTTGCCGTCAGTTCAACATAGGGCGCGAAGCTATTACCTGGCGAATAGCTGTCCAAGCCACTGCGACGGGATTCGTTATCGCTGACGCCATAGTAATAATCGGTTTTATTCTTACTGCTCCAGGCTACCCCGACTCCCGGCACTAACGTCCAGTTATCCAGCATAAAGCGGTGGAGATACGTCACATCCCCCAGCATACCGTTGCTGTTATTCAGCGTATCCGCCGATAATGCAGTACGGATGGTTCCCCACTCTGCATTATAGGAATACGCCAGCCCGGCCATCAGCGTACCACGACGTTTATCTAAGCGTTTCATGCGCTCATCATCAGTGTCGCCAGGCTTAAAGGATTGCGGAAGGTAATACGCCATCACGCTCAATTTGTTCTGCTGATCATTCCACAGATAATAGCCGGCCGTCAGGCTGCGAAAATAGAAGTTGTCATCTTCATAGTTAATGATGGGCAGTGGATAAACGCGGGTTTGATAACCACGGTACGGCTCTGGCGTAACCAATACACCTGCCCCGAGAGACAAGTTCCCTGCTTGAGCAGTGTGCACACACACCATTGCAGAAGCGACAATTGCTAGCGTTTTGAAATGAGATGTCTTCACTGGTTTTTTCCGTAAATAGCAGAGTAAACGATGCATATAGTTTATGTGAAAATGTAACTACCTGCCTAATCTTTACAATATAAAATGACCAAGATCGAATAACTTAGAACGGAAGTATGAATTATTGATGGCAGAACCATGACATATTTCGCCGCAACCCGCGCCAGACAAGGCATTTGGCCACTATGCAATAACTGAGTCATTGATATGACTTAAAAAAAGCTTTTTTTCATGCAGGAAATTTTCCAGTATGCAACTACGCTTAAATCAGAAGGTGAATTTATCCTGGGCTCAGTGGCAATACAGCGCAACTCGTGATAATAAGCGCACCAAGTTGGCATACGAGTTGCTGTACTCAGAGATAACGTCGCTCTTTCGGGAGCCAGAATACCAACACCAGCTCCCTTTAACCTGTGCTAATAACGAAAGGACGGGCATCGCCATGAACATATTTGACCACTATCGCCAGCGCTACGAAGCTGCCAAGGACGAAGAGTTCACACTGCAGGAATTTCTTACCATTTGCCGGCAAGATCGCAGTGCATATGCCAATGCGGCGGAACGTCTGCTGATGGCTATCGGTGAACCAGTCATGGTGGACACCGCGCTTGAGTCACGCATGTCGCGCCTGTTCTCCAACAGAGTGATCGCACGCTATCCGGCATTCGAAGAATTCTACGGTATGGAAGAGGCTATCGAACAGATAGTTTCTTACCTGAAACACGCCGCTCAGGGCCTTGAAGAGAAGAAACAGATCCTTTACCTGCTGGGCCCGGTGGGCGGCGGTAAGTCATCGCTGGCAGAACGTTTGAAAGCGCTGATGCAACGCGTGCCCATTTACACCCTGAGCGCCAATGGGGAGCGCAGCCCGGTCAATGACCATCCGCTGTGCCTGTTCAACCCGCAGGAAGATGCCAATATTCTGGAAAAAGAATACAACATCCCCATGCGCTATCTCGGCACCATTATGTCGCCGTGGGCAGCGAAACGCCTGCATGAGTTCGGCGGTGACATCACCAAATTCAAAGTTGTGAAGGTTCGCCCTTCCATCCTTGACCAAATTGCCATCGCCAAAACCGAACCTGGCGATGAGAACAACCAGGATATTTCCGCACTGGTGGGCAAAGTGGACATCCGTAAACTGGAAAACCACGCGCAGAACGATCCAGATGCCTACGGTTATTCCGGTGCCCTGTGCCGGGCCAACCAAGGGATCATGGAGTTCGTCGAAATGTTTAAAGCACCGATTAAAGTGCTGCATCCTCTGCTGACGGCCACCCAGGAAGGTAACTACAACGGGACTGAGGGGATTTCTGCCCTGCCGTTCAGCGGCATTATCCTGGCGCACTCGAACGAATCGGAATGGGTGACCTTCCGTAACAACAAAAACAACGAGGCTTTCCTCGACCGTGTTTACATCGTCAAGGTGCCTTACTGCCTGCGGGTGTCGGAAGAGATCAAAATCTACGACAAGCTGCTGGATCACAGTGAGCTGACACACGCTCCGTGCGCCCCTGGCACACTGGAAACGTTGGCCCGCTTTACCGTGCTCTCACGGCTGAAAGAGCCAGAAAACTCCAGTATCTACTCGAAGATGCGGGTTTATGACGGCGAAAGCCTGAAAGACACCGATCCGAAAGCCAAGTCGTATCAGGAATACCGCGACTATGCCGGGGTTGATGAGGGAATGAACGGTCTTTCGACCCGTTTCGCCTTCAAAATTCTGTCTCGGGTATTCAACTTTGATCACGTTGAAGTGGCTGCAAACCCGGTCCATCTGTTCTACGTGCTGGAACAGCAGATCGAACGCGAGCAGTTCCCACAGGATCAGGCTGAAAAATACCTGGAGCACCTGAAAGGCTATCTGATTCCGAAATACGCCGAGTTTATCGGCAAGGAAATCCAGACCGCTTATCTGGAATCTTACTCCGAATACGGCCAGAACATTTTTGACCGCTATGTCACCTACGCTGATTTCTGGATCCAGGATCAGGAGTACCGTGACCCCGATACCGGCCAACTGTTTGACCGTGAGTCCTTGAATGCTGAACTGGAGAAAATCGAAAAACCAGCGGGTATCAGCAACCCGAAAGATTTCCGCAACGAGATCGTCAACTTTGTTCTGCGCGCCCGCGCCAATAATAGTGGCCGGAATCCGAACTGGACCAGTTACGAGAAGCTGCGGACGGTGATCGAGAAGAAAATGTTCTCGAATACCGAAGAGTTGCTGCCAGTCATTTCCTTCAATGCGAAAACCTCAACGGATGAGCAGAAGAAACACGATGACTTCGTCGACCGTATGATGGAGAAAGGCTATACCCGTAAACAGGTTCGCCTGCTGTGTGAATGGTACCTGCGGGTAAGGAAATCTTCATAATGTTTGCGGCCATGGCGTCATAGATAGCCTGTATACCTAGTGACTTTCGGGTTGCAGCCAACGGGCTGCAACCTGGAAGCTGCAGGTAGAGAAAGTTGGCAACGTTGTTTGGGGGATGTATGGCCTATTTCATTGACCGACGGCTGAATGGCAAAAACAAGAGCATGGTGAACCGCCAGCGCTTCTTGCGCCGTTATAAGTCGCAAATCAAACAGTCGATTGCCGAAGCCATCAACAAGCGTTCGGTGACCGACGTCGACAGCGGGGAGTCAGTTTCGATTCCTTCGGGTGATATCAGCGAACCGATGTTTCATCAGGGGCGTGGCGGTACGCGCCATCGCGTTCATCCAGGCAACGATCACTTTGTGCAAAATGACCGCGTCGAACGGCCACAAGGTGGCGGTGGCGGCGGAGGTAGCGGCCAAGGCAATGCCAGCCAGGACGGAGAAGGTGAAGATGAATTCGTCTTCCAGATCTCAAAAGATGAGTATCTCGACCTGCTGTTTGAAGATCTGGCGCTGCCAAACCTGAAGAAAAACCAGTACAAACAGTTAACAGAGTACAAAACCCATCGTGCCGGTTACACCGCTAACGGCGTACCGGCGAATATCAGCGTCGTGCGTTCATTGCAAAACTCACTGGCGCGGCGAACCGCGATGACGGCCGGTAAACGGCGGGCATTGCATGAGCTTGAAGATACCCTTACCCAGTTGGAAAACACCGAACCGGTGCAACTGCTGGAAGAGGAGCGCTTGCGTAAAGAAATTGCCGAACTGCGCAAGAAAATCGACAGTGTGCCCTTTATCGACACCTTCGATTTGCGCTACAAGAACTATGAGCGCCGCCCAGAGCCTTCCAGCCAAGCGGTGATGTTCTGCCTGATGGACGTTTCAGGTTCAATGGATCAGGCCACCAAAGACATGGCCAAACGTTTTTATATTCTGCTCTATCTGTTCCTGAGCAGGACTTATAAGAACGTTGAGGTGGTGTATATCCGCCACCATACGCAGGCCAAAGAAGTGGACGAACAGGAGTTTTTCTACTCGCAAGAAACGGGCGGTACCATTGTCTCCAGCGCGCTGAAGCTGATGGAGGAAGTGGTTGAGGAACGCTACGATCCGGCGCAGTGGAACATCTATGCCGCACAGGCATCGGACGGCGATAACTGGGCGGATGACTCACCGCTTTGTCACGAACTGTTGGCGCAAAAGATCCTGCCGATGGTGCGTTACTTCAGCTACATCGAGATCACACGCCGTGCCCACCAAACGCTGTGGCGTGAATATGAAAATCTGCAGGCAACCTTTGAAAACTTCGCCATGCAGCATATCCGCGAGCCAGAGGATATCTACCCGGTATTCCGGGCACTTTTCCACAAACAAACGGCGTAAAACCGATCTTAATCTCAATCAGCCAGATAACTCAGGTTTCTGGCTGATTGTATTTCTGCCTGAATATTCCATCCGTAAAACAAAAAACCCCGGCATGGCTGCCAGGGCTAGAATTTGTGCCGGTCGCTTTCCCGGCTGTCATGGTGCGGTGTAAGCGTTCATCGAACACTCCAACTTTACACGGCCTGAGCACGGCCCTTTCACAACAGAAAAACCTACTGTTCTCAATAACCTTTTCTGTTGCTGAAGTCTGGATAGTGGGTGGAGGCTTTCGCGGTGGGAAATCTTCACCCCCGGCACAAAGCCGGAGGTGAATAGGTAGGGTGGGTTAACGCTTGTCTGCTCCGGTCTTTGCCATCATCGCTGTCGCAAGTTTCTATCGCCCTACCGGCTCAGATTACAGCGCGGTAACGTTGCCAGCTGACGGGCCTTTAGCACCATTTTCGATGGTGAACTCAACCTTTTGGCCTTCATCAAGCGTTTTATAATCATTCCCCTGAATGGCAGAAAAATGCACAAACACATCTTTGCTACCGTCAGCAGGGGAAATAAAACCAAAACCTTTACCAGCGTCAAACCATTTTACTAAACCAGTCATTTTATTAGACATAGATACTTCCTTCATTATTTTTTAGGCCGCCATAGTGGCGAGTGAGGTCTGCTATTCAGTGGAAACTTATGGGGCACTAAAGAAGAGAATTCGCGGAAGAAGAGGTATCTGTCGGATATCACTAATACTGAGAACTGCTTTACTAAAACTGCTTTCATAAGGTCTGTGCTACAAACCGATGACGTCATTTACTCATAACCATCCGTTATTAGCAATCTATATTTATAATTATTTTTGATAAACGACTAAAACCCCCCTTGCCTGAGAACAATAAGCCAGAGCCAAACGTTGCTTGTCACAGGTTAACCCCCTAGAATGCGCAGCTCAAAAAACAACTTGGATCGGTTTCATGTCATCGCTGTGGGTAACAACGCAATACGTTTATTTAATTGGCCTATTCGTCTCTATGTTTTTTACGTACTTAGTCAGCAAGGATACCATTAAAATCCGCTGCGTCAGCGCAGTCGTCATCGGCCTGACCTGGCCACTGAGTCTCCCCGTCGTATTGCTGTTCGCCTTGTTCTAACCAAGTGACAAGAACATCTTTACTTCTGAATATGGGGCTCTGAGATATCTACCATACGGCAGACTTTGCTGAAGTTATTGGATTTTTCACAGATTTTATCAGTGACATAAACGCTAAGGTAGCCTAGTACCAGCAGGTAACCGATCATACATAAAATGAAGATAAGAGTTCTCAACGCTAGTTACCAACCCGACGCAATGACTGAAAACATCATACCGTGATTAACTGACTTTCGCCTCTGTCAAAATAGGCACTTACCCGCCGAGTTGCACCACACTATTCGGTTTGGTGTACCATTATGCTATCCACAAAGCTGCCGGAGGCCCCGCAATGCACCACCTGATGTTAGATATTGAAACGCTGGACATCGCACCCAGCGCCGTGATCCTGGTCGTTGCTGCAGTCTTTTTTGATCCCAAAACGGGCAAGCTGGGCGCGGAATTTGAAGCCGCGATCAACAGCCAGAAGGATCAGCCTGGTCGCACCATCAGCCTCACCACCGTAGCCTGGTGGGCAAAACAGTCAGATGAAGCACGTAAGCGGGCCTTTGGCGGGACAGAAAATCTGAAGCGCGTGCTAACTCACTTCAGCCGTTTTATTCACATGCACAGCACCGACAGCGTGAAAGTATGGGGCAACGGTAAAGAGTTTGACTGCACAATCCTCGAACACGCCTTCAGCCAGCTTGAAATACCCTGCCCCTGGCAATTCTGGGATACACAGGACGTGCGTACCATCATTACGCTGGCAGAACTGCACGGCTTCAACCCGAAAAAAGAGCGCCCGTTTGAAGGCACGCCTCATCGTGCGTTGGATGATGCCAAACATCAGGCACGCTATGTTGCTGATGTTATTTCCGCACTCTATTACCGCAAACCCTCTTCCGTTTGATGCTGCCCGCCTCTTACCTGACGACGTCAACGTTAACCCGCGCAGCCAGGCTGGTCAGCAATTCATAACCCAGCGTACCGGCTGCTGCTGCAACACTGTCCACCGGCAGATTCCGCCCCCATAGCTCCACGCGGGTGCCAATAGCGGCCTGCGGGCAAGGCGTCAGATCCACCATCATCATGTCCATCGAAACGCTACCCAGCGTATGGGTCAATACGCCATCGACCCACACCGGCGTGCCGGTCGGCGCATGGCGCGGATAGCCATCGGCATAGCCACAGGCCACCACGCCAATACGCTGCGGCCCAGTGGCGGTATAGCGGCCGCCATAACCCACGCGATCGCCCTGTTGCAACGTTTGCATACCAATGATTTCACTGCTCAGCGTCATCGCCGGTTGCAAGCCCGTATCAGCAATGTCGCGCCAGTTGCCGGTGGGTGAAGCGCCATACAGGATAATACCCGGCCGCACCCAGTTGCCATGGGTCTCCGGGTGCCACAAGATGGCGGCAGAATTCGCCAGGCAGCGTGGCAGAGTGATGGCGGCTGAGGCGCGTTCAATCGTTGCCATCTGTTGTGCGACACCTTCGGCGCTATCAGCGGTAGCAAAATGGCTCATCAGCGTCATCGATGCGATATTGCGCAACTCCTGCGCTTTCAGCCAGATATTGTGCAACCGCTCTGGGGCGAACCCCAAACGATTCATCCCACTATTGAGTTTCAGGTAAACATCCACGGGTGCTTGCAGACGCGCTTCGGCAATCGCCTGAAGCTGCCAGTCACTGTTCACCGCGGTGGTCAATCGATAGCGATCGATCAGCAACAAATCCTCTGGCTGAAAAAAACCTTCCAGAAGCAGGATCGGGCCGCGCCAGCCAGACTCCCTAAGCAGGATGGCCTCGGCCAGATCGAGCAGGGCAAATCCATCAGCTTGTGCCAGACTCTGCCAGACATTCTTCAGGCCATGCCCATAAGCATTAGCCTTAACAACCGACCAGACCTTGGCAGTGGGAGCAAAACGGCGAACAACGTGCAGATTATTGGCAAATGCCGCCAAATGCAGCGTAGCGGTTATCGGGCGGGGCATTGGTTCTCCTTCAGCCTCCATGGCAAACAACAGCCGCAGGCAACAACCTGCGGCACTCGTTACTTTCAGCGAGCCGGATGCACGTCATTCAGCGGGATCGCCGGTCTCTGGCGAAAGCTGGCGCTATAGCGCGCTACGGCTAAATCGTCAGAGGGGATTGCTGGCGTAGTGCCGGAAATCAGATCGGCAAGCAACTGCCCGGAACCACAGGCCATCGTCCAGCCCAGCGTACCATGCCCCGTATTGAGATAGAGGTTTTTCAGCGACGTTCGGCCAACGATCGGCGTGCCGTCGGGCGTCATTGGCCGCAGACCGGTCCAGAATGTGGCATCCTCAATCCGGCCACCGTTCGGATACAGATCGCGCACCACCATCTCCAGCGTTTCACGGCGTTTCTGTTCCAGTTCGGTATTAAAACCGACAATTTCGGCCATGCCCCCCACGCGGATGCGCTGATCAAAACGGGTAATGGCAATTTTATAGGTTTCATCCAGCACAGTAGAGAACGGCGCGGCGGCTTCATCGGTGATCGGGATCGTCAACGAATAGCCTTTCAGCGGATAGACCGGTATCGAAACCAGATCGCGCAGTAATGCGGTGGAATAGGCACCGAACGCGACCACATAGCTGTCGGCTTTAATCACTTTGCCATCACACTGCACCCCGGTGATTTTATCGCCCTCCACCAACAGGCGATCAACGCTGCGGTTGAACAAAAAATTGACACCGGCCTGTTGGGCCAGCTTCGCCAATTGCTGGGTAAACAACTGGCAATCCCCGGTTTCATCATTGGGTAACTGCAAACCGCCGGTCAACTTATGCGCCACCTGCGCCAACGCCGGTTCAACCGTCGCCAATTGGCTGGCTTCCAGCAGTTTATAAGGCACCCCGGCATCTTCCAGCACGGCGATATCCTTGGCGGCATTCTCAAACTGCTGCTGAGTACGGAACAGTTGCAACGTTCCCCCTTGACGGCCTTCGTATTGAATACCGGTTTCCTGACGCAGCACTTTGATACAGTCACGGCTGTATTCCGCCAGGCGTACCATACGGCCTTTGTTGGTCATATAGTGGGCGGTATCGCAATTTCGCAACATCTGCCACATCCAGCGCAGTTGGAAGCTGCTGCCGTCAAGACGTATCGCCAGCGGCGCATGGCGCTGGAACATCCACTTAATCGCCTTCAGCGGCACTCCTGGCGCGGCCCACGGTGCGGCATAGCCCGGTGAGATCTGCCCAGCGTTGGCGGCGCTGGTTTCCATTGCCGGCCCCGCTTGACGATCGATAACCGTGACCTCATGACCGGCTTTTGCTAAATACCAGGCACTGGCAACGCCTACCACTCCACTCCCTAAAATGACCACACGCATCGCTGACTCCAAAAGCATAATCATCTAATCACATGAAATTAACCCAGTGGAAAAACCCGAACAACAAGTTACTCATTAATCGTGACAAAATTCACATTTAATTTATCGTTCAAACGAAGATCTTTTGCAATAGACACCTATAAATAGCGATAAGATGTTGTAAAAACGGCGATAGAGAAAGAAATAGCCCTTCAATCACTATCATTGACTGCATTGATTGCAATGCAAAAACCTTCTCTGATAACATTCCGTTAACGGCACATAAATATGAAACCGCCATTAATAATCAGAATTTTATTTTTTAAAAACCACTTTATAGCGGAATATTATATTCAAACAACTTCATATCCTCGCAGCAGAAAAAACTCGCTGCCGGACAACAACCTCTCTCATGCCATAAGTTGCCCCCCCTTTCGGCCGGACTATACTCGAAAGAGAGAAAAGGCGATTGGCTCAGCGTCTTCTCGGCCAGAAATCAGCAGAAATAACCGCAAGAGGTCAGGACGATCGCGGTAACCAGTAAGTTGAAAGCTAACCAACGATCGGTGCAGAGCGATATGTTAATTTTACTTTACTGATATATAACGGTTTATTTCAACTTGGACTATGATTGATACAAGACCTGCCAAAACGAGCAGAGTCCGTTAATAACGAGGGTGCGCTGATGACTACTTCGACACATAAAAAGGTTAAGGAAGATAAACGTCTGAGCGATGGACCGGACTGGACGTTCGACCTGCTGCAGGTTTATCTGGAGCAGGTTGACCGGGTGGCCAAGCATTACCGGCTCGACACCTATCCACATCAAATCGAGATCATCACCTCCGAGCAGATGATGGACGCTTACTCCAGCGTCGGGATGCCGATTAACTATACCCATTGGTCGTTCGGTAAAAAGTTCATTGAAACCGAGCAACTCTACAAACAGGGCCAGCAAGGCTTGGCCTATGAGATCGTGATCAATTCCAACCCGTGCATTGCCTATCTGATGGAAGAAAACACCATCACGATGCAGGCATTGGTTATGGCCCATGCCTGCTATGGGCACAACTCGTTTTTCAAGAATAACTACCTGTTCCGCAGTTGGACCGATGCCAGCTCTATCGTGGATTACCTGCTGTTTGCCCGTCACTACATCAGCCAGTGTGAAGAACGCTATGGCGTTGAGGAAGTGGAGAAGCTGTTGGACTCCTGCCATGCGCTGATGAATTACGGCGTTGATCGCTACAAACGCCCACAGAAAATCTCGCTGCTGGAAGAGAAAGCGCGGCAGAAAAGCCGTGAGGAATATCTGCAAAGCCAGGTGAATTCGCTGTGGAAAACGCTGCCACGCGTAGACCGCGAGGCGCTTCCTGAGCAGGCACTGCGATACCCACGTGAGCCGCAGGAAAACATTCTCTACTTTATGGAGAAAAACGCCCCGCTGCTGGAGCCTTGGCAGCGTGAAGTGCTGCGCATCGTGCGCAAGGTGAGCCAATACTTCTATCCACAGAAACAGACGCAGGTGATGAACGAAGGTTGGGCTACCTTCTGGCACTATACCATTCTGAACCATCTTTATGATGAAGGGCGTGTGACGGATCGCTTTATGCTGGAGTTCCTGCACAGCCACACCAACGTGGTGTATCAACCGCCGTACAACAGCCCATATTACAACGGGATTAACCCGTATGCGCTGGGCTTTGCCATGTACCAGGATATCAAGCGCATCTGTCAATCCCCGACCGAGGAAGATCGCTACTGGTTCCCTGACATCGCTGGCAAAGACTGGTTGGATACCTTGCATTTCGCCATGCGCGATTTCAAGGATGAGAGCTTTATCAGCCAGTTCCTATCGCCGAAAGTGATGCGTGACTTCCGCTTGTTCACCGTGCTGGATGACGATCGCAACAACTATCTGGAGATCTCGGCGATCCACAACGAGGCCGGTTACCGCGCGATACGTCAGGAGCTGTCAGCCCAGTACAACCTGAGCAATCATGAACCGAATATCCAGATCTGGAACGTCGATCTGCGCGGCGATCGATCGCTGACGCTGCGTTATATTCCACAAGATCGCGCACCACTGGACAAGAGCCGCAAAGAGGTGATGAAACACCTGCACCGCCTGTGGGGATTCGATATCATTCTGGAGCAGAAAAACGAAGATGGCAGCATTGAGTTGCTCGATCGCTGCCCGCCAAGGCCCACTCCGTTATAACTCGCAATAGCAAAGGGGCGCACAATGCGCCCCTTTTGACGTGCAGCGAAGCCTGTTACCGGCGAGCTTCGGCCAGATCGCTTGGCATTGCGCCCTGCATGCTGTGCCAGATTGCCCCGCTCTCTTTACCGTAACTGCGTACACAATCCATCACCTGATCGTACATCTTTTCGTGGCACAGGGTAGAGAGCTTGTTGTAGAAGCTGAGCGCCAGTTTGCGCGCATCCGGGTTAGAGAAGTAATAACGGCCGACTCGGGTATACAACCCTTTCAACCCATTGAGAATCAAGCCATAAATCGGATTGCCCGAGGCAAAAGCCAGCCCACGGAAAATCTCGTAATCGAGATGATTGAAGGCCTCCGCCTGATCTTCTACCTGCGCGGCTTTCGCCAGCACCTCTTGCGCCTGCTCGGGGTAGTTGCGCACCGCAGCGCGGATAAAGATCGAGGCAATATTGGTGCGCACGGCCAGCAGGTTATCAATCAATTGCGGCACGCTGTTGTGATCGAGACGTGCCAGGGTTTCCAGGATATTCAGGCCTGAAGTTTCCCAAAAATTATTCACTTTGGTAGGTTTGCCATGCTGAATCGTTAACCAACCATCACGGGCCAGTCGCTGTAAAACCTCACGTAATGTGGTGCGTGTGACACCAATCAGCTCTGAAAGCTCACGCTCCGCGGGCAAAATAGAGCCAGGGGGGAAGCGATTATTCCAAATACTTTCAATAATATATTCTTCCGCGAAACCGGCAGGACTCTGCGCCTTTATGACCATGTGTTTGACGTTCCGTAGCGACGATATGCAGTAATAGTAGTTTGCTGATCATACCAGATCGCCGGGGTATCACATAGCGGGAGCAAAAAACATTAAACGAAAGTGTGCATAACCCGGCAAAAAATATGCGAAAACACCGCTTTGCAGAAATTTCCTCATAAAACCAACCTTGGATTGCAACAGACCCATGGCGGTTGTTAGGGTATAGCGCGTTAACTCTTTTGAAGGTTTTGCAAAGACTGTATGAATATGACAATACGTTCGGCATTGGTGAAAAATTTTCTCGGGCCTTCTCCCGACTGGTACAAATTAACCATCATCAGTTTTCTGGTGATTAATCCGCTGGTATTTTTCCTGATCAGCCCCTTTGCAGCAGGTTGGTTGCTGGTCGTTGAGTTTATCTTTACGCTGGCCATGGCGCTGAAATGCTATCCGTTGCAACCCGGAGGGCTGTTGGCTATCCAAGCGGTGCTCATCGGTATGACCAGCCCCGCGCACGTCAGTGAAGAGATCGCTAACAATCTTGAGGTGTTGCTGCTGCTGGTGTTTATGGTGGCTGGCATCTATTTCATGAAACAGCTGTTGCTGTTTGTGTTTACTAAACTGCTGCTTAATATCCGTTGCAAAATGCTGCTCTCGCTGGCCTTTTGCGTCGCGGCCGCTTTGCTTTCTGCTTTCCTCGATGCCCTGACGGTGGTTGCCGTGGTGATCAGCGTTGGCACCGGTTTTTATTCGATCTACCACAACGTGGCGTCCAAAGGTGCCGATAAGAATATCGATATCAGTGACGACAGCAACATTGACAATCCTGACCATAAGCAGACGCTGGAGCAGTTCCGGGCCTTTTTACGCAGCCTGCTGATGCATGCCGGTGTGGGGACCGCACTGGGCGGTGTGATGACCATGGTGGGTGAGCCGCAAAACCTGATTATCGCCAAGAGTGCCAACTGGGGATTCGGTGAGTTTTTCCTGCGCATGGCACCGGTTACGCTGCCGGTATTTGTCTGTGGCCTGCTGGTCTGTCTGCTGGTTGAACGTTTTGCGGTATTTGGCTACGGCACGACGTTGCCGGAACGCGTGCGTGAGGTGCTGCAGGAGTTCGATCGGAAAGCGACTGCCAAGCGTAGCCGCCAGGATAACATGAAGCTGGTGGTACAGGCCCTGATTGGCCTGTGGCTGGTTATTGCCCTGGCCTTCCATCTGGCGGAGGTGGGGTTGATTGGCCTTTCGGTGATCATTCTGGCGACGTCTCTGTGCGGTATCACGGATGAACATGCCATCGGCAAGGCGTTTCAGGAGGCCCTGCCCTTTACCGCGTTGTTGACGGTGTTCTTTACCGTGGTGGCAGTAATCGTGGAACAGCAGTTGTTTACGCCGGTGATTCAGTTTGTTCTGCAGGCAGAACCTTCGGCACAACTCTCTCTGTTCTATCTGTTTAACGGCCTGCTCTCTTCAGTTTCTGACAACGTTTTTGTCGGCACGGTGTATATTAACGAAGCACGTGCAGCACTGGAAAACGGCACACTTTCACTTAAACAATTTGAAATGCTGGCGGTGGCCATCAATACTGGCACCAATCTGCCCTCGGTTGCCACCCCCAACGGCCAGGCCGCTTTCCTGTTTCTGCTCACGTCAGCGTTAGCGCCTTTGGTGCGCCTGTCTTATGGCCGCATGGTTTGGATGGCGTTGCCTTACACTCTGGTGCTAACCTTGGTTGGCCTATTGTGCGTGCAGCATACCTTGGCACCTGCCACGGATCTGCTGACACAATGGCACTGGCTAACGCTGCCACCGCTTGACGCCGTAGCCCCAGGCGCGGCACATTAATCGGCATACCCGCCCCGCCGCCAGCGACTATTTTTCACTGAATAGCGTCCAGATAGCTGGCAGCGGGGATGAATTGGTTTACACTGCCGGTTCAATTGCTTACTGCATGGAAGAACAAATATATGTTGCAATTCTTTAACCGTTGCTCACAGGGGCGCGGTGCTTGGCTGCTGATGGCCCTGACTGCATTGGTCCTGGAGTTGGTTGCTCTCTATTTTCAACACGTAATGCTGTTGCAGCCTTGTGTGATGTGTATCTATGAACGCGTTGCGCTGTTCGGGATATTAGGCGCTGCGCTGCTGGGTGCCATTGCGCCAAAAACGCCGCTGCGTTATGCGGCTATCTTATTATGGATATACAGTGCCTGGTCGGGCGTACAGTTGGCCTGGAAGCACACCATGATCCAATTACACCCATCGCCGTTCAATACCTGTGATTTCTTCGTCAGTTTCCCATCCTGGCTGCCGCTCGACAAATGGCTGCCCGAGGTGTTCCACGCTTCAGGTGACTGTTCCGTGCGCCAATGGCAGTTTCTGTCCTTAGAAATGCCACAGTGGTTGGTAGGGATCTTCGCTGCCTATCTGCTGATCGGTATCTTGGTACTGCTCAGCCAATTTGTACGCCAGCGTCGGCGCGATCTGTTTGGCCGCTAAATCGTTATCAGGCAAAAACGGCGCTTTCAAGCGTAATGCTTGTCAGTTAAGGCTAGCCAGTTCCCTCTCCTTTAGGGAGAGGGTTAGGGTGAGGGGATGAACACCGCACTACAAACCCCTCACCCCGGCCCTCTCCCACTGGGAGAGGGGGCGACTCCTTTAGCAATTGCACACGATTATGCAGTTTTGCGTTTAACTGACCGGCATTACGCTCTCAAGCGCCGTTTTTAGTCAGGTTGTCGTTTCATGCATTCTTCACATCAGGTATGCGTAAAGAAATAAACGAGCACAATCAGTGCTCCGGCCACGGTAAACAGACGTGCCATCTTCATCATTATATTCTCATTGCTGGGCGAGAGAAGCGACAAACTACCTAACATTGGCTTTAAAAAGAAGCACTAACTGGGGATTTGCGGCGTAATTTACATAACATTAAGTTATACCGGGATAACAATCTGTTTCTCTGTTAACCATTTACCCGCCGAGTTATGTTTCAAAAATGTATATATTTAGTATGGGCTTATATAAATAGCTCATCTTTTATTCATTGAGAATATACTTTAACGCCACTGGTTAAAATAATGACTGATAAATAAAGCGCATCATTGCTCATCAGATTAACAATAGGCCTTTTATTTATAGCACCATTTACTCTTTGTTTAATTTCGTATAACGGTTATGTTCATAAAACATCTATGATATGCCAGATATAACACCGTGTCCTACCCCAGTAAGGTTGGGCCGTTATCACGCCAGACTCTGCCTTTCAGATAGAGAAAACCGTGAGAAAGACGCGGTACTTAAGTAAGGGAACAAAAAAATGCCAGACAGTAAAATACCCCCAGAAGCGGCCATTATGCAGCTTCCCTATCAGGATTGGAGCACTACCTCTCCTTCCTCTATAGACGCCGTCGCCGCCCTCGAGCAAGGCAAAGTCCTGTTTTTCCCCCATTTGGCCTTTAATCTGACCGACGCTGAGAAAACCTTACTGACCCCCGAGTTAGTCGATCCTAAGCGTAAGAATATCAGCTATCAGCCGGAGCTGCAGAAACTGACCGGTGTCGCGGTTGAAGAGCAGCGTGAGGCGGTACAAAAATTGTTGGCACGCCATCACCGCGCCTGCCAGG
The DNA here is from genome assembly GCF_037199905.1 of Serratia sp. MMO-28. Taxonomy (NCBI): domain Bacteria; kingdom Pseudomonadati; phylum Pseudomonadota; class Gammaproteobacteria; order Enterobacterales; family Yersiniaceae; genus Serratia; species Serratia sp. MMO-28. The sequence goes on from NZ_JBBCVB010000010.1 coordinate 129,178, forward strand.
AGCTGGTTATTTCGGTGTTGCCCGAATATCGTCATACACTGCATACGCCAACCAACAGCCTGCGCCTGCACCCTATTTCTGCCTGGAAAGCCAGCAATTCATGGCGTAAAGATGATACCCGTCTTCATGTTGATGCGTTCCCTTCACGCCCTAATTACGGTGAGCGTATTCTGCGGATCTTCACCAATATCAATCCCCACGGTGAGAACCGTCTCTGGCGTGTTGGTGAGCCGTTCCCGGAATTGGCGCAGCGCTTTCTGCCCCGGCTCGGGCGTTATTCCCCGTTGATCAGTTGGGTGCAGGATAAAGTCGGTATTACCAAAACCCGTCGCAGCCATTACGACCATCTGATGCTGCAAATGCATGATGCGATGAAAGCGGATATGGAATATCAGAACAACGGCCCGCAGCAGACGATCGAATTCCCACCGGGCAGCAGTTGGATTTGCTTTTCCGACCAAACACCACACGCCGCGATGTCGGGGCAATTCATGCTGGAGCAAACCTTCCTGTTGCCAGTGAAAGCGATGAAAACGCCGCAGAACTCACCGCTGAAGGTCTTGGAAGCGATGCTTCACAAACCGCTGATTTAGGTTTTGCCCCTACCGGGGCTGGGGAAAGTTGAGCGAGCGGTGATTACCTGGCCCAGCTCGGTTTATTTAAGATGTGATCCTGCCAATCCACCACTTCGCTTTCACGAACGGCAATGTGGCGCACCGTAATGCGTTCACCGTGCATAGCCGCCTTGGAACCGCTGATCAGCGGATGCCAGGGGAACAGCGGTTTGCCTTCACCAATCAGGCGATAGGCACAGGTTGGTGGCAACCAGTCGAACGTAGTGAGGTTTTCACGCGTCAGCTTGATGCAATCCTCTTCCAGTTCAAATCGCCGCTCATAATGGCGACACTGGCAGGATTTGATATTGAGCTGATCGCAGGCAACGTTAGTGAAATAGATTTCGTCGGTATCTTCGTCGATCAGTTTATTCATGCAGCATTGGCCACAACCGTCGCACAGCGATTCCCACTCTGCTTCAGACATTTCATCCAGCGTTTTCTGTTGCCAAAAAGGGAGTTGTGACATATCGACATCCGAATAATAGGTAAATGAGCACATCACCTGCGTACAGGCTTCAAGGGGGGCACTATATCGACACTGAGCGCAAAAGGAAATAACTACGGAACTAACCCTGCCGGTTGCAGCCTGCACCTAATGATGACGTTGCAGGCTGCAAGGCATTAAATCACACGTGTACTGAGTGCTTTGCCATTCAGAGAGATTTTAAGCATGTCGCCGGAAACCATCGGCCCCACGCCCTGAGGCGTACCGGTCAGGATAATGTCACCTGCACGCAAGGTAAAGAAACGGCTCATGTAAGCGATCAGCGGTAAAATTGGGGTAATCATATCGCGAGTATTCCCCTGCTGACGCAATTCATCATTCACCGTCAGCGAAAGCTCGGCATTTTGCGGATCGCCAAACTCGGCCACCGGAATAAAGCCGGAGATCGGGCAAGAACCATCAAAGCCCTTAGCTTTTTCCCAGGGTTGCCCAGCCTTTTTAAACCCGGCCTGCAGCTCACGCAAAGTCAAGTCCAACGCCACACCGTACCCGGCGATAGCGCGCGCCACACGATCTTCATTGGCCTGCTTCAGCGGCGTACCGATCAGTACCGCCAGTTCAACCTCGTGGTGAACCGACCCTAGGCCTTTAGGGATCGCCACCGGCTGGCGAATGTCACACAGCGCCGTTTCAGGTTTGATAAATACCACGGGTTCAGGCGACGTCGCACTGCCCATTTCCTTAATGTGGTCAGCATAGTTGCTGCCGACACAGACCACTTTATTTACCGGGAAATCGAGCAACGCACCTTGCCAGTCTCTATGTTGATACATACCACCTCTCCCAACCACAGTGTAGGGGTTCCGCTTACAAACCCCATCTTCGAACGCGGCGTCACTCCGGGCGCCGCTTTATGGCATCGGCTTTTATTGCACGATACCGTCTGCCATCATTCCCACACTAATCGCAAAATAGTACGAGCGATTCCAGTGCATCAGGGTACGAAAATTATCATAAACCAGGAATGCCCGCCCCTGAATATCATCTGGCACAATCACCCAACTGCGTAAACGAGAAGCTGGCAACGCCGAGCCATCCGCTAGCCTGATACCACGTGCGGCCCCAGCCGACGCTTGGCTTTGTCGTGAACGGCCGCCAGAATCAGAATATTCAAAAGAAACGGCGTTTAACCCCATGCTGAAGATTTGTTGGGATTATTTTTTGCTGTCAGACAGATGCAGGTTTAATAAATTTTCCACCGATGGCGGGAACTGCAGATAAAATCCATCTTGCTTCAACGCTTCTTTCACCGTTTCAATATCTGCCGAGGCCAATTTTTTGCGCCCGTCGAGTGAAAGCATCATTGAGAATTGCGGTGTACCAAAGCTTTTCATCAGTTCTTCCGGCACGCGCGAAAAATCGTCTCTTTTTTCGACATAAAGATAAGTTTGATCGCGTTTTGGGCTTCTATAGATCACACAAAGCATTTTTTTAACTCTATTTAATTGAGGCAGCGTCTTGCCTGGATATAACTCTGACTATAACATGCTTATAGTACTTCGGAATATCGCACCCCGAGTGGTATTCCGGGGATTTAAAGTTGCTGAGACTGAGTCAGGATAGATGTCACAATCGCCAATTGAGCTAAAAGGCAGCAGTTTTACCCTATCGGTTGTTCATTTGTATAATTCAGAACCCGAGGTAATACGTCAGGCATTGCAGGAGAAAGTGGATCAAGCACCTGCTTTTCTTAAAAATGCCCCTGTTGTGATCAATGTCGCGACGCTGAGCGGCGACGCGAACTGGAAAGAACTTCAACAGGCTGTCACGGCTGCGGGTTTACGCGTGGTCGGCATCAGTGGTTGCAAAGATGAGCGGCAAAAACGTGCTATCGCTCGTGCCGGTTTACCCTTATTAAACGAAGGTAAAGGGCAGAAAATTCCCCCGCCCGTCGCGGCACCCGTGCCGGATAACGCCCCTGCCAAAACGCGCATCATCAATGCTCCTGTCCGTTCCGGCCAACAGATTTATGCCCGCAACAGCGATTTGATCGTCACCAGCAGCGTCAGTGCCGGCGCAGAATTGATTGCCGATGGCAATATTCATATCTACGGCACCATGCGCGGCCGTGCACTGGCTGGCGCCTCCGGCGATGCCCAGTGCCAGATTTTTTGCACGCACCTGGGTGCTGAGCTAGTCTCTATCGCAGGGCAGTATTGGTTGAGCGATCAGATCCCGTCCGATTTCTTCGGGCAGGCAGCGCGGCTCAGCCTGTTGGATAACGCTTTAACCATACAACCTTTAAATTAAGCCCTTTTGACAAGGAATCCATTTCATGGCACGCATTATTGTTGTTACATCGGGTAAAGGGGGCGTTGGCAAGACCACATCGAGCGCGGCCATTGCTACCGGCTTAGCCCAGAAAGGCAAGAAAACCGTGGTGATCGACTTCGATATCGGTCTGCGTAACCTTGACCTGATCATGGGCTGTGAACGCCGGGTAGTTTATGATTTTGTTAACGTTATTCAGGGTGATGCCACGCTGAATCAGGCGTTGATCAAAGATAAGCGCACCGAAAACCTCTATATCCTGCCCGCGTCGCAAACGCGTGATAAAGACGCCTTGACCCGTGAAGGCGTTGAAAAGATCCTCAACGATCTCGACGAGATGGGATTTGAGTTTGTGGTCTGCGATTCACCCGCTGGCATTGAAACCGGCGCGCTAATGGCGCTGTATTTCGCCGATGAAGCCATTATCACCACTAACCCGGAAGTGTCCTCAGTACGTGACTCAGACCGCATCCTTGGCATTCTGGCTTCCAAATCTCGCCGTGCCGAAAAAGGTGAAGCCCCTATCCAGGAACATTTGCTGCTAACCCGTTACAATCCGGGCCGCGTCAGCCGTGGCGACATGCTGAGCATGGAAGATGTGCTGGAAATTCTGCGCATTCCGCTGGTTGGCGTAATTCCGGAAGATCAGTCTGTATTACGCGCCTCCAATCAGGGCGAACCTGTTATTCTTGATAATGAGTCAGACGCCGGTAAGGCCTACGATGACACCGTTCACCGCCTGTTAGGAGAAGAACGCCCATTCCGCTTCATCGAAGAAGAGAAAAAGGGCTTCCTGAAACGCCTTTTTGGGGGATAAACCATGGCTTTGTTAGACTTCTTTCTGTCCCGCAAAAAATCAACAGCCAGTGTAGCCAAGGAACGGCTGCAAATTATCGTTGCAGAGCGTCGGCGTGGGGACAGTGAGCCCCACTATCTGCCTGATTTAAAACGCGACATTCTGGCGGTAATTTGTAAATACGTTCAAGTCGATCCTGAAATGCTGCATGTGCAATTCGAGCAGAAAGGAGACGATATTTCGGTACTTGAACTGAACGTAACGCTACCGGAATCGGAAGATACACCTAAATGATTGCGGCGCATTAATTACCCCCTGCCTATTTTACGCAGGGGGTAACTGTATATATATACATAATAAAAGATAAAAACGTAAATATCGCTGCTTTGCGCGTTGAGATAATGCCAATTAATTTTTAGCATAGCGGTAGGGTTAAATTTCTTACGGCAGTATTTGCAAAAATGGAACAGCCTGCACTGCCCCATTCTTGTTACCAACGATTAATAATTCTTCAGGATATCCTGCAAAGGTTCTGCTAATAATTCACCACGCCAACCGCTGATTAATTCTGGCTTTGTATCATTGCCTTTGAGTTTCCAGTGCCAGTTTAGCAATTGATTGATCTGCCGACGTGAGGCCAGCAACTCGCTGCTTAAACCACTTTTTTCACTCACTTCGCTGATGGCCGCTTTAATATCCTTAAATACTTTCTTATAACCGGGCTGATCGATCAGATTAATAATCGGCTCAGGCAACGCAGACTCATCCAACGCGTTAGCTTCTGCCACCAGCGCAATCAGCGTTTTGCCATGATAGCGAATCTCTGGCCCACTCAACCCCAGTGAATCAAGCTCCCCCAAGGAGGCTGGCATGTAGCGGGCAACGGCCCACAGGTTCTCTTCACGCACCACGAAATTCACCGCCAGATCGCGCTCACGCGCCTGACGCAAGCGCCATTCCGCCAGTTTTTGCAAACAGCCTAACTGACGCGGACGTAACTGCCAGGCGTTGGTGATTTCACGGTAGGCCAATTCTGGCGCCAAGGTTTCACTGCGGCGCTGGCATAACAAAAGACATTCATCGTGTGCCGCCGCTGTGCAACCCGCCTCTTCGGTTTCCTGCACCAACTGTTTGGCCATCGGCAACAGGTAGAACACATCAGCAGCAGCGTAAATACACTGCCGTTCCGTTAACGGCCGCGCTAACCAGTCGGTACGGGATTCACTTTTATCCAGCTCGACCTGCATATACTCCGCCACCAGTTTGGCAAAGCCGCAAGACAACGCATGGCCGCTAAACGCGGCCAGGATCTGGGTATCGATCATCGGCGTTGGCAGCGTTTTGAAGGCATTGAGGAATACCTCCAAGTCTTCACTGCCCGCATGCAGGAATTTCACCACGCGGGTATCGGCCAGCAGATCGATAAACGGTTGCCATTGCTTGATAGGAAGCGGATCAATCAGGGAAAGTTGTTCACCATCGTATAACTGGATCAGGCCTAACTGCGGGTAATAGGTGCGCGTTCTGACGAACTCAGTGTCCAGCGCAATCTGGGCATGGTTTCTTGCCTGCTCGCAGACCTGCTGCAAGCCAGTGTCGGTCGTGATCAACTGATAATTCAAAACGTCATTCTCTTTATCGTTTACCCACTCTTCTGCACGAAGAGGAGGGGTATTTCATGATTCAAACACAACAACGCCGGCATTAACCGGCGTTGTTGATAAGGAGTTGTAACAAGCCCGCTTAGGCAGCATCAGCCGCATTGGGCTTTTTTTGCTCGTCACGCAGTTCCCGGCGCAAAATCTTGCCAACGTTCGACTTCGGCAATTCGTCACGGAACTCAACAATTTTTGGCACTTTGTACCCGGTCAGGAATCGGCGACAATGGGTCAGTAACTCTTCCTGAGTCAATGAGGCGTCTTTCTTCACCACACAGATCTTCACCGTTTCACCGGAAGCCCCGCTCGGCACACCGATCGCCGCACACTCCAAGACTTTCGCATGCTGGCTGACCACATCTTCGATCTCGTTCGGATAGACGTTAAATCCAGAAACCAGGATCATATCTTTTTTACGATCGACAATGCGAATAAAACCTTCATCGTCCACGGTAACCACATCGCCAGTGGCAAGCCAACCGTCTTTTAACACTTCATCCGTGGCATCCGGCCGCTGCCAATAGCCTAACATAACTTGCGGCCCTTTGACCCACAGTTCTCCAGGTTCACCCACGGGAACATCTTTGCCATCGTCATCCAGCAAACGAATGTCAGTGGAGGGCACCGGCAGGCCAATACTGCCGCTGTAATGCTTCAGATCGTGCGGGTTACCTGATACCAATGGAGAGCATTCCGTCAGGCCGTAACCCTCCAACAAATGCTTGCCGGTCAGTTTCTCCCACCGTTCCGCGACGGCTTTCTGCACCGACATGCCCCCACCCACCGACAGCCGTAATGTGGAGAAATCGAGTTTCTGGAAGTCGGCATCGTTCAGCAACGCATTAAACAAAGTATTTACGCCGGTCATGGCGGTGAACGGATATTTCGCCAGTTCCTTCACCATTCCTGGGATATCACGCGGATTAGTGATCAGCAGGCTACGCCCGCCTAACTCGATAAACAGCAGGCAGTTCACCGTCAAAGCAAAGATGTGATAAAGCGGCAATGCCGTCACCACCAGTTCCTGCCCGTCACGCAGCAGAGGAACATAAGCGGCTTTAGCCTGCGCCAGGTTGGCCTGCATATTACGGTGGGTCAGCATAGCGCCTTTAGCCACGCCGGTCGTGCCGCCGGTATATTGCAGGAAGGCCAGATCGGTATTCACGACATCCGGCTTAACATATTGCATGCGGCGGCCGCGTTGCAGCACACTGCGGAAGGAAATCGCGTCCGGCAAATGATATTTGGGTACCAGACGTTTGATGTATTTCACCACAAAGTTCACCAGCGTACCCTTGGCAGCAGAGAGCTGATCGCCCATCCGCGTCAGGATCACGTGCTTCACCTGGGTTTTGAAGACCACTTTTTCCAACGTATGGGCAAAGTTGGAGACGATCACAATGGCGCTGGCACCGCTGTCGTTCAACTGATGCTCCAGCTCGCGCGGCGTATACAGCGGGTTGACGTTCACCACCACCATCCCGGCACGCAGAATGCCGAACAGGGCAATCGGGTACTGCAGCAGGTTTGGCATCATCAGCGCGACACGATCGCCCTTCTTCAACCCCAGCTCATTTTGCAGGTAAGCAGCAAACGCCCGGCTTCGCTCTTCCAGTTTGCGGAAGGTCATTACCTCCCCCATATTGATAAAAGCGGGCTGATCCGCATAACGTATGGCCGCATTTTCAAATACTTCGATCAGAGATGTGTAGTGATCGGCATCAATCTCTGCCGGAACATCTGCCGGGTAACGTTTTAACCAGACCTTATCCAAGCTATTACTCCTGAAATTTTTGCTAATTATCATCGCAGCCCCCCACTTTACCGCCAAACTTTAACAATATTTTAACTCAGCGTACCAGTTCGGGTTTTAAACAATACTCAGGTTGCGATGCAGGTCACTAATTGCCAGTGCCCCTTGGACAAAAAAGCATAAGGCGGCTATCAAGCCGCCCTATCAGAATCACCACGCTTACGGCACAACCAAGGTCTGGATCCTGGCCGGACCAGGATTGTACCAACCCGGTCCACCTCCCCAGCCGGGGCCCCAAGGATCGTGACGTGGCCCCCAAGGGCCCCATGGCCCCATCGGCTGCGGTGGCATGACAACCTGCTGAGCAATACGCCAGCGTTTGAATCCTGTGGCATTCATAGTGACAAACCGATACGGCGTCATACCAATCTTGCCTTCGCGCACACCGGTAATCGGCCCCACCACCGTGACCAACTGCCCATTGAAATCAACCGGGTCAAGGAAGCCGTTAACCGAAGCCAGCAACCGCCCTTGTGATGGTTCCCCCAAAATAGGGCGCGCCCCAGAATCCAGTGGCACCGCGGCAATCTCCAATACCGTACGGCCACGCTCATTGGTCATGGCAACCACCGTACCGCCAAAACGCGCCTCGGCACCGGTAAACAGATTTGGCGCATTCTGCACAGACGACAGTTGATCCACCGGCGTAGCACTGGTTCCCTGAATAGCATCTGGAATAGTGACACAACCGGAGAGCGCCAGTACGCTACCGGCAATCACCAGAGCCAGGCATTTTTTACTCAAAGTGCGGGTCAGCATCGTCGCAATCTCCTGAATTGGCTGTAACTTCGACCGCATTCCTTAGCGCAAGTTGCACGGGGCCTATTTCCGACATCAATGACAACACTTTAATAATAGTGTAATTATTCGCGCCCCGGCAGTTTCTTCCAAGTGACTTCATTGCGCAGATAGGTAGGTTCGGCATTTTCGACGCTCACTGCCAGCCCCTGCTGCCAGGCCTGCAATGCCAATGGCAGCATATCTTCGGCCTGTGGCAACAGCATCTGCCCATCCGTCAGGCTCAGCGAGGCTCCCGCAACCAGATCTGGGTAGGTTTGCCAACCGGTGCCAGCATGGGCCCAGTTGCCCTGCAAACGCAGTGCACGTTCCAGCGCCTGCGGCGGCGACAGCACGGCTTCCCCTTCGCTCTCCAGCCAATCGCCATCTGGCTGCCGCTCGAACTGGCCCCAGTAGACTTCGCCCATACGCGCATCGATCGCCGCCAGCACGCGCTGCGCACCGGTCATGCGCCAAGCGCCTTGCGCCATGGTTTGTAACGTGGAGATCCCGAGCATTGGCAGATCGGCCCCCAACGCCAGCCCCTGAGCAATACCAATGCCAATACGCACGCCGGTAAAGCTGCCCGGCCCACGGCCAAAGGCCAGCGCATCGAGTTGGGAAAGGGTTAATCCAGATTCAGCCAGCACCTGTTGCACCAAGGGTAAAATACGCTGGGTGTGTTCGCGTGGGCACAGTTCAAACAGGGCGTGAGTTTCGCCTTGATTCCAGATGGCGACAGAACAGGCTTCCGTCGCCGTATCAATCGCTAAAATTCGCGTGGACATGCCAAACCTCAGGCGGGAAAAATCAATGGTTTCATACAGGGCGCGCATTGTAGCACAGCCCCGAAGTGACGCCTATCCGCTAGCATTTTGCCTTGAGGAAGGCGATCGCCTGTGCCAGATCGCGGGTGCGCGGCGTGGGCGGCAGGCTGTTAAGGAACACTTCACCATAGGGGCGCATCACCAGGCGGTTGTCACAAATCACCAGCACACCGCGATCGTCAGTGTCGCGAATCAGGCGGCCAACGCCCTGTTTCAACGTAATCACCGCATCCGGTAGCTGCACATCGTTGAACGGATCGCCCCCGCGCAGACGGCAATCTTCAATGCGCGCTTTCAGCAGCGGATCGTCTGGCGAGGTAAACGGCAGTTTATCGATGATGACACAGGAGAGCGTATCACCGCGCACATCCACCCCTTCCCAGAAACTGCTGGTGGCCACTAAAAGCGCATTGCCGGCTTCAACAAACTGCGCCAGCAGTTGGCCTTTGCTGGTTTCCCCTTGCAGCAACACCGGCAGCGTCAGAGTGGCACGGAACTCTTCTGCCAGTTCGCGCATCATCTGGTGTGAGGTGCAAAGAAAGAAACAGCGCCCCTGATTAGCTTCGATCAATGGCCGCAGCATCCGCGCCAATTGGCGTGCACCACCGGGCTGATTGGGCGACGGCAGGAAACGCGGTACGCACAGCAACGCCTGATTAGCATAATCAAACGGGCTGGGCAGCAGCAACGTTTTGGCGTTATTCAGCCCTAGGCGTTCGGTGAAATGGCCCATCTGCTCATTCACCGACAGCGTGGCCGAGGTAAAGATCCAACTGCCCGGTTTATCGTCGAGCATTTCACGGAAGCGCTCGGCGACCGTCAGCGGCGTCAGCGCCAACACAAAGTGACGCGAGTTGCATTCATACCAGTAGCTGAAACCCGGTTCATTCACCTCTTTCAGGCGCTTAAGACGGCCACGGTATAGCGTCGCGCGTTCAAACGCCGCGTCCAGCAAGGCGGAACGGCCAAGAGAAAGCTTGACCACGTCATAGCACAGCTCCAGCGCGTCATCGAGCAACACCAGCGCGCGCTGCACATTTGGCTGCGCTAATACTTCACGCAGATTGCCGCGAAACCCCGGTTCCCCCAAGGCCAAGCGGAAATCCTGGGTACTTTGGCTGAGGCGATCGGCACTTTTTTGCAGCTGTGCCGTATCTCGCACCTCGGTGCGATAGGCGATAGTGATATCTTTCGCTAAATCCAACAGTTGGCGGCTGGTGAGTTGCTTGCCGAAATACTGGCTGGCGATATCTGGGATCTGGTGCGCTTCGTCGAAAATCATCACGTCCGCTTCCGGGATCAGTTCAGCAAAGCCACCCTCTTTCACTACCATATCCGCCAGGAACAGATGGTGGTTCACCACGACCACATCAGCATCCATGGCACGGCGGCGGGCCTTGACCACAAAGCACTCTTTATACAGCGGGCAATCACTGCCTAAGCAGTTGTCGTTAGTGCTGGTCACCAGCGGCCAGACAAAGCTGTCTTCCGCTACATCGCTACAGGAACTGATGTCCCCTTCTTCCGTCTGTGACGACCAACTACGCAGGCGCACCAGATCGATCAGCGTCTGCCCGGCCAGTTCGCCACCGGCCATCGACTGCTGTTCGAGGCGCTCCAGGCACAGGTAGTTGGAACGCCCTTTCAGCAGCGCCAATTTACCTTTATATTTTAATGCCTTGGCAACGGTAGGCAGATCGCGCGCATAGAGCTGATCCTGCAATGCTTTAGAACCGGTGGAAATAATCACCTTGCGTTTGGAACGCAGCGCCGGGGCCAGATAAGCGTAGGTTTTGCCAGTACCCGTGCCCGCCTCAACCACCAGTTCCTGTTTGAAATTGATCGCTTCCGTCACCGCCTCGGCCATCAGGCGCTGCGGCTCACGGGGTTTGAAACCTTTAATTGCCTGCGCTAATGCGCCTTCTGGTGCGAAATCGTCTGCCACGCTATCTCTCTGTCGGTATTATTCAGCGGTGATTATGCCAAGCCTGCCACGCTGCTACCATCGACTTTATCAGCGCACACATTTTACGGTGGCTGTGTTACCCTTATGCCGTTGATGATAGGGAGATAATTGAATGAATATCGAACGTATTGATCCGGCACAGCGCTGGTCCGAAGCCGTGATCCACAATGACACCATTTATTACACCAGCGTGCCGGAAAACCTTGATGACGACGCCATGGCGCAGACCGCCAACGCGCTGGCGGCTATTGATATTTTGCTGACGCGCGTAGGTTCGGACAAAAGCCGGGTATTAGATGCGACTATCTTCCTGGCTGATGCCGGCGATTTTGCCGCCATGAATGCCGCCTGGGATGCCTGGGTGGTGGCGGGCAGCGCACCGGTGCGCTGCACCGTGCAGGCCAAGCTGATGAATCCGAAATTCAAAGTTGAAATCAAGATTATTGCGGCCTTGTAAAAAAGACGCCGCAGGCGATAAACCTGCGGCTTTTGGTTTTTAACTTCAGGCCAGTTTGATAATCACCATTCCCGCCAGCAGCAACGCCAGGCCAACCCAGCCTTTGGCATTTAAACGCTGCCCGAACAGGATCCAACCTGCCGCGATCGTCGCAGCAATGCCGAAACCGCCCCACAGCGCGTAGGCCACCGACAGCTCGATCCCTTTAACCGCCTGTGCCAGCGCACTGAATGCCCCCAAGACCGACAACAGTGACAACAACCCCAACCAGACTTTACTGAAGCCGTCCGACATTTTCAGAAAGATATTGGCGACAATCTCCAGCACGATGGCTAACGCCAGAAACCCAATGTGGTACAACTCAAGCTGTTGCATGGTTGTCACCTCGCGGGCTGACCTGTTTTCGTACTTTGCGGGTACCGGACTTCACCAGCAGGATCCCGGCAATCAGGGTCACTAGCCCCAACACTTTCAGCGCAGAAATCGGCTCATCAAACAGCATTACGCTGAACAGGGTAATAAACAGAATACCGATCCCTTCCCACAACGCATAAGCTACACCCAGCGCCACGCGTTTTACCGCTAACGACAGCATCACATAGGAACCGGTAATCATCACGTACATCACAATATGCCCGGTCATGCCCCCGCTGACGCTCGCGTATTTCATGGACAGGGTACCGATAATTTCAGCAACGATGGCAAAGCCTAAAAATATCCAATAAATCATCTTTTTTCTCCCAAACGGCGAATAGCGCACGCTAAGGCGTATTTATCCCGATTAATCTCGTCAAACAGGCGCACAGCGGCGCAGGAGACGCAGAGATCCCTGGGGATAAACCTACCCGAATGCTGTAATAACAGTTGCCCGGTTACGCCAAGTGAGCAGGGATAAAACCTGTCATCAGCACCGGTTAAGGGGAAAAGACGCTATAGCTCGCTGCACCAGTGATGCTCACTGGCAAGGATGGCAGAAAGGAAAAGCTGGCAAGTAGAAGTTCTGAGGGTAATTCCATTAAGTTTCATCATAATTATTCTCTATCTTCAGCCGCACACCGTGCGATTTGCCCAATATCCTCATATATGTAATATTTTTAACTAACTTAGTTTTACCACAGCAAAAATGATAAAGCAAACTGCCGTTTTCACAAAATAGCGGAGAAAATGGGTTAAAAATAAGAATGTTAATGGTTTTAAAAATTAAAAAAGCCCGGGATTACACCGAGCTTCAGAGAAGTCAGTTGCCTGAAAAAGGTGCTTAGAGGCTGGCACCCTTGACGGCTTCACGCGCCAATTCAGTGATGCGCGCGTAGTCGCCTTTTTCCAGGGCATCGGCCGGTACCAACCAGGAACCACCAATGCACAGCACGCTTTTCAGTGCCAGGTAATCACGGTAGTTATTTGGCGTGATCCCGCCGGTTGGGCAGAAACGGATCTGCGGGAATGGGCCGCCGATCGCCTGCAGCGCTTTGACACCGCCGTTGGCTTCTGCCGGGAAGAACTTGAACTCGCGCAGGCCGTGATCCATACCCAACATCAGCTCAGAAACCGTACTGATTCCTGGGATCAACGGAATACTGCCGGCGGTCGCGGCCTTCAGCAGGCTATCGGTCAGGCCCGGGCTGATGGCAAATTGCGCACCGGCTTCGGTTACTTCATGCAACTGCTGCGTGTTAATCACCGTTCCCGCACCGATGATGGCGTCAGGGACTTCTTTGGCGATCGCACGGATTGCCTCCATCGCGCAGGGCGTACGCAGCGTGACTTCCAGTACGCGCACACCACCCGCAACCAGCGCTTTAGCCAGCGGCACCGCATGTTCCAGCTTGTTGATCACAATCACCGGAACGACTGGGCCTGCCGTCAGGATCTGTTCTGCGCTGGTTTTCCAGTTTTTCATCGTCGTTATCTCCACTACTTTTTCGCATTGTGTATGGCACGCCCCTGCCACAGGGCTCCGCATCGCTGCGGATTCCGATCGTACCGCCAACCCGCCTGAAGCGGGTAAAAAAAACCGGCAGACAAGCTGCCGGCAGATGCCTTACTCGAATTCGTTCCAGGAACGGCCATCGCGGGTGATCATCGCCACGGAAGCCACCGGCCCCCAGGTACCGGACTGGTAAGGTTTTGGTGCTTCGTTGTCTGCCTTCCACGCATCCATAATGGAGTCAACCCATTTCCAGGCTTCTTCCACTTCATCACGGCGCACGAACAGCGCCTGGATACCGCGCATGGTTTCCAGCAGCAGGCGTTCGTAAGCATCCGCCACGTGTTCCTGGTTGAAGGTTTCCGAGAAGCTCAAATCCAGCTTGGTGGTTTGCAGACGGTGTTTGTGATCCAGACCCGGCACCTTATTCAGCACCTGAATCTCAATCCCTTCATCCGGTTGCAAACGAATGGTCAGTTTGTTCTGTGGCAACTGCTGATAGGAGTCACTGAACAGGTTCAGCGGCGGGTTCTTGAAGTACACCACCACTTCCGAACATTTGGTCGGCAAACGCTTACCGGTACGCAGATAGAACGGCACACCGGCCCATTGCCAGTTGTCGATATCCACCCGGATGGAAACGAAGGTTTCGGTATTGCTGCTCTTGTTGGCCCCTTCCTCTTCCAGATAGCCCGGCACTTTTTTGCCTTGCACAAAGCCTGCGGTGTATTGCCCACGCACGGTGGTTTCGCGGACATTGCTCTGATTGATACGGCGCAGCGAGCGCAACACTTTCACTTTCTCATCACGAATACGGTCCGTGGTCAGATCCGCCGGCGGTGACATGGCGATCATGGTCAGGATCTGCAACAGGTGGTTCTGGATCATGTCGCGCATCTGGCCAGCCTGATCGAAATACCCCCAGCGCCCTTCAATCCCCACCTCTTCCGCCACCGTAATCTGCACGTGATCGATGGTGCGGTTATCCCAGTTCGACGCAAACAGCGAGTTGGCGAAGCGCAGAGCCAACAGGTTGAGTACCGTTTCTTTACCCAGATAGTGGTCGATACGGTAAACCTGGCATTCGTTAAAATATTCCGCCACCTGATCGTTGATCACGCGGGAAGACGCCAGATCGGTGCCAAGCGGTTTTTCCATCACCACGCGCGCAGGCTCTTTGTTCAGCTTGGCTTCGCCCAACCCTTTGCAGATCGCACCAAAAGTGCTGGGTGGCATGGCAAAATAATTAATGGTGGTACGGTGCTTCTGGTCCAGCATTTTGCCCAGATTGACGAAGTGCTTGCTGTCATTCACATCCAGATTACAGAAATCCAGACGGGCACTCAGCGTGGCCCACAGTTCTTCATTCAGCTCTTCTTTCATAAAGGTGCCAAGCGCTTCCTTGACCACCTTGGTATAGGCTTCTTTATCCCACTCGGCACGACCGACACCGATAATACGGGTATCCGGATGGATGTGACCGGCTTTCTCTAATTGGTACAGGGAAGGCAGCAGCTTACGACGCGCCAAATCGCCTTTCGCGCCGAAAATAACCAGGTCACATGCCTGGGCTGTAGAGGTTACCGCCATGTTCATCTCCTCGTTGCAGGATATTTGTAATTTTCTTACATTACTAATGTACTCTCTTTGACTACGGCCAGTAAACCCAGATCAAAAGCAGAAAAAAAACCCAGAAACTGCGGTATTAACCTCGGCACAGCGCGAAGGCCGCTGGCAGCAGGCCAAACTGTAATTTTCTGTCTTTTTTGATGCTCTCTTACCATTATGAAAGTTAGACACAGGTCATGTTCTGATGAAAAAAACCCGCTTATCCCTGGTCGATACTGCCAACGCTTACCGGCACGTAGTATATTTTCACGAAATTGGCATTGATTTCTCCTTTGATTGAAATCGACCTACCCTATGAGTTTCAAGCTGCGGCTTGAAAGGCGGCGGGTACAACACTATGAGTGACTCTCGTTATATGAATACGCTGGAAAAAATCCAGAGCCATCTGGAACTCCTGAGCAAATCTGAAAGGAAAGTCGCCGAGGTGATCCTCGCCTCCCCGCAAACCGCCATTCATTCAAGCATCGCCACCTTGGCCAAAATGGCCGATGTCAGCGAACCCACCGTCAACCGGTTTTGCCGCCGTCTTGATACCAAAGGGTTCCCGGATTTTAAACTGCATCTGGCCCAAAGCCTGGCCAACGGCACGCCTTACGTAAACCGTAACGTGGAAGAAGATGACAGCGTCGATGCTTACACCAGTAAAATCTTTGAATCTGTGATGGCCAGCCTGGATACAGTAAAGGCAAATCTCGACATTGCCGCCATTAATCGTGCTGTTGATCTGCTCACCCAGGCAAAAAAAATCTCGTTCTTCGGTTTGGGCGCTTCGGCAGCCGTGGCGCACGACGCCATGAACAAATTTTTCCGCTTCAATATTCCGGTGGTGTACTTCGACGATATCGTGATGCAGCGCATGAGTTGTATGAACTCGACGGAAGGTGACGTTGTGGTATTGATCTCACATACCGGGCGCACCAAGAATCTGGTGGAAATGGCGCACCTGGCGCGTGAAAATGATGCTACGGTCATTGCCATCACTTCGCGTGATACCCCGTTAGCCAAAGAAGCCACCCTCGCCCTGCTGCTCGACGTGCCGGAAGATACTGATGTTTATATGCCAATGGTGTCACGGATCGCTCAGTTAACGCTCATCGACGTGCTGGCAACCGGATTTACCTTGCGCCGAGGGGCTAAATTCAGAGATAACTTGAAGCGGGTCAAGGAAGCCTTGAAGGAATCGCGCTTTGATAAGGGAGTCGTCATTCCCAGCAGTTTTGACTCATAACAGATTTAAAAATCGCTGTTCAGGGCAATGATTTGATCGGCGGGATTATAGGTTGTACCTTGTCAGTACGCTCATAGGGATAACCTGGGTGAAATATCAGCGGGTTAAGGTGGTTGTTATTATCCCGGTTTCGTTATCCTAACGTTCAGCAACACCAATACTTGCTTTACCAGTCAACGGAGTAATACATGTCCAGACGGCTCAGAAGAACCAAAATTGTTACCACACTGGGTCCGGCTACCGACCGCGACAATAATCTGGAGAAGATTATTGCCGCCGGTGCGAACGTAGTTCGGCTTAACTTTTCCCATGGCAGCGCAGAAGACCACCAGATTCGTGCAGACAAAGTGCGCGAGATTGCTGCCAAATTGGGGCGTCATGTCGCTATCTTAGGCGATCTTCAAGGGCCAAAAATTCGTGTCTCCACCTTTAAGGAAGGCAAAATCTTCCTGAATGTCGGCGATAAATTCCTGCTGGATGCCAACTTGTCAAAAGGCGAAGGCGATAAAGAAAAAGTCGGTATCGACTATAAAGGCCTGCCTGCCGACGTGGTACCGGGTGATGTGTTGCTGCTGGACGATGGCCGCGTACAGCTAAAAGTGCTCGAAGTTCAGGGCATGAAAGTGTTCACCGAAGTCACCGTAGGTGGCCCGCTGTCGAACAATAAAGGGATCAACAAACTGGGCGGTGGCCTGTCGGCTGAAGCCCTGACCGAGAAAGACAAAGCCGATATCATCACCGCTGCCAAAATCGGCGTGGACTATCTGGCCGTCTCCTTCCCGCGTACCGGCGAAGACCTGAACTATGCTCGCCGCCTGGCGCGTGATGCGGGCTGTAACGCCAAAATCGTTTCGAAAGTTGAACGTGCCGAAGCCGTGGCCACTGATGAGGCCATGGACGATATCATTCTGGCTTCCGACGTGGTGATGGTTGCCCGTGGTGATTTGGGCGTAGAAATTGGCGATCCGGAACTGGTCGGTATCCAGAAGAAACTGATCCGCCGTGCCCGTACGCTGAACCGTGCCGTGATCACCGCGACTCAGATGATGGAGTCGATGATCACCAACCCGATGCCAACCCGTGCTGAAGTCATGGACGTGGCGAACGCCGTGCTGGATGGTACCGATGCGGTAATGCTGTCGGCCGAAACTGCCGCCGGGCAGTACCCTGCCGAAACCGTTGCCGCGATGGCGCGTGTCTGTCTGGGCGCGGAAAAAATCCCTAGCATCAATGTATCCAAGCATCGCCTTGATGTGCAGTTCGACAACGTCGAAGAAGCGATTGCCATGTCGACCATGTATGCGGCTAACCACCTGAAAGGGGTTACCGCCATCATCGCCATGACCGAATCCGGTCGCACCGCGCTGATGATGTCACGTATCAGCTCCGGCTTGCCGATCTTCGCCATGTCACGCCATGAGCATACGCTGAACCTGACCGCCCTGTACCGTGGCGTTACGCCGGTGTACTTCGGCAGCCACAGTGATGGCGTTCTCGCCGCCAATGACGCGATTACCCGCTTACGCGATAAAGGTTTCCTGGTGTCCGGCGATCTGGTGCTCGTCACCCAAGGTGACGTTATGGGCACCGTAGGTACTACCAATACCACCCGTATTCTGCGCGTAGAATAATTACGCCAGCAGTTCCAAGGCCAGCCGGTAACCCCTGCTGGCCTTTTATTTTCCTCTTGTTACCTCCTCTACCAACCTCTGGAGCACGCTTCATGCTGCATCAACATCCTTCTCAACTCTCGTCAGCATTCCCTGAAGTGCTGGACCTGGATGGACAGGGGTTGGAAAGCCTCGACGATCAACGCCTCTCAGGAAGCGCTCTGCAGAAAATCAGCCTGTACAATAATCACCTGACAAGCTTTCCGCTGCCAATCTTGCGCCATCGGCATCTGCAGGTACTGAATATTTCCTGCAATAAAATCACCCAACTGCCCGCAGAGATCGGGCAGTTAACGCAATTGGAGATGCTTGATTTCGGCCATAACCAGGCGAACACCGTTCCTACGGAAATAGGCGCCCTGCGCGCGTTGAAATATCTGTATCTGAGCGACAACCTGTTCAGCGATCTGCCCGATTCCGTGCGGCAACTGCAAGCGCTGCGCTATCTGAACCTGACCGATAATCAACTGACGATGATCCCCGCAGCCGTATGCGCGCTGAGCGCATTGCAGGAGTTGCGTCTTTACAACAATCAGATTGCTGCGCTTCCGGCTGAGCTTGGCCTGTTGCACCCATTGCGTGAATTACATCTGATGAATAACCGCATAGAAACGCTGCCTGCCGAACTGATGCAACTCGGCAAACTAATGGTGCTCGATCTGGAAAACAATGCCGTTGCACATTTGCCGGATGAGTTTTGCCAATTGCCCAGCCTGACCACGTTGAACCTGCGCTTCAACCAATTGACACAGTTGCCTGATGATTTTGGCGCGCTACGCTCGCTGGTGTCATTGGATCTGCGCGCTAATCGCTTGAGCGAGTTGCCTGAAAGTATGGCGCAAATGCACAACCTGCGGCGGCTGGACTTACGTTGGAATAACTTCAGCCACTACCCTCAGGTGCTTGATAGCCTGATCCAGCAAGGCTGCATGGTTCATGTGTAATTGCGGTAACAAAAAAAGCCGAACAGCAGTCACCGTTCGGCTTTCAGTCAATATAACCAGCGGCTGTTTAGCGGTATAAATCGTCGCGTGAATAAGGTTCGATCTCCCCTTCTTTACGCGTTTTCAGCAGCTTCAGGATCCAGGTGTATTGTTCTGGATTCGGGCCAACCAGGTTCTCAACCTCTTCGTTCATCCGGCGAGCAATGCGGTGATCGTCCGCTTCAGCCAAATCATCCATAGGTTCCCGAATATAGATATCCAGCATGCTGGTTTTGCCGTCATACACCGGGAACAGCGGCACAATCGCCGCACGGCACACCTTCATCAAACGCCCCACCGCAGGCAGCGTCGCTTTGTAGGTGGCAAAAAAATCAACGAACTCACTGTGTTCAGCACCGTGGTCCTGATCCGGCAGATAGTAACCCCAATAGCCTTGGCGCACTGAACTGATAAAGGGTTTGATACCGTCATTACGCGCATGCATGCGGCCGCCAAATTTGCGGCGCACGGCATTCCACAGGTAATCCACCAGCGGATTGCTCTGGTTATGGAACATGGCGGCCATCGGCTGGCCGCGTGCCGCCATCAGCATCGCCGGCACATCCACCGCCCAGCCGTGCGGTACCAGGAAGATCACGTTACGGCCTTCCTGACGAATTTTATCCAGCACCTCTTCACCGTGCCAACGCACACGCTTAAGCACTTTTTCCGGTTTGGTACAGGCGAGTTCCGCCATAAGGATCATCGACTGCGGGGCGGTGGCGAACATCTCATCAATGATGTGTTCGCGCTGGCTCTCCGGCACTTCCGGCAGGCAATAAAGCAGGTTGATGCGCGCACGGCGGCGGGCACTTTTTGCCACCTTCCCCACCAGCTTGCCAATAGCCCCCAACACCGGATCGCGCATGCGCGCCGGGATCAGAGAAACACCGGCCATCAGCCCGGTTCCCAACCACACTCCCCAGTAACGCGGGTGGAAGAAGGCTTTCTGGAATTGGGGTATGAACTCTACGTTCGATTTTTTTTCGTTTTGCATGTAACAACTCTTCGCTCAACGCGCCAGCATTAACCCTCACTACAGAAGGCAATTTACACCGAATAGGCGCCAATATAAAAAACATCGGCCCGAAATCAGGCCGATGTAGGATCAAACGTGGCTGAAAGGGTTAATCCAGTTGCAGCTGTGGAACCACTTCTTTCACCTGCGCCAGATAATCGCTGCGGTCTTTACCACTCAGCCCTTCAGAACGCGGCAGCTTAGCCGTTACCGGATTCACCGCCTGCTGGTTAGTCCACAGTTCATAATGCAAGTGTGGGCCGGTGGAACGCCCGGTGTTACCAGAAAGCCCGATGCGATCGCCACGTTTAACCTTTTGCCCTGGCTTAACCAGCGCTTTCTTGAGGTGCATATAGCGAGTGGTGTATTGGCGACCATGGCGGATCGCCACATAATTACCGGTATCGCTACCGTACTTGGCAGCCACCACTTCACCGTCACCCACGGCCAGCACCGGCGTGCCGACCGGCATTGAGAAATCGACACCTCGATGCGGTGCCACGCGCCCGGTTACCGGATTCAAGCGGCGCGGGTTGAAGTTGGAGGAAATGCGGAACTGTTTCATGGTTGGGAAGCGCATAAAACCGCGCGCCAGGCCCGAGCCCTGGCGATCGTAGAATTTACCGTCGTCAGCGCGGATCGCATAGTAGTCTTTACCCCCGCTACGCATACGCACGCCCAGCAACTGGCTCTGCTCGCTCTTGCCGTCAAACTCTTCACGCGACATCAGGACGGCGAATTGATCGCCCTTGCGCAGCTTGCGGAAATCGAGCTGCCATTGCAGCGCTTTGGTCACCGCGTTGATTTCTGCACGGTTGAGGCCCGCCGCCGCCGCGCTGCTGACGAAGCTGCCGTTCAACTGGCCGCTCAGCACGCTATTGCGCCATTCCCCTTTTTGGGTTTCCTGGGATTCTTTGAAGCTGTTGCCTACGCGCTCGTAGGTACGCGTTTCACGGCGGGAAACCTCCCAGGTCAAACGCTGCAGATCGCCAGCATCATTCAATGTCCATGACAGCTGCTGACCAATCTTCAAGTTACGCAGATCGCGGTTTTGCGCGGAGAGCAAAGAGACGTCCGACATTTCGACGCCGTACTGGGTCAGAATGCTGCTCAGCGTATCCCCGGTAGACACCACATACTCATGCACGCCTTCCTCACCGGCGACCTTCTGGTCCAGTTCATCCTGCGGGATGTCATCATCGGGAGTGGGCTGTTCAACATCGATCGGTTCACTGGCCTCTGGCGCCAGAGAGCGAACCTGATTGGATTCTAATTCAACATTTTTAACGATGGGGGTATGTTCTGGGTGATAAACCGAAGGCCGCCAAACGGCGACGGCCAAGGTAACGACTGTCAACGACCCCAGCATAACGCGATGGGGCCGAGGCAGGTTGTTATACGCCAGAGCGATAGTTCGGACTATCTTCTGCACTCAATAATATCCTCATGATCTTTACTTCAGGCAGCTCACGTACTGGTTGGACAGCGCTGTCAGGAAGTTCCCGTAGCTGTCTTTCCCTAGTGCGATGCCGGTGCCCAGCGGATCCAGCGTTCCAGAACGCACCTTGGTCCCCGCGGCGACGGCATTGATTACGGCCGGCCTGAATTGTGGCTCAGCAAAAACACATACTGCTTTCTGCTCAACCAACTGTGTTCGAATTTGGTGTAAGCGCTGTGCTCCAGGCTGAATTTCGGGGTTGACGGTAAAATGGCCCAATGGGCTCAAGCCAAAGTGTTTTTCAAAGTAGCCGTAAGCATCATGAAAAACAAAATATCCCCTATCACGCACAGGCGTAAGCATCTTAGCAAGATTTTTGTCGGTTTGCGCTAGCTGATCCTCGAACTGGCGCAGGTTTGCGTCTAATTTGTCCTTCTTTTGCGGCATAAGTTCCAATAATCTGTCATGAATCGCGATCGCCGTCACTTTCGCCACCGCCGGCGACAGCCAGAGGTGCATGTTATATTCACCATGATGATGTCCATGCTCGCTTTCATGCGCATCATGCCCGTGATCATGATCGTCGTCGTCATCCCCTTTCATCAGCAACGGTTGTACGCTGGCCAGCTCAGCAACCGACAATTGCTTATTGGCAGCCACCTGCGTCAGCGATTTAGTCAGAAACGCCTCCAGATCCGGGCCGACCCACACGACTAGCTCGGCATCGCGCAGACGTTGAATATCCGATGGGCGCAGCGCGAAATCATGTGGCGATGCGCCATCCGGTAACAGCACCTCCGTTGGCGTTACCCCATCAGCGATCGCCGAGGCGATAAACCCCAATGGACGAATCGAAGTGACAACCGCCGCCGTAGCCTGACCAGCCACCATCAGCGCGCTGGCAAACAGTGCACGCTGTAACCATTTATTTTTCTGCATCATCATCAGTAATCCCGTCGTTTTCAACCAAGGAACGTGATATTATAACATTCGGTTAGTTCTGCAAAATGTAATCACACTATGTCTACACTGACGACGCTAAAAAACATTTCAGTCACTTTTGACACCCGACGGGTTCTGACGAATATCTCGCTCAAGCTGCAGCCGGGCCGTATCCTGACGCTGCTTGGCCCCAATGGAGCGGGTAAATCCACCCTGGTGCGCGTGGTGCTCGGCCTGATCGCCCCTACGGAAGGGACGATTGAGCGTCAGCCTAATCTGCGCATCGGCTATGTGCCACAAAAGCTGCACCTGGATGCCACGTTGCCGCTCACCGTCAGCCGTTTTATGCGCCTCAAGCCTGGCGTAAAAAAGGCCGATATTCTGCCCGCGTTGAAACGCGTCCATGCAGCTCACTTACTGGAGCAGCCGATGCAAAAGCTTTCCGGTGGCGAGAATCAGCGCGTCTTGCTGGCGCGTGCGTTATTAAACAGACCGCAGCTTCTGGTGCTCGATGAACCCACTCAAGGGGTTGACGTCAACGGTCAACTGGCGCTCTACGATCTGATTGACCAACTGCGTAAAGAATTGGGCTGCGCCGTGCTGATGGTATCCCACGACCTGCACTTGGTGATGGCAAAAACCGACGACGTACTTTGCCTGAACCAGCACATCTGCTGTTCCGGCACGCCAGAAGTGGTGTCCATGCATCCGGAATTCATTGCCATGTTTGGCAATCGCGGAGCCGAACAATTGGCGATCTACCGCCATCACTATAATCACCGTCACGACCTGCAAGGCAGAATTGTGCTGAAAAAATCCGGGAGCCGTGAGGCATGATTGAACTGTTATTGCCCGGCTGGCTGGCCGGGGTGCTGTTGGCTGCCGCTGCAGGCCCGTTAGGATCTTTTGTGGTCTGGCGCAGGATGTCTTACTTCGGCGATACCTTGGCACACGCTTCACTGCTTGGGGTGGCCTTCGGTCTGTTGCTGAACATCAACCCGTTTTATGCCGTGATCGCCGTCACGCTGCTGCTGGCACTGGTGTTGGTATGGCTGGAGCGCCGCCCTCAGCTTGCGGTCGATACGCTGCTCGGGATTATGGCGCACAGCGCGCTGTCGCTCGGCCTGGTCGTGGTGGCGCTGATGTCAAACGTGCGCGTTGATCTGATGGCTTATCTGTTTGGGGATCTGCTGTCGGTAACCCTAAGTGATCTCTGGCTGATCGGCGCAGGCGTTATGGTGGTGCTGCTGGTGCTGTGGTGGCAATGGCGCGATCTGCTGTCGATGACCATCAGCCCGGAAATGGCCCATGTTGACGGCGTCAATCTGGCGCGTGCGCGCACCATTCTGATGCTGGTAACCGCTCTGACCATTGGCCTGGCGATGAAGTTTGTCGGCGCGCTGATTATTACTTCGCTGTTGATCATCCCAGCCGCCACCGCGCGCCGCTTTGCCCGCACGCCAGAGCAAATGGCCGGTTATGCGGTATTGGTGGGGATGATTGCGGTCACCGGCGGCCTGACCTTCTCGGCATTTTACGATACCCCGGCGGGGCCTTCGGTGGTGCTCTGTGCCGCGGTGCTGTTTGTGTTGAGCCTGTCGAAAAAACAGCAGGCATAAGTTTCATCTCAGGGCGCATAGGATTGCGCCCTTGATGCTTAATTCTCTTCCCGCGCGATGCCAAAATGCTTATAGGCATGGTTGGTCGCCATTCTGCCGCGCGGCGTGCGCTGAATAAAACCCTGCTGGATCAGGAAGGGTTCGATCACATCTTCGATCGTTTCACGCTCTTCACCGATCGCCGCCGCCAGGTTATCCAGCCCCACCGGGCCACCGTTGAACTTGTCGATAATTGCCAGTAGCAGCTTGCGGTCCATATAGTCAAAACCTTCGGCATCGACGTTCAGCATATCCAATGCCTGCATCGCCACGTCGCCGTTAATGATCCCGTTGGCGCGTACCTCGGCGAAGTCACGCACCCGGCGTAACAGACGGTTGGCGATACGCGGTGTTCCGCGGGCGCGGCGTGCAATTTCATGCGAACCATCCGCAGACAGATCCAGCCCAAGGCAGTTGGCACTGCGCGACACGATATGCTCCAGATCGGCCACCTGATAAAACTCCAGGCGCTGCACAATACCGAAACGATCGCGCAGCGGCGACGTCAGCGAGCCCGCACGGGTGGTAGCCCCGACCAGGGTGAACGGTGGCAGATCGAGCTTGATCGAGCGCGCCGCCGGGCCTTCGCCGATCATGATATCCAATTGATAATCTTCCATCGCCGGATACAGCACTTCTTCCACCACCGGTGAAAGGCGGTGAATTTCATCGATAAACAGCACGTCGTGCGGTTCAAGATTCGTCAGCATCGCCGCCAGATCCCCTGCCTTTTCCAACACCGGGCCGGAGGTGGTGCGCAAATTAACGCCCATCTCGTTGGCAACGATATTCGCCAGCGTGGTTTTACCCAACCCCGGTGGGCCGAAAATCAGCAGATGATCCAAAGCATCACCGCGCTGTTTGGCCGCCTGAATAAAAATCTCCATCTGCTCGCGCACGTGCGGTTGGCCAACGTACTCGGTCAGCAGTTTGGGGCGAATCGCGCGATCCAGAACCTCTTCTTCATTGAACGGCTCGGCAGAAATCAGGCGGTCTGCTTCAATCATTTTCTACCCCTTTGGCCTTAAAGTGCGGCACGCAGCGCGTCACGGATCAAGGTTTCGCAATCTGCACCCAGCTTGGCGATTTTGCCGATCATACGGCTGGCTTCCTGCGGTTTATAGCCCAGGGCCACCAGTGCCGAAGCCGCTTCGGCTTCAACATCCATTTCAGCCGCTTTGGCTGCGGTGGCTGGCAGGCTGATCTCGCTGCTGTTGTTAAACAGATCGCCATTCAACCCTTTAAAGCGGTCTTTCATTTCGACCACCAGGCGCTCGGCGGTTTTCTTGCCAACGCCCGGCAACTTCACCAGTGCGGTGATCTCTTCACGCTCCACGGCGCTGACAAACTGCTGCGCAGACATACCGGAGAGGATCGCCAACGCCAGTTTCGGCCCTACGCCATTCACTTTGATCAATTCGCGGAACAGCGCACGCTCTTGTTTATCATTGAACCCATACAGCAATTGCGCATCTTCGCGCACCACAAAGTGGGTAAACACGATCGCCTGTTGCCCCAGCTCCGGCAGTTCATAAAAGCAGGTCATCGGCATATGCACTTCATAGCCGACGCCGTTGGCTTCCAGTAACACCAGCGGTGGCTGTTTTTCCAGAATAATTCCTCTGAGACGACCTATCATTACCCCTCCTGTATGGATCCTTTGGTGGTAGTGTTTGCCACTACACAATGTTGTAAAGCTTATACCATAAAAAAGGCTGGATGAATATCCAGCCCGAGCTTCACATTTAACGCCATTACTTCAACCGACCGCGCGCCAAATCCAACCGCCCTGCGCTCACCCGCAGCACGTTCTGGCTAAGGTGGCAATGGGTAATGGCAATGGCCAGCGCATCGGCGGCATCGGTCTGTGGGTTGGCAGGCAGCTTCAGCAAAGCGCGCACCATATGCTGCACCTGCGCCTTTTCTGCCGCACCGGTACCCACCACCGTCTGCTTCACCTGGCGCGCCGCATACTCAAACACTTCCAGGTTCTGGTTCACGGCGGCAACGATCGCCACGCCTCGCGCCTGCCCCAGCTTGAGGGCAGAATCCGGGTTTTTGGCCATAAACACCTGTTCGATGGCGAAAAAATCCGGCCGGAACTGGGTGATTATTTCGCTGACACCGGCATAAATCAGCTTTAACCGCGTCGGCATATCGTCAACTACGGTACGGATACAGCCACTGGCAACGTAGGTCAGCTGACGGCCTTGCTGGCGGATCAGGCCATAACCGGTAACGCGCGAACCGGGATCGATACCCAGTATGATCGCCATTGCTACCACCACCCTGCGTTTAATCTTGCCTGGCGCTGCCGGCAGGCAACGCCATCAGTCACCTGCATTACAGCGTCGCGGCGATCTCGTCGGAGATCTCACCGTTGTGGTAAACCTCCTGCACATCGTCACAATCTTCCAGCATATCGATCAGGCGCAGCAGTTTAGGCGCAGTTTCTGCGTCCATATCGGCCTTGGTCGATGGGATCATGGAAACTTCCGCGGCTTCCGCAGTAAAACCGGCAGCGGTCAGAGCATCTTTTACCTCTCCCAGGTTTTCCCAGGCGGTATAAACGTCGATAGCGCCGTCGTCATAGGTAACGATATCTTCTGCGCCCGCTTCCAGTGCTGCTTCCATCACCGTATCTTCATCCAGACCCGGTGCAAAAGTGATCACGCCTTTTTTGGTGAACAGGTAAGCAACGGAGCCGTCAGTCCCCAGATTACCGCCGCACTTGGTGAAAGCATGACGCACTTCAGCCACGGTACGGTTACGGTTATCACTCAGGCACTCGATCATCACCGCCGTGCCGCCAGGGCCGTAACCTTCGTAAATGATGGTTTCCATATTGCTGTCATCATCACCACCCACGCCACGCGCAATCGCACGGTTCAACGTGTCGCGCGTCATGTTGTTGGACAGCGCCTTATCAATGGCCGCACGCAGACGCGGGTTAGCACCCGGATCGCCGCCGCCCAATTTGGCTGCGGTGACCAGCTCACGAATAATTTTGGTGAAAATCTTACCGCGCTTGGCATCTTGCGCCGCTTTGCGGTGTTTGGTGTTGGCCCATTTACTATGACCTGCCATACAAATATCTCCAAAAAGAACTACTGGATACCCCCGTCATACCTCGAGTTGCCGGCCCATTGGTTTCCTGCAACTCAACGCCTTCAGGGTATAGATTGGGTCACAAACTCTTCAATCGCCTGCTGATTGCTCCACGACTTGGTCAGTTTGACGGCGTCAGCTGCGTCAAGCCATTGGTAGGCGTGATGTTCGCTTAATACCGGATCGCGCTCTTCAGGCAGCGCCAGGCAGAACCAGTGCTCTTTATTGCGCGTGGTGCCCGGCGCATAGCGATGCCGCAGATGGACGAAGAGTTCAAACTCCACACAGCGCTGGCAATCGACCAGCGGCAAATTTTCTGCGCCGATATCGATTCCCGTCTCTTCTTTGACTTCGCGCTGTGCGGCATGCGGCGGTGATTCACCGTTTTCCAGGCTGCCGGTCACCGACTGCCAGAACTCCGTATCATCACGCCGCTGTAACATCAGCACCCGGCCGCTGGATTGCGCATAAATCACCACCAGGATCGACTCGGGCCGCTTGTAATTCATCACTCGCTCTCTTGCTCGGCAGAGGCTTTCTTCACCACGCTGATCGCCAACTCCTGCAAAGATGCCGGGTTGGCGAAGCTTGGCGCATCGGTCATCAGGCAAGCCGCTGCGGTGGTTTTCGGGAAAGCGATGACGTCACGGATGTTTTCCGTACCGGTCAGCAGCATAACCAGACGATCCAGGCCGAAAGCCAGACCGGCGTGCGGTGGCGTACCGTACTTCAGCGCATCCAGCAGGAAGCCGAACTTCTCACGCTGCTCATGCTCGTTGATACCCAGGATGCCAAATACCGTCTGCTGCATTTCACTGCGGTGAATACGCACCGAACCGCCACCCACTTCGTAGCCGTTCAACACCATATCGTAGGCGTTGGCGATGGCTGAAACCGGGCTTTTAGCCAACTCTTCCGGGCTCATATCACGGGGTGCGGTGAACGGATGGTGCATCGCCGCCAGGCCACCTTCGCCATCTTCTTCGAACATCGGGAAATCCACCACCCACAGCGGTGCCCAGCTGTCGAGCTTGGTCAGCTCCAGATCGCGGCCCAGCTTCAAGCGCAGTGCGCCCATCGCATCGGTGACGATCTTGAAACTGTCTGCGCCGAAGAACAGGATGTCGCCGGTTTGCGCATTGGCACGTGCCAGAACGGCTTCCAGAACCTCTTCACTGAGGAATTTGGCGATCGGGCTTTGCACACCTTCCATGCCAGCGGCACGGTCGTTAACCTTCAGCCATGCCAGCCCTTTGGCGCCATAGATGTTAACAAAGGCGCCGTATTCATCGATCTGCTTGCGGGTCAACTGCGCGCCACCCGGCACACGGATCACCGCAACGCGGCCTTTGGCATCGTTCGCCGGGCCAGAGAACACTTTGAATTCAACCTCTTTCACCAGATCGGCCACGTCCACCAGTTCCAGCGGGTTACGCAGGTCGGGTTTGTCGGAGCCGTAACGGCGCATCGCTTCGGCGAAGGTCATGATCGGGAATTGCCCCAGATCCACACCTTTCACGTCCAGCCACAGTTCATGTACCAGTTGTTCCATCACTTCACGCACCTGATCGGCGGTCATGAAGGAGGTTTCCACGTCGATCTGAGTGAATTCAGGCTGACGGTCGGCACGCAGATCTTCGTCGCGGAAGCATTTGACGATCTGATAGTAGCGATCGAAACCGGACATCATCAGCAACTGTTTAAACAGCTGCGGAGACTGCGGCAACGCATAGAATTTGCCTTTATGCACGCGGCTCGGCACCAGGTAATCACGGGCACCTTCTGGCGTGGCTTTGGTCAGCATCGGGGTTTCGATATCGAGGAAACCGTGGCTGTCCATAAAACGGCGCACGAAGCTGGTAATTTTGGCGCGGGTCTTCAGGCGATCGGCCATTTCCGGGCGACGCAGGTCCAAATAGCGGTATTTCAGGCGCGCTTCTTCGGTGTTGGTCTGGTTGGAGTCCAGCGGCAGCGGTTCGGAGCGGTTGATGATCTCCAGACCGTGCGCGAACACTTCCACTTCACCGGTAGCCATATCTTTATTGACCTGATGGTCAGGACGAGCACGGACGGTGCCGACGATCTGAATGCAGAACTCATTACGCAGTTCGAACGCTTTATCGAACGCCGTTTTCTGGTCTGGATCGAAAAACACCTGCACGATGCCTTCACGGTCACGCATATCAATGAAGATCAGGCCGCCCAGATCGCGACGACGGTTGACCCAACCACATAAAGTGACTTCCTGGCCGACGTGGGCCAGATTCAACTGCCCGCAATATTCAGTACGCATACGCTATCCTTTTGACTTAAGCCGACTCCGCCGGAGTGTTGCATGATTGCTGTTGTCCGCACGGCTGTTATCTATACCCGCCACAGCGTGATCGCCCGTGCACAACCAGCACTTGCCATCTGGCTGAAACGTGAAATCCCTTGGTATAGGTCGTTGGATTAAAGATCGGTGAAAAAAGGCGGCCATTATAAAGGAAATTCATGCGCCAGATAAGTGCGAACACCGCATTGTTGCAACGCAAAATTCGCTCTCTTTACCCAGGGCAACACATTAGTTAACAAATTTTCCATTAACTCGGCACCGTTTTTTCACGTAGCCTCACACACGGCCTGCTGCCCAGTCATGCACGCATGTACCTGCCAGCACAAATTTCATCCACTATGAGACGGACCCCATGTTGAAACTTGATCCCCAATCCACCGCGTTAGTACTTATCGATCTGCAAGATGGCATTCTGCCCTTCGCCGTAGGCCCGCACAGTGCCAACCAGGTGGTCACCCACGCGGCCCACCTGGCGGGCCGCTTCCGTGCCTTGGGGGCGCCGGTGTTCCTGGTGCGCGTCGGCTGGTCAGACTCATTTGCCGAAGCGCTGAAACAGCCGGTAGACAAACCCTCTCCGGCACCGGTCGGCGGCCTGCCGGATTCCTGGTGGCAATTCCCACAAGAATTGGCGGTCAGTGATAGCGATATCCTGATCACCAAGCGCCAATGGGGCGCGTTTTACGGCACCGATCTCGATCTGCAACTGCGCCGCCGCGGTATCCAGTCGATCGTGCTAGGCGGCATTGCCACCAACATCGGCGTGGAATCCACCGCCCGCAACGCCTGGGAACATGGCTATGAGCTGGTGATCGCCGAAGATATGTGCAGCACCTACAGCGCCGAGATGCACCAGTTTGCTTTCGACAACATCTTCCCACGCATTGCCCGCGTGCGCAGCACCAGCGAGATCCTGGCAGCGCTGTAACGCAGTCTGAAAATCTGCTAGGTTGTGGTTTGGCAAACGAGGGTATACCAGGAAGACAACAGATTGATGTATATCGGATTACCACAGTGGCAACACTCAGCCTGGAACCGTATCGGGCTGCGCGATCTGGCAGATTACAGCCGTTATTTTAACTGCGTGGAAGGCAATACCACCTTCTACGCGTTACCGAAGCTGGAAATAGTCCATCGCTGGCGCGACATGACCAGCGATGATTTCCGCTTTTGTTTCAAGTTTCCATCCGATATCAGCCATAAAGCCGCGCTGCGCCACTGTTCAAGCGAAATCCAGGCGTTTTATGATTGCCTGAGCCCGATCCATTCACGCATCGGGCAGCTCTGGTTACAACTGCCCGCCGCTTTCAGCCCGCAACACCTGCCCATCCTGTGGCAGTTTTTCGACGCCCTGCCAAAAGCCTTTACCTACGGCGTAGAAGTGCGCCATCCGGCGTTTTTCGCCAAAGGTGAGGACGAACTCTTGCTCAACCAAGGGTTACATCAGCGCGGCATCAATCGGGTAATTCTTGATAGCCGTCCAGTGCATAACGCCAAACCCAACACCGCCGCCGTTCGTGACGCCCAGCAGAAAAAGCCCAAACTGCCGGTACACGCGATCGTCACTGCCAACCATCCGCTGGTGCGCTTTATCGGCGGGGATGTGCTGGAAGACAACTTGCGCTGGTTTGCCCCATGGCAGCAGAAACTTCCGCTTTGGCAGCAACAGCATCAGCCTTATCTGTTCATTCATACGCCAGATAACGGCGACTCGCCGCAGCAGGCACAAAAAATCTGGCAGCAATTACGCCAGACTATTCCGAATTTACCCGCACCGCCAGACTGGCCTGAACAGAATGCGCTGTTCTAACCCGTTATATAAGCGGTAGAATTCGAGCAGCAAGCCAACCTC
Organism: Serratia sp. MMO-28; assembly: GCF_037199905.1. Lineage (NCBI taxonomy): Bacteria > Pseudomonadati > Pseudomonadota > Gammaproteobacteria > Enterobacterales > Yersiniaceae > Serratia > Serratia sp. MMO-28. Next base: position 160,650 of record NZ_JBBCVB010000010.1, read on the forward strand.
TGCGCCTGCCACGCGATGTATGATGAACATATTGGTTTTTTCCTCGCGACACTGCCCATAATGGCAGTTATCATGCTTATGGCCTGATTTAGTTAGGAAATGGAGTTAAAAATGGTAAGCGCGCTTTATGTGGTGCTCGGCGCATTGTTGTTGATCAAACTCTCTTATGACGTAGTTAGATTGAGGATGCAGTACCGTGTTGCCTACGGCGACGGCGGATTCTACGAACTGCAAACCGCGATCCGCGTACATGGCAATGCGGTTGAATACATCCCTATTGCCACCGTCCTGCTGGTCATCATGGAGATGAACGGGGCCGAAGTCTGGATGATTCATTTGTGCGGTCTGCTGCTGATGGCAGGCAGGCTGGTTCACTATTATGGCTTGCGCAATCGCGAGGTCAGTTGGCGCCGTTCGGGAATGGCAGCCACCTATATCTCGTTAATCCTGATGGTTATCGCCAATATCGTCTATCTGCCCTGGGATCTGGTTTTCAGCCTGCATTGATTCCCCGTAGCACCGCTACAGTTTGAAAGACGACGGGTATGCATTATTTCCCGTCTTTTTCTGCTAGTATACGCGCCTTCGAATTCTGACCTGATTTGCCGCTATGCCAAACCGCGATACCCTTTTCTCCGCACCGATCGCCAAACTGGGCGACTGGACCTTCGACGAACGCGTCGCTGAAGTCTTTCCTGACATGATCCAGCGCTCCGTTCCCGGTTATTCCAATATCATCTCCATGATTGGCATGCTGGCCGAACGTTTTGTCCAGCCGGGCAGCCAGGTGTATGACCTTGGCTGTTCACTGGGGGCGGCCACGCTGTCGATGCGGCGGAACATCAACGTGGCTGGCTGCAAGATTATCGCCGTCGATAACTCCCCCGCCATGGTTGAACGCTGCCGCCGCCATATCGACGCCTTCCGCGCCGATACGCCGGTCGAAGTCATTGAAGCGGATATCCTGGATATCAACATTGAAAATGCGTCGATGGTAGTGCTCAACTTTACTTTGCAATTCCTTGAGCCTGCCGATCGCCTGCGTCTGCTGCAGCAAGTGTATCGTGGGCTGCGGCCCGGCGGTGCGCTGGTGCTGTCGGAAAAATTCAGCTTTGAAGACAGCAACGTGGGCGAACTGCTGTTCAACATGCACCATGATTTCAAGCGCGCCAACGGCTACAGCGAACTGGAAATCAGCCAAAAGCGCAGCATGCTGGAGAACGTGATGCTGACAGACTCAGTGGAAGCCCATAAAGCCCGGCTGCAACAGGCAGGGTTTGAACACGCCGAGGTCTGGTTCCAATGTTTTAACTTTGGTTCGCTGATTGCCCTGAAATCAGGAGAAACAGCATGATTGAGTTTGGCGATTTTTATCAACGCATTGCCAAAGGGCCACTCAGCCACTGGCTGGATACCCTGCCCGCGCAGATCAGCGCCTGGCAGCGTGAGTCACTGCATGGCAAGTTCAAACAGTGGTTCAACTCGGTGGAACATCTGCCTGAACTGACCCCAACGCACCTCGATCTGCTGCACGGCGTGCGCGCCGACATGGAACAGCCGCTGTCGCCTGGTCAGTTGGAAGGCATCGAGAAAATGCTGCGTACCCTGATGCCATGGCGCAAAGGGCCATTTTCCCTGTATGGCATCAATATCGATACCGAATGGCACTCCGACTGGAAATGGGATCGCGTGCTGCCGCACATTTCTCCGCTGGCCGGCCGCACCATTCTCGACGTCGGCTGCGGCAGTGGTTATCACCTGTGGCGGATGGTCGGCGAAGGGGCCCATCTGGCGGTGGGTATCGACCCAATGCAGTTATTTCTCTGCCAGTTTGAAGCGGTGCGCAAACTGCTGGGTGGCGATCAACGCGCACATGTGCTGCCACTCGGCATTGAACAGTTGCCGGAACTGGCGGCGTTCGACACCGTATTCTCGATGGGCGTGCTGTATCACCGCCGTTCGCCGCTGGATCATCTGTATCAGTTGAAAAATCAGCTGGTCGCCGAAGGGGAATTGGTGCTGGAAACGCTGGTGGTAGAGGGCGATCGCCATCAGGTGCTGGTACCGGGCGATCGCTATGCGCAGATGCGTAACGTTTACTTTATCCCTTCCGCAGAAGCGCTGAAATGCTGGCTGGAAAAATGCGGTTTTGTCGACGTCAAGATTGCTGATATTGGTGTCACTAGCCTTGAAGAGCAGCGCCGCACTGACTGGATGACCAGTGAGTCGCTGGCTGAGTTCCTGGATCCGCACGATCGCAGCAAAACCATTGAAGGCTACCCGGCACCGCTGCGCGCGGTATTCACCGCGAAAAAACCCTGAATCACGGCAGCACAGACGCAATGCCTGTGCTGCTTGCTTGCCTCAGACTACCGTTGACTGCTGCACCCTCTCTTCCTGAACCGTAACCGGCTGCCGCTGGTATCCCCAGATCCCCTTAGCGAAAATGGTGCAGGCGGTGATCACCGCCGGGATCGCAATAATGGCAAACACCTGGGTAAACTCCCACCCCAACGCCAGCATCTGCGCTCCGGCAAAGGCGCTCAGAATAGCGCCGGTGCGGCCAATACCGTGCATCCAACTGGAGCCGGTAGCGCGGGCTTCGGTGGGGTAATAGCCAGCAGAAAGTGCGTTCATACCCGTATTAGCACCGTTGAGGCAGAAACCGCAGCCGAAAGCCAGCAGCCCCAGCAAGATTTCACTGTGTGCCGCCAAGCCAATCGACAGCGTAAAGGCCGCGCCCACCAGATAAATCCCCCCCAGCGCCCGATGCGGGTTGACCCTGTCCATCATCCAACCGGCAAACAAGGAGCCAAAAGTGCCACCCGCCTGGTACAACGCGGTGATCACCGCAGCTTGAGCAACGCTAAGGCCGATCTCTTTCACCAGCGTCGGTAACCAACTGCCCAGCAGATAGACCAGAAACAGCGCCATAAAATAGCCAATCCACAGCATAACGCTACCGAAACGGTAATCACGCGACACCACAATCCGCACCGCCCCTTTGCCTTCACCCACCAACGGTGGCAGCGTGAAACGGGTGTCCGGGCGGGTGCTGCCCGGTGCCAGTTTTTCAACAATCTTGCCGATGCGCTGCGCGCTGGCGCGCTTGGTGACCAGAAAACGCACCGACTCCGGCAGTTTCAGCAACAACAGTGGCACACTGAGCAACGGCAGGATCCCGCCTAACAGCAGCAGAGAGTGCCAGCCGAAACGCGGGATCAGCCAAGAGGCGGCAAATCCCCCGATCGCAGCACCAAAGGTAAAGCCGCAGAACACCACGGTAATCAGGAACGAACGTTTTTTCTCCGGTGCATATTCTGAGATCAGCGTGCCGACATTCGGCATCGCAGCGCCCATCCCCAGCCCGGTCATAAAACGGAACAATATCATCTGGTCGATATTCTGCGAAAAGGCGGTAATAATGGTCCAAAAGCCGAAGAAAAATACGCTGTTGATGATAATCACCCGGCGGCCCAGGCGATCCGCCAGCGGGCCAGAGAGCAGCGCCCCCAAGGTTAACCCCACCAGCGCAGCGCTGATCACCCAACCCAATTGATGGTTAGCCACGCCCCACTGCACTTTCAGCTCTGGCGCAATAAACCCCATCAGCGTGATATCGAAGCCATCCAGGGCAATCACAATGAACCCCAGGCAGATAATCAGCTTTTGAAAACGCCCCAGGGGACGCTGGTTAATCAATTCCCTCACATCTATCTCGTTTGCAGCCACAATATTTCCCTCCGTACATTCGGCTATGCCACAAGCGTTTTTCGTCATCAACACGCTGTAATCGGTCTTTGCGTCGTTGAGTTATACGCCTGCGGCCGATGGCGACAGCAACGGTAAATTGGGCGATTATCGCCCAATAATTCGTATATCGTACTTAGAATGTAAGAATTCACACGGGTGCCAGCAATGGGGTGATGCGATAATTTGGGCGGTTATCGAACTGTTTGGTACATTTTAACCTTACTGATTTGATGTGGTTCACGGTTAAAAATAAACTCAATTAATTGAAATAAAACACATTAATTCACCTAAGGTGCTCTGTTTATTGCCAGCGTCAAAGGTGAAAATATTGTTGCGAATATGTGAAGTTCATCATATCCCGCGGGTTTCCGCTCAGCCGGTGCCCCTTTATCACCTTTGACAACTGTCACAAATCACATCCCTCATGTTTACATAAAGAACCATATGGTTCATTTTATCATAACACGGGCAATCTGCCCCAACCTTGAAACCACCGGAGTTCATCATGAATGCCAACGCCCCACTTGCAGCATCGCGTCCAGCGCTTTATCTGCTGGCTTTGCTAGGCAAAGATATCCAAGGCTCGCTGTCTCCCCAGTTGTACGAGCACGAAGCTCGCCGCCAAGGTCTACGTTGCAGCTACCAGTTACTGGACTTTGCCCAACGTGGTTGGGAGGCGGAGGCCCTGCCGGATGTGTTACGCAGCTTGGAAACCCTCGGCTTTACCGGTTGCAACGTGACCCACCCGTTCAAACAGCACATCATCCCTTATCTGGATCAGCTCTCGCCGCAGGCTAGCGCTATTGGCGCGGTCAACACCGTCCTGTTTCGCCACGGCCAGCGCATCGGCCACAATACCGACTGCCCCGGTTTTATCAGCCACTTCCGCCGTAATTTACCCGGGGTGAATATTGAACGCGTGTTGCAGATCGGCGCGGGGGGGGCAGGCAGTGCCAGCGCCTACGGCCTGTTGGAGTATGGCGTCAAGCATCTGGCCCTGTACGATCGCGATACGGCGCGCAGTGAAGCGCTGTACCAGCAGTTGCTGCTGCACTTCGGTTCCGATCGCATCAGCATCACCCACCATCCGCAGCAGGCATTAGCCAACAGCAACGGCCTGGTGCAGGCAACGCCGATCGGCATGAGCGGCCACCCCGGTATCCCCATCAATATTGACTGGCTCACGCCGCAGCACTGGGTGGCCGATGTAATTTACGTTCCCCGGGAAACGGAGCTGGTCCTGCGCGCACGCGCCAAAGGCTGCCAGGCAATTGGCGGTGACGGCATGGTGGTATTCCAAGCCGCCCAAGCGTTCGAGCTTTACACCGGCCTGCCAGCGGATCGCGAACATATGCTAGCGATTTTTCAACAGGCCTGCGTCACCCCGGCATAAGCCGGGGCTACCCTTGGCGCATCGCTGCCAGGCGGGCTGCGCCATTGGCTGCCCCGTACTGACTATAGCCACCACGCCTTTCCAGCAGTTCAAAGAAGAAACACCCACCGGTGAACGGCTGAGTGTAAACATGCAGCAGTTCGCCCCCCGCCGGATCGCGATCGTAAAGAATATGGTGCTGCCGCAACCGAGCAACGAACTCCGCATCCAGGCTAAAACGGGTTGCCAGATCGTCGTAGTAGTTATCGGAGATGCTCAGCAGCGCCACGCCATTTTGCCTGGCGGCAGCCACCGCCTGAAAAATATCGGCCGTGGAGAATGCTACATGCTGCAACCCGCTGCCGTGATAAGCCTCCACGGTACGCGCACTGAGCGTGCCCAGGCTTTGTGAAGCGTTCAGCGGTAAGCGAATGCCGTTGCAGAGGGTGTGCAGCGCTTTGCTGCGTACCAGGCCGTAAGGATCGGGCAGCAACTGTTCACTCTCCGCCTGCATCCCCAATACACTGCGCAGAAACATCACCCAGTTTTCCAGCGCCCCTGCGGGCACCGCCAAGGCCAAGTTATCGATCCCCTCCAACCGTGGCCCTGCGTTGGCCGCTGCAGGTTGCAAGTGAAAATCATCCTGGTACACCTCGCTGGTCTGCGCGCCAAACAGGTAAATCAGGCCCCCCTCCGGCGTGCAGAGCGCGGGGATTTCATGCTCATTCGGGCCAACCTGCCCCTGATAAGACGGATAAGCAAAGTCTCTGGCGCGCCGTAACAAAGCCTGTGGACGATCGCTACGGCAGGCCAGCGCGCACAGCGAAGCGCCGTGCTGCTCATGGTAGCCCGCGGCAAAAGAGTCTGGCTGCTGGTTAAGCACCACGCGAACTCCGCCATTCTGGTAAAGCGCCACGCGCTTGGAGCGATGAACGCCAGCGTGACTGAACCCCAATTGCCCAAGCCAGCGCGCCAGTTCGTCTGCTTCTGCGCCATTAACGGCAAACTCTAAGAATTCGATCGCCTGACGCTGTGGCAGCGGCGCTGTGCTGAACAATTCAGGGTCGATTTGCCTCAACGCCGCCTGCGCCTGTTCTTCCAACAGCAAGAGCGAGCGCCAGCCGTCTTTCGCCGTTGCGCCGCTGGGTGCCGCGCGAAAACCGTCATTAAACACTTCCAACGACCAGGGGCCGCAGTACCCTTTACGAAGCAGCGCGGCGGCAAACTCCACCAGCGGTAACACCCCCTGTCCAGGGAAACAGCGGAAATGGCGGCTCCACTCAATCACTTCCATGTTCAACCACGGCGCATCCGCCAGTTGCAGAAAGGCGATCTTTTCCAGCGGAATATCATCTAATTGATCGAGTTTGTCGCCCAAAGCCAAAATATGAAAACTGTCCAATGCCAGACCCAACGCCGGGCGGTTAACCGCACGTACCCGTTCCCACGCCTGCCGATAGCGGTTAACGTGCTGCCCCCAGGCTAACGCCTCATAGGCGACGACGATCTGTTGCTGTTGTGCTAAATCAGCCAACTGGGCCAGATCCCCTACCTGCTGATCGAAGTGGGGAGAACTGTCTGGTGAGACATTGCTGCACAACAGCATGCGATCGCACCCCAGCTCATGCATCAGCGCAAACTTGCGCCGCGCGCGCTCCAGATTGCCCGCCATCAGCGATCGCGGCGCGCCTTCAAAATCACGAAACGGCTGGTACAACGTAATGGCTAACCCCAGGTCTTGCGCCCGCTGGCGTATTTCTGCCGGTTTACCCGGAAAGTAGAGCAGATCGTTTTCAAAAATTTCTACACCATCAAAGCCTGCCGCAGCAATGGCTGCCAGCTTTTCCGGTAACGTTCCGGCAATGGATACCGTCGCAATTGAACGCAGCATGAGATTCCCCTGTTGATAAACCAAATACCCTCTGGCACCGGGCAGAAGCACGGCACACCTCTTTTTGTACCAAAAGATTCATAATGTCAAACAGGTTCAAAACAGCGTTCACCACTCCTTAACAGCGATCACAAAACAACCGGAAAGCGAAGGTTGTATTGGCGCAGCCCGGCGGTTACTCTTACCCGGTGTTCTCTCAATAACCAACCTCTTGATGTTAAATCCAATCGACTCACCAAGCGGCAAACGCAAAAACGATCCCCAAGGTTTGAGACAGCGTATTTTTACCAGCGCCTTGTCTGAGTTTGCCGAGTTTGGCCTCAAAGGCGCGCGCCTGGAAAATATTGCCCAGCAGGCAGAAACCACCAAGCGCATGGTGGTCTATCACTTTCAGAACAAAGAAACCTTGTATCTGGCGGTGCTGGAATATGTCTATCAGCACATTCGCAATCACGAGTCCGCTTTGGCGTTAGCTAGCCTGCCACCCGCAGAAGCCATCGTCAGGCTGGTGGAGGAAAGCTTCAATTACCACGTAGAGCACCCCGACTTTATTCGTTTGATTTGCATGGAAAACATGATGCGCGGTCAATACATCAGCCAGTCGCCGCATATCCGCGCGCTCAACCAGAGTGCGCTGACGCTGCTGGAAGATATTCTGGCGCGTGGTAAAGCCAAACAACTGTTTAATGACGAAGTCAGCGCCCACGATGTCCACCGCCTGATCAGCAGCCTGTGTTTCCACCATGTTGCCAATCAGTACACATTCAATACGCTTTTTGAAAGTAACCAATCGCCAGAAGAACAGATTGCCCACCACCGAAAAATGGCGGTGGTCGCCACAACCCGCTATCTTGCAAGGTAAACCGCCTGCTGCCTTTGCATTATTGCAGGCCATTTACATTACTTTTTGCTATGTAAACAGCCTGTAAAATTCACTTTATTGTAACAACTCACCGCTTATACACTGCCGAGGGTCAAGCTATCCCCTTCACCTTATCCATAAGGAGCGCCCTATGAGCAGCGAGCTGTATCAACGCAATCGCGATCGCCATCCGCCGGCCTACTCACCGGAATATAAAAGCAGTGTCTTACGCTCGCCGCGTAATGCCCCCATTTCATTGCAGAATTCGCTTTCCGAAATCACCGGCCCGGTGTTTTCCAGCAGTGAACTCGGGCCGCTAGATAACGATCTGATCCTGAATTACGCCAAACAGGGTATGCCGATTGGCGAGCGGATTATCGTGCATGGCTACGTGCGCGACGAAAACGGCCAGCCCGTGCGCAATACGCTGGTTGAGGTGTGGCAGGCTAACGCCGGTGGCCGCTATCGCCACAAAAAAGATCAGTATCTGGCACCGATCGATCCCAACTTTGGCGGCTGTGGGCGCATGCTTACCGACGACAAGGGTTATTACGTTTTCCGCACCATCAAGCCCGGCCCCTACCCCTGGCGCAACCGTGTCAATGACTGGCGCCCGGCACATATCCACTTTTCCCTCTCCGGTGATGCCTTTGCACAACGCCTGATCACCCAGATGTATTTCGAAGGGGATCCGCTGATTGCCCAATGCCCAATTGTGCGTTCCATCAATAACGATGATGCCGTGCGTTCGCTGATTTCGGTACTCGATAAATCCGCGTCTGTGCAGCTCGACAGCCTGGCGTATCGCTTTGATCTGGTGCTGCGCGGGCATCGCGCCACGCTGTTTGAAAACCGCTTACAGGGGAAAGCCTAATGTTGAAAGATACCTATTTGCTGGAAACACCTTCACAAACCGCAGGCCCTTACGTACATATCGGCCTGGCCCCTCATGCCGCCGGTTTTGATATTTTCGACAACAACTTCGGCCCGGTGCTGACCAATGCCGAAACCCACGGCGAACGTATCCGTATTGAAGGCCGGGTGTTCGACGGTAGCGGTACACCGCTGCGTGACGTCCTGCTGGAAATTTGGCAGGCCAATGCCGCCGGGCGTTATCAGCACCCGCAGGATCATCAGCATGACAAAAGCCTGGACAATAACTTCCGTGGCTGGGGGCGTGCCTGCTCCGATTTCGCCAGCGGTGTTTATGCCTTTGATACCATCAAACCTGGGGCAGTGACCGGGCGCGACGGCCGGCTGATGGCGCCGCATGTCAACCTGTGGATCGTGGCACGTGGCATCAACCTAGGGCTGCATACCCGCATGTATTTCTCCGACGAGGAAGCGGCTAACCAGGCCGATCCGGTGCTCAACCTGGTCGAACAGGAAGTCCGGCGCAATACGCTGATCGGCCAAAAAAAGACCACGGCAGAGGGCACTCTCTACCAGTTTGATATCGTGCTGCAAGGAGAGAACGAAACCGTATTTTTCGATGTGTAATCCAGAGTGCGGCCAAGCCCGTTCATAACGGCAGAAAGATCGGTTACTCTGCCGTAACCTTAATGACGGAGTGGCGGCGTGATAGATAACAACAACGTTTTTACCCAGCGTATTCGTCTGCGCCATATCCACTGCTTTATCGCCGTCGCCCGGGAAGGTTTCCTGCACCGGGCGGCGGAGCGCCTGAATCTGAGTCAACCCGCACTGTCGAAAACGCTCAGCGAATTGGAGGCCCTGACCGGCGTCACCCTGTTTGAACGTGGCCGCCACGGCGCACGCCTGACGGCGCAAGGCGAGATGTTCCTGTCTCATGCGCAACGCATCATGGCGGCCCTGGCCGACGCCGGAGACGTGCTGGCGCAACAGGCCCAGGCTCTGCCGCCCCCGCTGCGGATAGGCGCTCTGCCCACCGCCGCGCTGGGGGTCTTACCGCCGGTCATCGCCCATTTTCAGCAGCTTCATCCTCATCTGCGCATTCAGGTCACCACCATGCACAACACGGCGCTGCTGGCGCAGTTACAAAACGGTGAACTGGATCTGGCGATCGGCCGCATGGCGGATCCGCAAATGATGAGCGGCCTGCTGTTTGAACTGCTGTTTCTGGAGGAGTTACAGGTTGTGGCCCAGCCCGCGCACCCGCTGCTGCGTGAAACCCTGACGCTGGAAAATGCCCTGCGCTACCCGCTGATCGTCGCCCCCAAAGGCACCGTACCGCGCCAGAATGCCGAGGCACTGCTGACCGCCAGCGGCCTTTCCCTGCCCGCCCAGCGTGTGGAAACCTTGTCACCGTCGCTGGCGCGGCGGTTAACGCTGCAATACGACTACCTGTGGTTTGTGCCTTCCGGCGCGGTGCAGGACGATCTCGCCGCCGGCAGATTGCTGCCGCTGCCATTCAGCGGGCCAGGCACCTCTGAACCGGTGGGGATCATCGTGCGTAATCAGGCGCATTCGAGCGGCGCTCTGCAAGAGTTTATCACCGCAGTGCGCCGCGAAGCCTTGGGGGAACGAGCTTAACCCTTCAGCCTGCCGCGGCATCCATTTCGGCAAACACCGCTTCTGCCAGATGAAACGCCGCGTTGGCCGCAGGTAAACCGCAGTACAGCGCACTCTGCATCAACACCTCTTTGATCTCTTCGCGGGTGACGCCGTTGTTGAACGCTGCCTTCAGGTGCATGCGCAGCTCCGCTTCACGGTTAAGGGCAATCAGCATCGCGATGGTGATCAGGCTGCGGGTATGGCGCGCCAAACCGGGACGGGTCCAGATCTCGCCCCAGGCGTAGCGGCTGATAAAGTGCTGAAACTCCTGGTTGAGCGGCGTCAGGTTGCTCAGGGTGCGGTCAACGTGGGCATTCCCCAGCACTTCGCGGCGTACCGCGATCCCTTGCTGGTAACGCTGTTCATCATTCATGATTGCTCCTCGGTGGTGAAAAGTGATTGGTGCACCGCTTTGGCACGAGCCAAGACCTGTTGGATAAATACGCTGGCGCTGCCGAGCGCATTGGCAGGATCGAGCAGTTCGGCCAGTTGTTGGCGATCGAGCCATTTCAGCACCTGCTCATCCTGTTCCAACACCGCCAGCAGCGGCAAATTTGCTGCCTGTGCGTGCTGGCAGGCCTGTTCGATATGGCGGTAGGCGTTCTGGCGCCCCATCTGTTCACCCAGCGCCATCGTCACGGCTTCAGCCAGGATCAGCCCGCCGGTCAGCGCCAGATTATCCGCCATACGGGCCGGGAAAACCTGCAGCCCGTCAATCAGCGGCACGCTGGCCGCCAGCGCCCCGGCGCTGAGCATCATCAGTTCCGGCAGGCTTTCCCATTCGGCATGCCAACCGCCCAAACCACGCTCATGTTCTTGCAGCATCGCCTGATACAGGCCGCTTACCAGCGCGGGGGCACGCATCGCCGCCGCCAGGATCACCGCGCAGGACACCGGGTTGCGCTTATGCGGCATGGTTGAAGAACCGCCGCGCCCCTCGGCCTGCGGTTCGGCAACCTCAGCAATTTCGGTCTGGCACAATAGTGAGATATCGCGCGCCAGCTTGCCCAACGTACCGGCAAGCCCCGCATACCAGCCCGCCACTTCCAGCAGGCGATCGCGCTGGCTATGCCAAGGGGTGTCGGCTTCCGTCAACTGCAAACGCTGCGCCAGCAGAGCAGACACCGCTTTGCCCTTAGCACCCAGCGAATTGAGCGTCCCGGCGGCACCGCCAAATTGCAGCACCAGCACGCGTGGCAACATCTGTTGCAAGCGTTGGCGATAACGCAGCAACGCGTCCAATGTGCCAGCCAGCTTCAGCCCTAACGTGGTGGGCAGCGCCTGTTGCATCCAGGTTCGCCCCACCATCAGCGTGGCACCATGGCGCTCAATCTGCTGCACCAGAACCGTCATCAGCTGCGTCAACAGGCGATCGGTCTGCGCTAGCGCACTGCGCAGCTGCAACACCAAGCCGGTATCGATCGCATCCTGGCTGGTGGCTCCCCAGTGCACAAAACGCGCCGCCTGCGCGTCCTGCTCGGCTACCCGCGCCGTCAGTTGGCGCACCAGCGGGATCGCCAAGTTACCCGCCTGTGCCGCCGCGGCGGCCAATGCACCAGCATCTAACAATTCGCTTTGACAACAGCGGGCGATGGTTTCTGCTGCTGAACGTGGGATCACGCCAGCTTCGGCCTGCGCCTGCGCCAGTGCTGCCTCAAAATCCAGCATCCCTTGCAAAAGCGCTGCATCGCTAAAACAGTGGTTGATCGCTGAAGGCCGCAGCAACGGCGTCAGTAATTCCATCATTTCCTGTCCTCTACTCATTCTGGGCAACGCGTTAACGTTAGCCTTGCTAACCGAACAGCGTCAAGGGCGATAATCGCTATACTGTGCGTATATCGCACAAAACGGGAACTTGATTGCGCTGTTATCAGATTCTGTGATCCGAACAGGATTTTCACACGTCAGTTTGCGGCCTGCAGCGCGCAGTGGGCGATTATCGGATAGACTGTGCGAAATTAGCCAATACCAGCAGAGATTGACCATGACTCGCCACTCCTCCCCCGATGCTGCTTCCGAAGATCACAGTTTTGTTGCTGGCAGCAGTAACGATCCGTTTAAAGGTGACCCGAATTTTATGACTTCGCTGGCGCGCGGCCTGGAGGTGATCCAAGCGTTCACGCCGCAGCGGCGGCTGATGTCGATCTCACAAATCAGTCAGAAAACCGGCATCCCGCGCGCCGCGGTGCGCCGTTGCCTGTACACGCTCACCAAATTAGGTTTTGTCTACGCGCAGGACGGCAAGAACTTTGAGCTGCGCCCGCGCATCCTGACGCTGGGCCACCCTTATCTGGCCTCGACGCCGCTGGCCAAGGCCACTCAGCCAGTGCTGAAGCACATCAGCCAGATGCTCAATGAATCCTGTTCGATCGCCACGCTGGACGGTGACGACATTCTGTATATCGCACGCGCGTCCAGCTCACGTATTATGAGTATCGATCTGGATATCGGCAGCCGCTTGCCAGCCTTTGCCACCTCGATGGGGCGCGTGCTGATCGCCCATTTGCCACCGGAAGCGCTCAATAACTACCTCAAGCGCGTCAGCCTGGTGCGCTACACCCAGCACACCATTGCCAGCGTCAGCAACCTGAAAGAAGAGCTGAAAAAGGTGCGTGCTCAAGGCTACGCCATTAACGATCAGGAATTGGAAATTGGCTTGCGTTCGATTGCCGTGCCGCTCCTGGCTGCCGACGGCAGCGTCAGCGCGGCCCTGAACGTCGGGGTGCAGGCGGGATTGGTGCCGATCGCTGAACTGACTGAGCGCATCCTGCCGGTGTTGCGTGATGGCGCTCAGGAACTGTCACTGCTGCTATCCTGACTCCATCGCCGATATCGCAGCCCTTACGGGCTGCGGTTGCTGATTAAAAAGGCAAGCCAACATAGTTTTCTGCCAGCATGGTCATGGCGCTGCGCGATTTGACCATGTATTGCAATTCAGACAGTTGCAGGCACTGCTGGAACGAACTGCTTTCCCCCTGGGTGTGCAACATGTTGGTCATCCACCAGGAGAAATGCTCCGCACGCCATACCCGCTGTAAGGCCTGTTCGCTGTATGCATCCAGATGCGACCAGTTGCCCTGGCTGTATAGGCTTTCCAGCGCCTGGGCCAGCAGGCGCACATCGGCCATGGCCAGGTTTAACCCTTTGGCGCCGGTAGGCGGCACAATGTGCGCGGCATCCCCGGCTAACAGCAGGCGTTTATAACGCATCGGTTCAGTCACAAAACTGCGCATGCCGACCACGTTTTTCTGGAAAATTTTCCCTTGCTTTAGTGACCAACCGTTGCGGTTTTCCAAGCGGGTTTCCAGTTCGTGCCAAATCCGATCGTCAGACCAATCCTCAACCTTTTCCTGCGGATCGCACTGAAAATACATGCGCTGCACCTGCGCCGAGCGCGTGCTGACCAGGGCAAAACCACGCGCATGGCGGGCATAGATCAGTTCGTCACAGGAAGGAGGCGCTTCCACCAAAATACCAAACCAGCCAAAGGGGTAGACGCGAGTATAATCCTTACGCAGCCCGCCAGGCATCGCGGCACGGCAGATACCGTGAAAGCCGTCGCAGCCAATCACAAAATCGCAGCTAATGATGTGGTCTTCATCCAGATGACGATAATGGATCTGCGGACGCGCACTTTCCAGTTGCTGCAGCGACACCTGCTCCACCTCAAACAGCAGTTGCCCCTGTGCCGCCTGACGTGCGGCAATCAGGTCTTTCAATACTTCATGTTGGGCGTAGACGGTGATTTCCCTGTCGGTCAGTTCGGTCAGGTCAATACGGTGTTGTTCCCCGTCAAATGCCAGCCGGATCCCTTGATGTTTGGCCCCTTCACGCGCCAGACGTGCCCCTAAGCCAGTCTGGTTAAGCAAGTCGACCGTTCCCTGCTCCAGCACGCCAGCACGAATGGTTGATTCCACCGCTTGCTGGCTACGCGTTTCCAACACCACCGACTCGATCCCTTGCAGATGCAACAGATGAGAAAGCATCAGCCCAGCGGGCCCGGCGCCCACGATCCCTACCTGTGTTTGTCTATGCACAACGTTCTCCTTATTGAGCCTTGTTCAGTGAGCCCAGCAACGCAGGTTTGCTGAGAGAAAAATGTTTAATCATCAATGCCAACGCGGCAACCAATGCCGGGATCGCCAGCAGGGTAAAAATCACGCTGAAAGACAGTTGCAATTGCATCAGCAATCCTCCGCTCATTGCACCAAGAATGCCGCCAAAGCGCCCAATCCCCAGCATCCAGGCCACCCCGGTGGCGCGACCGTTTGTCGGATAATAGCCAGCGGCCAATGCCGGCATGGATGACTGCGCACCGTTCATGCAGACGCCGGCAATAAACACCACGCTGCCCATCAGCACCGGGTTGCTATTAACAAAGCCGATAGCAAAGACAAACAGTGCGGTGAAGAGATAACCAACGGCCACCACCTTGTGTGGATTCATCCGATCCATCAACCAGCCGATCACTAACACTCCAATACCGCCCCCGAGTGGGAACAAGGCCGTAATCAACGAAGCCTGGCGCAGCGAGGCCCCCGTTTCACGGATCAACAGCGGCAGCCAACTGGTCAACAGATAGAAAATCATCAGCCCCATGAAATAGGTCAGGCACAGCATCAAGGTGCCACGCAGGTAATGCGGGGAAAAGATTACCCGTAACGCCGACTTCTCGGTTTTTGCCCCTTGTTCATTCAGCGTGAAACGCAGCGGTGTTACCAACTGCTGCGGCGAAATACGGCGCAGTACGGCGGCAATACGTTCGGCCGGATAGCGGTGCAACACCATAAAACGCACCGACTCTGGCAGTGCGGCGATAAGCACCAGCGCCAACAGCAGCGGAGCCACACCGCCCAGAATCAGCACGCTTTGCCAGCCAAAATGCGGGATCAGCCAGGCAGAAACGAAGCCGCCCAGCGAAGAACCCAGCGGGAAACCACAGAACATCAGGTTCACCAGCAACGCCCGGCGGCGCTCGGGGGCATATTCCGACATCAGCGTCGCGGCGTTAGGCATAGCAGCCCCTAACCCCAATCCGGTGAGGAAACGCAGCAAAGTCAGCATGGATAAGTTGGTCGCAAACGCGGTCAGCAGGCTGAATCCGCCGAAGACCAGCAGCGAGAGAATCAATACTTTGCGGCGGCCGATGCGATCTGCCAACGGCCCGGCGGTCAGTGCCCCTACGGCAAGGCCCACCAGCGCCGCGCTCATCACCGGGCCCAGTGAGGTTTTTTCAATTCCCCACTCCTGTACCAGAGAAGCGGCAATATAACCGACGATCGCCGTGTCAAAACCGTCCAGCGCAACCGTTAAAAAGCACATCCCCAGTATCAGCCATTGGTAGGTAGAGAAGCGGCTGTTATTAATCAGTGCTTGAACATCAATAGTGTTTTCTTGCGACATAGAGCGCTTCCTATGTTGGCTGAGCTACTGTGACCATAAGGGAACGCGAGGTAAATATCCTGAGAGTCCCTTCCTTAACCGTGCGATAATCGAACACAAGTTCGTCAATCGCCTTTAAAGAAAAACATCGCCGCTGAAAAGTTTCAATATTGTTAAGAAAATTACTGTGCGAACACCGAACGGAACAGGCTGGAAAATTATTTATTTTGATTAAAATCAAATAATTAAGTCATTATCACATAAAAAAACATATCAGGCTTATGTGATCTAATTAACATTTAATTAATAACACTGTTCAATGGCTATGCGCTCGGCGCTGGCCGTCTTGCTGGCAACGACATCAAAGGGGGGAAGAAAGGGATGGAAAATTGGCGTTACTCCTGAGCGGTAAAAAACCCCGTTTCACCTGAATGCAATCAATAGTTACATTAATGCAACAATTAAATCTCCATCACTCAAGAATTATTAACTAATATAAAAGTGTTGGTATCGCGCCAACACCAGTGAATACTTGATAACTTCGCCCTGAGCACCTCTACCCTGCTCAGGGCTTTTTTTGATATACCAACCGATTAAGTGCTAATAGTACCAGGCTGAACCTTTTGGCGATGTCATTGAGTTATTATTAGCTGGCGCATTGATTTTCAGATATTTCTTACTGCGTTATAGCAGCATTTGTAAACTAAACTCTAAATGTTACTCATGCTCCGCAAAATAATAATTACCTACTTTAAAACGCCTCGCCCTGGTCGATCATCCCTGAACAGGGCTTTTTTTTATCTCTTCACCGTGGATGATTATTTGATGTCGCGGGTTGGAATTAAAAAGCCCCGATAACTTATCGGGGCCAGAACATATCAGTTCAGGTACAGCGAGGCACCTATCTCATGCGCTTTTGCTCACTGGATCAACCAAGGCCAGCGCATTCTTCATTGCTTCGACCATTTCGCCATCCACGCAGTAATGACTGAACTCGTCAAACTCATTGTCGGAACACATGGTCACACCGGCCTTGCGATAACGCATGGTCGACGGCACCGTATGCCCAGAAGAGCTGTGCAACTCCTGAATACCGATATCTACAAACTTGTGCAGGTTACTCAACCGCACTCCGGCCCCCGCCATAATCACCGGCCCTTGGCTGGCCTGCAGCAGATTACGCAGCAGCGGTAATCCCAACTCGGCATTTTGCTGTTGCCCGGAGGTCAGAATGCGAGCCACGCCCAATTGCGTCAATTGCTCCAACGCAACCAGCGGGTTTTGGCACATGTCGAACGCGCGGTGGAAAGTCACCGCCATCTCACCGCTCAATTTCATCACTTCCCGCATGCGCGGCAAATCAATATGCCCTTCTTCATCCAGCATCCCGACCACCACGCCGGCAAACCCCAGGTCACGAATGTATGAGATATCATTTTTCATGATCTCGAAATCGACCGCGCTGTAGCAGAAATCACCACCGCGCGGACGTACAATCGGATGCACGGGAATATTCACCCGCTCACGGGCCAGCAGCAGCGAACCATAACTTGGCGTTAACCCACCTTCACTCTGGCTGGCGCACAGTTCAATACGATCGGCACCTGCCTGTTCAGCCGTCATCGCACAATCGACGCTATAGCAACAAACTTCCAGTTTTATCATCGTTACCCCCAGTGAACGGCTAAAAATGCTACAGCAGTTGTTCTACCTGTCGCTATAGTTACAAGATTTCTCGCGTAGGGTCGTACCCTACAACATAAGCCAGCTCAAGGGGAAACTATGGCATTCAATTTTGATCAATGGATAGACCGCAGTCACAGTGACAGCGTTAAGTGGGACAAATATCGCGATCGCAACATTATTCCCCTCTGGGTCGCCGACACAGACTTTGCGTCTCCCCCTGCGGTGATCGACGCCCTGCAGCAGCGCGTCGCCCATGGCGTGTTCGGCTACGGCCACCCATCCCCTGAGCTTGGCAAGGTTGTTACCCGGCGCATGGCAGAGCGCTATGGCTGGCACATTTTGCCCGAATGGCTGGTTTTCCTGCCGGGCCTGGTTTGCGGGCTGAATTTATGCGTACGTGCTTTTACCGCTGAAGGTCAGGCAACCCTTGCCCCTTCACCGATTTACCCTCCTTTCCGTAAAGCCGCAAAGTTTGCTGGCCGTTCACAACGGCAAATTCCGTTACGGCTCGACAAACAGCGTTGGGTACTGGATCTCGCTCGCACAGCACCGCAACTTGAGGGGAACGAGCGGTTGCTGATGCTATGCAATCCGCACAACCCTGGCGGCACGGTGTATCGGCGCGAAGAACTGCTGGCGCAGCATGAGTTCGCCCGTCGTCATGATTTGATCGTCTGTTCGGATGAAATCCACTGCGATCTGCTACTGGAGCCCGGTTTGCAGCATATTCCGTTTGCCAGCCTGAATGACGATGCGGCGCAGCGCAGTATTACTCTGATGGCACCGTCAAAAACCTTCAACATCGCCGGGTTAGGGGCTTCAATGGCCATCATCCCTAACAACCAATTGCGTTTACAGCTATGCCGGGCGCGCAGTGGCATTGTGCCGGAAGTGGACATACTGGCGCTGGTTGCCGCTCAGGCGGCCTACAGCGGCGGGCAACAGTGGCTGGATGAACAGCTGGATTATTTACGCGCCAACCGCGATTTGGTGATCGAGCGTATTAATGCCTTGCCCGGCTTGCATCTGCCCCCGGTAGAAGCAACCTACCTGGCCTGGATCGATTGCCGCGGATTGCCCGTAGACAACCCGCATGCCTTTTTCGAGCAGGCCGGTGTTGGCTTGAGCCCTGGGCTAGACTTTGGCGACCGCCGTTTTGTGCGTCTCAACTTTGGCTGCCGACGTGAACTGCTCAGAGAGGCGCTGGATCGCATGACGCAGGCGGTCAATCGTCTCAATGCCGGTTAACCCCGCTCGCTGGCGACGATGTCACGGATAGGATACGGATGGAACTTGATGGTGATATTGCCATCCGTCAGGGCCAGCGTCGGGTTCGGCAAGCGTTCCCCCTCTCCCTTTGGCGCACTCTGCTTCAGCTTGATCCCTGGCAGCAGCAGTGACTCATCCGCCAAACAGCTCAATGCTCGTGCATAGAGGGTGGCCGGATCGCCGCCCAGCACCAGTTCCACGTGCTCCCATCCTTCGTGCGGATAACGTTTTTCACCAGGATAGGGCAGCTCCACACAGTCGATGTGCCACGGGCCCACCGCCAAAGGAACGGCCAGATCAAACAAGCAAATAGGCCGACCGTTGATTACCGTTTCCGACAACAACGTCGCACACTGCAATAGCCCTTGGCGCCAGCGATCGGCGGTGCTGTTCTGGTGGCAACGCAGCGAAATATGGTCGGCGCTGAATGCTGACAAATCGAGATGCAGCTTTACTGCCAGTTGTGTCAGCGCCTGTTCAAAGCGCGGTAAATCCTGCGCCAGATCGTTAAGTTCGGTAATCGATGACAAAGAGATCATAGGTTGTTCAATTTCTCCAAATGCGGGCAACAGATAGCATAATTTACACGGCGAATGCGACACAGGCTACGACTTGCACAGTGAAAAAACTGTCTGGTTTGAGTGAATTATTCCTTTTTTTGTACAACTTTATTTTTCTGAAATTTATTAGACAGCCAAAAATGATAATATCGCTCTCAGTAAGTTATTTACCTCCAATATAACCCCCCATATGCAAAAAAAACCAAGATTAACACCCAAAACACTGTTTTAAATGACATTTAATTTAAAAAATGTTATTTCCACTCCAGGAGTTACGCAGATAATGATTATTTCATTGATTTAAATGATTAAAAAAATAAATCATAGTGAGAATTATCTTATTTGAAACGTAACTAATTGCTTACGCCGGATCATTACGATAATTTGAGCCTGTGCTAAAACATAGGTGAATAAATATGCTTCTTTTAGGTCTTTCTGTTGTTCTGATAATTATTGCGGTCTATGCAATTTATCGCCACTACAGGATATGTCAAAATAGTATGCTGCATACTAGTCGACGCAACCATCTTGGTCGCCGCAATAAACAACGTTAATTCCTTAACCTTGCATAGCGCCGCTTTTCCCCCTTTCGTTACCCTGCCCGCGTCAACTGCTGACGCGGCGCCTCTAATCAGATACAATTATGGGCTATTTTGTGGTTGGCCGGCCTTTCAGGCGCGGTAATAAGAACCACCTTTGAATCTTGAGGGCCGTGCAGCGTACGCCCCTCGTTTGCATTAAGGTAACCCGTGAATATTCAGGCTCTTCTATCAGATAAAGTCAGCCAGGCGCTGATTGCCGCAGGCGCACCTGCCGATTGCGAAGCGCAAGTTCGTCAGTCCGCGAAAGCGCAGTTTGGTGATTATCAGGCTAACGGCGTCATGTCCGTGGCGAAAAAACTCGGCATGCCGCCACGACAGCTGGCAGAGAAAGTGGTGCAACTGCTGGACCTGGGTGACATCGCCAGCAAGGTCGAGATCGCCGGCCCCGGTTTTATCAATATTTTCCTGAACGCGAACTGGGTTGCTCATCAGGCTGACCTTGTGTTGAGCGCACCCAAGCTCGGCATTGCCCCGGTTGCACCGCAGACCATTGTGATCGACTACTCTGCCCCCAACGTGGCGAAAGAGATGCACGTTGGCCACCTGCGTTCCACCATCATTGGTGATGCTGCCGCGCGTACCCAGGAATTCCTCGGCCATAAGGTGATCCGCGCCAACCACGTTGGTGACTGGGGCACCCAGTTCGGCATGCTGATCGCCTATCTGGAAAAAATGCAGAACGAGCACGCCAGCGATATGGGTCTGTCGGATCTGGAACAGTTCTATCGTGAAGCAAAGAAAAACTACGACGAAGACGAAGATTTCGCCCTGCGCGCCCGTGGCTACGTGGTGAAATTGCAAGGGGGTGATGACTACTGCCTGAAGATGTGGCGTAAGCTGGTTGACATCACCATGGCACAAAACCAGATCACCTATAACCGTCTGAACGTCACCCTGACCGAAGATGATGTGATGGGTGAAAGCCTGTACAACGCCATGCTGCCGGGCATCGTTGCCGATCTCAAAGCAAAAGGGCTGGCGGTAGAGAGCGAAGGCGCTACCGTGGTCTTCCTTGACGAATACAAGAATAAAGACGGTGACCCAATGGGCGTCATCATCCAGAAAAAAGACGGCGGCTACCTGTATACCACCACCGATATCGCCTGTGCCAAATACCGTTATGAAACGCTGGGCGCCGATCGCGTGCTGTATTACATCGACTCACGCCAGCACCAGCATCTGATGCAAGCCTGGACTATCGTGCGTAAAGCCGGCTACGTGCCAGATGCGGTGACGCTGGAACATCACATGTTCGGCATGATGCTGGGCAAAGATGGCAAGCCGTTCAAAACCCGTGCTGGTGGCACTATCAGGCTGTCTGATCTGCTGGATGAAGCCATTGAGCGGGCCAGCAAATTGATTGCTGAAAAGAACCCGGACATGTCCGCTGAAGAAATGCAGAACGTGGCTAATACCGTGGGTATCGGCGCGGTGAAATACGCCGATCTGTCAAAAAGCCGCACAACCGACTACATCTTCGACTGGGACAGCATGTTGGCCTTTGAAGGCAACACGGCCCCTTATATGCAATATGCCTATACCCGCGTGGCTTCGGTGTTCAAACGCGCCGGTATCGCTGAAAACGACCTGACTCTGCCGTTGGTGATGACCGAAGAGCGGGAAATTGCGTTGGCCACCCGCCTGCTGCAATTCGAAGAAACCCTTACCGTGGTAGCTCGTGAAGGTACACCACACGTGATGTGTACTTATCTGTACGATCTAGCCGGGTTGTTCTCCGGTTTCTACGAACATTGCCAGATCCTGAATGCCGAGAGCGAAGAAGCCCGTCAAAGCCGCCTGAAGCTGGCGCTGCTGACCGCCAAAACGCTGAAAACCGGTTTGGACACCTTAGGGATCGACACCGTCGAACGCATGTAACCCTAGAGGCAAAATGCAAAAAAGGTCGCTGTTCGTTAGCTAATGCCAGTCAGTTAAGGCTAACCAGTTCCCTCTCCCTTGGGGAGAGCAGCTGTGTTTAAAGTCAATGGGTGATGATTAATTTGTCACCCATTGCCTATTATCTCGCAGCATCGCGTTTAATATCGTTAACAGCTTTCTGATGCACGCGGT
>NZ_JBBCVB010000011.1:0-155842 GCF_037199905.1 Serratia sp. MMO-28
AACGCGATGCTGCGAGATAATAGGCAATGGGTGACAAATTAATCATCACCCATTGACTTTAAACACAGCTGCTCTCCCCAAGGGAGAGGGAACTGGTTAGCCTTAACTGACAAGCATTAGCCTTCTGGCCCCGTTTTTTTTACCCCGGCGGTGAGCACTGCTCGGCATGAAGAAAAACGCGGCAGCCTTACCGTGCGCCGTGATCGCATTTCGTGTGAAAAACCAGTGACAGATCAGACCCAATCCCCCAATATGGGGTTCCACTAAGATGATAACGCGGGTGCCAGTTTATGCTGAAAGTGAACGAGTATTTTGCCGGAAAAGTGAAGTCTATCGGTTTCGACAGTAGCAGCATCGGTCGTACCAGCGTCGGTGTGATGGAGGAGGGGCAATACACCTTCAGCACCGCACAGCCGGAGGAAATGACGGTGATCACCGGGGCATTGAAAGTGCTGTTGCCGGGAGCGCCAGACTGGCAGGTGTTTACGCCAGGTGAAAAATTCTTCGTGCCAGGGCAGAGTGAATTCAACCTGCAGGTTGCTGATGCAACCGCCTACCTGTGCCGTTATCTGAGTAAATAATTTACCGCCGGGGTGCGATGCCGTACCCCGGCGGCTTTGCGTTTATCGCTGCGCTTCGCCACCCAAGGCTTCAATGGTATTGCTGATCAATGCCGCCAGTTCGCTGGTCATCAGAATAAAATCGGCATCGAAGCGTTGGGCGAAATCTTCACGATCGATATCCGCGTTCTGCTCGCGTAAGGCGTCGGCAAACTTCAGGCGTTTGAGAGAGCCATCGTCAGCCAGCACCAGTTGGATCCGCTCCTGCCAGTCGACCGCCAGTTTAGTCACCAGCTTGCCCGCTTCAATATGTACGGCAATTTCATCGCTGATCAGGTTCTGTTTCTTGCAGCGGATCACGCCGCCGTCTTCCAGAATGGCTTTCAGCTCGGCTTCGTCCTGAATGATAAAACCGGCTGGCAGTTCGCCGGAGCGCACCCATTCGGTCAGCGTCAGCTCGATCGGGCTTTCCATGGTCAACGGCACCACCGGCAGTGAACCCAGGCTTTTACGCAGCAGCGCCAGGGTATCTTCGGCGCGTTTGGCGCTGGCGGCATCGACCATGATCAGGCTGTTGACGGTGTCGATCCACATAAAGGTCTGGTTAAAGCGGCTGAAGGCGCGCGGTAACAGGCTGTGCAGCACCTCATCTTTCAACGAGTCTTTCTCGGTTTTCTTCAGCTTGCGGTGCTGCTCGCCTTCGAGCTTATCGATCTTGGCCTGCAACTCCTGCTTCAGCACCGGTGAAGGCAGGATCTTCTCTTCTTTACGGGCGCAGATCATGATTTGGCCGTTAACGGCGTGCGTCAGTGCGTCGCTGTGAGAGCCCATCGGCGAGACCCAGCCGGTTTTGGCCATATCCTGGCTACCGCACGGGGTGAACGCAAAGGCGCTGAGCTGTTTTTCCATTTCATCCGCGTTTAGCGCAACGTCGCGGCTCAAACGGTAAACCATCAAATTCTTAAACCACAGCATAATGTTATCCCAGGCTGGGCGTGCACTTATCTCCATCATTTCTCATGAGGATCGCACGCAGATTCATCAAAAGCAGGGCGGCATGATAACGAATTGACGCTGGAAAATCGCCTTATTCCCGTGGAATTGCGGCGGTTCCCGCGTTTCTGCTACGTGCTGCTGCAATGCCAACAGTAAGCACAAGATTTTTCAGCTGGGTTACATTAGGCTGTATGTCCGTTGTCGTTGCGTGTTGAGGAGAAAATAGTGCGCATTGGTATTGATCTGGGTGGCACAAAGGTTGAGGTGATCGCGTTAGCCAACGACGGGCAGGAGCTGTTCCGTCATCGTATTGCCACGCCGCGTAATGACTATCAGCAGACGTTGGAAGCGATTGCTGGCTTGGTGCGGCTGGCGGAAGAGCAAACCGGCCAGCCAGGCTCGGTTGGCGTGGGCATTCCCGGCACATTATCGCCTTTTACCGGGCTGGTGAAGAACGCCAATTCAACCTGGCTGAACGGCCAGCCGATGGATAAACATCTTTCGGCCATGTTGGCGCGTGAGGTGCGGTTGGCGAACGATGCAAACTGTCTGGCGGTGTCAGAAGCCACCGACGGGGCCGCTGCGGGGTGCCAAACGGTGTTTGCGGTGATCGTGGGGACCGGCTGCGGTGCCGGTGTGGCAATTAACGGCCAGGTACACGCCGGGAGGAACGGCATCTCCGGCGAATGGGGCCATAATCCGCTGCCCTGGCTGGATGACGATGAGCTGCGTTTTCGCGCCGAAGTGCCCTGCTACTGCGGCAAGCAGGGCTGTATTGAAACCTTTATCTCCGGCACGGGGTTTGCCACCGACTATGCGCGCCTGAGCGGTAATGCGCTGAAAGGGCATGAGATCATGGCGTTGGCGCAGCAGCAGGATGTGACGGCAGAACAGGCGATCGCCCGCTACGAAATGCGTTTGGCGAAGTCTTTGGCCCACGCGATCAATCTGTTTGATCCTGATGTGATCGTTCTTGGGGGCGGGATGAGCAACGTTGAACGCCTGTACCAGCATGTGCCGCCTTTAGTGAAACAGTGGGTATTTGGCGGCGAATGCGCAACCCCGATCCGCAAAGCGATCCACGGCGATTCCAGCGGCGTGCGCGGCGCGGCCTGGCTGTGGCCGCAGTGATCGTTTTCGCCAAGGGCTGAGGAAGCTCACTCCTTGGCGACGTAATTCCCTTCGCTTTCGCTGCGTACCCGCTCAATGTGGATGGTCAGAAACATCATCTCTTCACGGGTCAGCCGATGCTGGTAGTGCTTTTCAATGTGCTGGTTGATCTTGCCAGCACAGGCGAATGATTCGTGGTATTTGTCCTTCACCACCTGATACAGCGAATCATCGTCGCTGTCGACGTAGTTTTTCCCCAGCAGGCGCTGGGCAAAGAACTTGAGATGGGTGACGAAACGGTGATAGCTCAGCGCTTCTTCATTGTAATCAAAGCGGAAATGGTATTTGACGATATTCAGGATCTCCTGCATCACGCGGGTAATATGCAGGGTGTTGTGCATTTCATCGTTAAGCTGGGCGTTGACCAAGTGCAGGGCAATAAACCCGGCTTCGTCTTCCGGTAGCTGGGCTTCCAGGCGTTGGGCGATGATCGTCAGCGCCTCCAGCCCGAGGGCAAACTCGTTCGGGTAGAGTTTTTTGATCTCCCACAGCAGCACATTTTTGATGTCCAACCCTTGTGCATGGCGCTGTAGCGCGAAGTGGATATGGTCGGTCAGCGTAATATAGACAATATTGTGCAGTTTCCCCGGCAGCCGCTGGCGGGCGAGGGTGATAATGCGATCGGCGGTGGTTATGCAGGCCAGCGGAATTTCCGCCAGCAGTTCTTTGTAACGCTCGCTCATCTCGCCGCTGTTGAGGGTAAATACCTTCTCGATCAGGCTTTCATCTACGCTATCACCGGCTTTCTTTTTAAAGCCAATGCCACGCCCCATCACCACCGTTTCTTCCTGATGGCCATTCAGCGTAATCACTACGTTATTATTGAGTATTTTAGCGATTTTCATGGCTATTCCTGGTTTTTCCAGCCTGCTGAAAACGAAAAAACCCGACACCCAGGAGCGATCCCGAAGGTCAGGTTTTGCCTGTATTCACAGTGACAATCCTTTTATCCCCGTCATACATCAAGCCCTGATGCCACTCGAATGATTCCGGGTAATTCTGCTGTATGATAACCATTGTCTGCCCTGGCTCAACGCTTTTCGCCCTGGACTGCCGCCGCGATCACATTTCTCTGCGGCCAGCGAGCAGTTACTCAATGCGGAACTGCGGTTCCAGCCTGCTAATCCCCAGCCCGTTGACCTTTTTCACCTTAATCTGCACCGGAATGCGTTCTTTCATCGCTTCGACATGGCTGATCACGCCGATGGTTTTGCCGGTGGCATTGAGGCTATCGAGAGCATCCAGTGCGGTATCCAGCGTTTCTGCGTCCAGCGTGCCGAAGCCTTCGTCAAGGAATAACGAGTCGATGCTGGTCTTGTGGCTGACCAGGTCGGAAAGCGCCAAGGCCAGTGCCAGGCTGACCAGGAAGCTCTCACCGCCTGATAGAGTGCGGGTGTCACGCAGGGCATCGGCCTGCCAGGTATCCACCACCTGCAGTTCCAGCGCGTCGCTGGTTTTGCGTTGTAACAGGTAGCGCCCGTGCAAACGCCCAAGCTGGTGGTTAGCCAGATACACCAGATGATCGAGGGTTAACCCTTGGGCAAACTTACGGAATTTGTCGCCTTCTTTTGAGCCTATCAACTGATTGAGCATGCTCCAGTCGTCGTACTGCTGCTGGCTTTGGGCGATCTGCTCAAACAGCGTTTGTTGGTTTAAGCGGCGCTGCGCGTCGCTGCTTAACTGGTTACGTACTTCCCCCTGGCGTTGTTGCAGCGTTTTTAGCTGCTCGGCCAATTGGCTCAGGGCTGCCGGGGTCGCGAGCGCTTCATCCAGATCTGCCGGGCGGCAGAGGCGTTGCTGCTCCAGCGCTTGCTGTGCCTGGGCCAACAGGGCGTTGACTTGTACCTGACGCTGCTGCAGCCCTTCTTTTTCTTGCTGTAATTGTTGGCGCACGCTCTCGTCAAGCAACGCAGCGCGCAGCGCCGCTTCATCGGCGAATTCGCTGCTGGCGAGCGCCTGTAGCCACTGCTGTTCCGCCGCCTGTAAACGCTCGGCATACTGCTGTTGTTGCTGCTGTAAGCCGGTGAGTTGGCCCATTAAGCGCTCGCGTTGCTCCTGCGCCTGGCTCAATTGTTCTGTGGCCTGTTGCAGGGCGTTGTCGCAAGCCGTTTGTGCCGCCTGTAACTGCTGGCGCACCTGTGCCACCTGTTGCTCACCAAAGAGCGCAATACGTTCACGGCGCAGTTCTGCGAGCTCTTTTTCTTGCTGCTGTGCCAGCTGTTGCCATTGCTCATGCTGGCGCAGGGTTTCTGCATGGCTTGTCTGCAGCAGGTTGAAACGCTCATCCAGCAGTGCGATATCCTGCTGGTTTTTTTGCTGCGCCAGCAGCAGGGTGCTCAATTCATCCTTGGCCTGCTGAACGGCGTGGGCAGCCTGCTGGTGCTGTAACAACCGTTGCTGAGCCGTGCGCTCTTCGCTATCGCAGGCGGCCAACCAATCGTTCAGGCGCTGCGCGTCGTGCAGGGTAAAGTCAAACGCCAGCGGCGCGCTGAGCGTTTGCCAGCGTTGCAGATGCTGTTCCTGCTGCTGCTGTTGCTGTTTTAACCGTTGCTGCAGTTGTTGCTGTTGATCTTTCAGGCTTTCACAGCGCGCGCGCAGTTCGCTGCCTTGCGTATACAGCGTTTCGGCTTGCGCACGCATTTCGGCGACGCGCTGTGCGGTTTCTGAGGGCTTTACCGCCTGATACTGCGCGATCGCCGGGTGCTGAGTGGAACCACACAGCGGACAAGGCTCGCCGGTTTGCAGCCGGGCGCGTTCGGCCTCTAGGCTGACGATCAGTTTTTCCAGCTCGTGGTTTTTCTCAACGTCGTTGAGATGCGCTTTGTGCTGCTTGTACTGCTGACGAGCCTGCTCAAGCTGCGTTTCTGCCTCGGTCAGCTGCTTTTGACGATCGTCAAACTCCAGCCGTTGCTGTTCCAGGTGCTGCTGGCCTTGCTGAAACAGCAACGCCAGGTTGGATAACTGCTGGCGTACCGGGCGCAGATCGGCCAGCTCTGCCTGGCGCTGGCGCAGCTTTTCCTGCGGAGACTGCGTTTCCAGCGCCGCCTGCTGTTGCTGATGTTGTTGCAGCGCCGTGGTCAAAGCCGCCTGTTGCGCCTGCGACTGGCTTGCCAGAGCGGCAAGCTGTGTGCGCTGGTTTGCCAGTTGTTCCAATGTGCGGCCGAGTTCTTCGTGCTGCTTTTGGCTATCGGTGCGTTTTTTATGCGTATCAGCCAACGTGTTTTGCCCGTGGGCAATCTGCTGATCGAGCGGTAGCACCTGCTCATCGATCAACGCTTGTTGCTGCTGTTGGTGTGCAATCTGTGCCTGCTTGGCCGTTTGCGCCTGCGCTAACCGTTGTTGTAGCGGAACAGTTTGTGCCTGTTGTTGCTGCTGCTGTTGCAGCAATCGCGTGATTTGCTGTTGCAGGGCCTGGCTGTCCTGCTGGCAGCGGTTGCGTTCATCAAGCCGTGGGCGCAGCTTTTCTGCCGGTTCGCTGCGCGCCAACTGCTGCAGCCGCGGTGCTGCCTGCTGATGGGCCTGTTGCACGGCGCTGAGCTGTTGCTGGCAGTCTTGCAACTGCCGTTGGGCGTGCTGCCACTGCTGCAGCCAGTTCAGCTCATGCTGGCGCCGTTGTGCCTGCTGGCTGAGCTGCTGCTCCTCCACGCTGAGGGCCGTAAGCTGGTTTTCCAAGGCTTGGCGCTGTTCATCAGTCAACAGCTCAATGCCGCTGGCGCGCTGGTGCAGGGCATCGAGCTCGGTTTTTGCCTGCTTGTGTTGTTCAAAGACCCGTTCGGAAAGCAGGCCGTAGATCTCGGTGCCGGTCAGTTCCTCCAGCAGTTCGGCGCGATCGTTGGCATCAGCATTAAGAAACGCGGCAAATTGCCCCTGTGACAGCATCATCGACTTGGTGAAACGGCCGAAGTCCAGCCCGGTGATCGAAGCGATCAGATCCAGCTTATCCCGTACTTTGTCTGCCAGGATCTTGCCGCTTTCCCGTAGCGCCAATTCCACTTTCGGTGCCTGCAGGTTACCATTGGGATCGTTTTTGGCGCGGCGCTGGCTCCAGAAGGCACGATAGCCGGTGCCTTTCACCTCAAACTCCACTTCCGCCAGCGATTCGGCGGTGTGGCGCGTCATCAGTTCGTTATGGCTTGGCGTGACGTTCAGCCGGGGAGTCTGGTGATACAGCGCCAGGCAAATCGCGTCGAGCAACGTGGTTTTGCCCGCGCCGGTCGGGCCGATGATGGCAAACAGCCCGTTGCTGGCGAAGGGTTCGGCAGTGAAGTCGATTTTCCACTCGCCCTGCAGCGAGTTGAGGTTTTTCAGGCGCAGGCTGAGGATCTTCATACGGAAGGCTCCTCATCCTGGTGCAAGGTTTCAACCACCTGTTGGAACATGTGGCGCATCCTTTGCTGGCGCGGTTCTGTCATTTCGCTCTCCAGCGCCAGCCGCCGTTCAAAGACGTCGCTAACGCTCAATTCATTCAGGGTTTCTCTGTCCTGCTGGGCGATCGCCTGGCGGCGTTGCTCTTTGCTGCGCCGCAGCAGTAATACCTCCACCGGCAGCGCATCGGTCAGTTGCTGGATGCGGCGTTGGATATCACTGAGGTAATCCTGCGTCGCCACTTCGATATCCAGCCAAACCGGCAATTCCCCCGAGTAATCGGCAAATTGCCGCAGCTGTTGTTCGATCTGCGATATATCGCCTTTGATCAACTGCATCGGTTGGAAGGTGGGCACCTCCAGCGCGTTAACCTGTTGCAGAGCTCCGTCGGCGAAATCGACCATCAACACGCTTTTGGCTTTACCGAGTTCGTCGAAGCTGAGCGGGATCGGCGAGCCGCTGTAGCGAATATGGTCAGATTTAGCCACGTTCTGGGCGCGGTGGATATGGCCGAGCGCAATGTAGTCTGCAGGGGGGAACGCCTGCGCCGGGAAGGCATCCAGCGTGCCGATATAAATATCGCGCACCGAGTCGGAGGTGGTCACCCCCACGGTGGTTAAGTGGCCGGTGGCGACAATCGGCAGCTTCAGGCCCAGCGCGGCGCGGCGCGCGCAGGCGGCCTGATACAGGTGTTGGTAATGTTCGGCGATGGCTTCCTGTAACGCATGCTGTTTTTGCGTGCCGGATTCCCCAGCGCGGCTGGTGAGCAGATCGCGCGGGCGCAGGAACGGGATGGCACACAGCACCGCCCCCGGTTGGCCATCGCGCTGCTGCAACACCAGGATCTGTTGTTCAATTGCCGTTTGCGCATTGGCAATCACGGTGGTATTCAGGCAGGAAAGCAGCTCACGCGATTCATTGAGCGTGGCCACGGAATCATGGTTGCCGCCCAGAATCACCAACTGGCAGCCGGTGTGCTGTAATTCCACCACAAAGCGGTTGTACAGTTCGCGGGCGTAGCTCGGCGGGGAGCCGGTATCGAACAGATCCCCGGCGACGATCAGCGCATCCACCTGCTGCTGTTCCACCTGTTCGATCAGCCAGCGCAAAAAGGCCTGGTGCTCGGCGGCACGGCTTTTGGTGAAAAAGTATTGGCCCAGATGCCAGTCAGAAGTATGAATCAGGCGCATGATACTCCCTGCATAAAATATAATTGCGGTGATTATAAGGGGGCTGAGTGCCCTGTCGTGACGTAAGCATTATGACATCTAAATGGTTTTTCTTTGATCGTTAGAATAATCACTATGCTTAGAGCCGCAAAGGCAGTGGTGATTTTCATAAAAGTGTCACAAAACTGACGCATAATGGCGCCGCAACATAGCCTAAATAACACATTGGCAGGATTGACGATGGCAAGACGCATACTGGTGGTGGAAGACGAAGCGCCGATCCGTGAGATGGTGTGCTTTGTGTTGGAACAGAATGGTTACCAACCGTTGGAAGCCGAGGATTACGACAGTGCCATTACGCGCCTGTCCGAGCCGTTCCCTGATTTGGTGTTACTTGACTGGATGTTGCCCGGCGGTTCTGGCATTCAGTTTATCAAGCATATGAAGCGCGAGGCGCTGACCCGGGATATCCCGGTGATGATGCTGACCGCACGCGGTGAAGAAGAAGATCGGGTGCGTGGCCTGGAAGTGGGGGCGGATGATTACATCACCAAACCGTTCTCGCCCAAAGAGCTGGTGGCGCGCATTAAAGCGGTGATGCGCCGGATTTCACCGATGGCAGTGGAAGAAGTGATTGAAATGCAGGGATTGAGCCTGGATCCTTCTTCACACCGGGTGATGGCAAGCGGGCAGGCGCTCGATATGGGGCCGACCGAGTTCAAGCTGTTGCACTTCTTTATGACCCACCCAGAACGGGTTTATAGCCGTGAGCAGTTGCTTAATCACGTCTGGGGCACTAACGTTTATGTGGAAGACCGTACCGTTGATGTGCATATCCGCCGGCTGCGTAAGGCGCTGGAGACCAGTGGTCATGACAAAATGGTTCAAACCGTTCGGGGCACCGGCTACCGGTTCTCAACGCGCTATTAAACGCGCCATGTTGGAGCAGATGCCGTGTTAGAACGCCTATCCTGGAAGAGGCTGGCTCTTGAGCTGGCCCTTTTTTGTTTGCCTGCGGTATTGCTGGGGCTGATTTTTGGCTATTTGCCCTGGTTCCTGCTGGTTGCGGTGCTGATTGCACTGGCCTGGAATTTTTACAACCAACTCAAACTCTCCCACTGGCTGTGGGTTGATCGCAGCATGACGCCGCCGCCGGGGCGCTGGAGCTGGGAACCGCTGTTTTACGGCCTGTATCAGATGCAGCAGCGTAACCGCCGCCGCCGCCGTGAACTGGCGCTGCTGATTAAACGCTTTCGCAGCGGGGCCGAATCCCTGCCCGATGCGGTGGTGATGACCACCGTTGAAGGCAATATTTTCTGGTGTAACGGCCTGGCGCAGCACCTGCTGGGCTTCCGCTGGCCGGAGGATAACGGCCAGCATATCCTCAACCTGCTGCGTTACCCGGAGTTCAGCCAGTATCTGCAACAGCAGGAATTCTCTAAACCGCTGACGCTGCAGTTGAATAACGAGCACTTTGTCGAGTTCCGCGTAATGCCCTATTCCGAAGGGCAATTGCTGATGGTGGCGCGCGATGTGACCCAGATGCGCCAGTTGGAAGGGGCACGTCGTAACTTCTTCGCCAACGTCAGCCATGAGCTGCGCACCCCGCTGACGGTGCTGCAAGGCTATCTGGAGATGATGAGCGATCAGGAACTGGATGGTTCACTGCGCAGCAAAGCGCTGAGCACCATGCAGGAGCAGACCAAACGCATGGACGGGCTGGTGAAGCAGTTGCTGACGCTGTCACGCATTGAGGCCGCTCCCAACGTTGATATGAATGAAAAAGTCGATATTCCACTGATGCTGCGGGTGTTGCAGCGCGAAGCGCAGTCGCTCAGCAATGGCAATCATGCGATCAGCTTCCGCGTTAATGAAAACCTCAGGGTGTTTGGCAATGAGGATCAGTTGCGCAGCGCGGTTTCCAATCTGGTGTATAACGCCGTCAACCACACGCCGCCGGGCACCAATATTGAGGTGAGTTGGCAACAGACGCCACAGGGCGCGCAGTTTCAGGTCAGCGACAGCGGGCCGGGGATCGCTTCTGAGCATCTCCCACGGCTCACCGAGCGTTTCTACCGCGTGGATAAGGCGCGTTCACGCCAGACCGGCGGCAGCGGGCTGGGGCTGGCGATCGTCAAGCATGCGCTCAGCCACCATGATTCACGGCTGGAGATTTTGAGCGAGCCCGGTATCGGCACGCGTTTCATCTTTACCTTGCCTAATCGGTTGATTGTCCCCGCTGCTTTGTCAGAGAATGCGGTGAAAAATTAACGCGCGGACGTGGTTATGGCCCGATTCACTTCAGGATTACTGCTTGGTCTGATGCTGTTGCTCAGCCCCGGAGCACAGGCGCAGCCGGACGGTATGCTGGCCGGCAATCTTTCCAGCGTAGGTTCAGACACGCTGGCCAACCTGATGGCGCTGTGGGGGCAGGATTTCAGCCAGCACTATCCCAACGTTAACCTGCAAATCCAGGCCGCCGGTTCCTCCACGGCCCCGACCGCACTGGCGGCGGGCGCGGCCCAACTGGGGCCGATGAGCCGCCCGATGAAAGCGGCGGAAATATCGGCTTTTGAGCAGCGTTATGGTTATCCGCCGCTGGCGGTGCCGGTGGCGGTCGATGCGCTGGTGGTGCTGGTCCATCAGGACAACCCGCTGCGCGGGCTGAACCTGCAGCAACTCGATCAGATCTTTTCCTCCACCCGCCGCTGCGGCGAAAATAGCGCGATCCAACGCTGGGGTGAACTGGGGCTGCAGGGCAGTTGGGCACAGCGCACTCTGCAACGTTTTGGCCGTAATTCCGCTTCCGGCACCTACGGCTATTTCAAGCTGCGTGCCCTGTGTGGCGGGGATTTCATGACGCGGGTGAACGAACTGCCTGGCTCGGCTTCGGTGGTGCAGGCCGTGGCGGGATCGTTAAGCGGCATCGGCTATGCCAGCATTGGTTTTCGTGCCAGCGGGGTGCGTTTGCTGCCGTTGGCTGAATCAGGTCATCGCTACGTCGCGCCGACGGAAAGCAATGTGCGTAACGGCAGTTATCCGCTGGCGCGTTATCTGTATATCTACATCAATAAAGTGCCGAACCAGCCACTGGAACCGTTGACCGCGGCTTTTCTCGATCGCGTGCTTTCGCAGCAAGGGCAGGCGCTGGTGAATCACGACGGTTATTTGCCGTTGCCCCCGGACACGCTGCGCAAAACGCGCATGATGCTGGGGTTGGAGTCGCTTTTTTGAGTGCAAAAACTGAGCGCGTTATGTGCGATGAATGGCTGAATTTTGGTGTTTGTACGCAATATTTAGCACAATGATTCACACTCTGTGAGTTTATTGCTCAAAGATAATACAAATCATGTAGTGTATATTTCTTGATAACCCCTATGATCGACTGGCTAGAAAATATTATCTGGACGATCGCTCTGCTTTCTTTGCTGCATCTTGTCTTTCAGCGCTATAAACGCTTAACTTAGCCCGCGTTGCTGGACTAAACCTCCATTCAACCCCCATGGTGTTTCACCTCCAGCGCTGCTGGCTGCAACCATGAAATCGGTTGGGGATATAACTTCTAAAACGCTGCCCACCTTCATGAGCAACCCTTTTGGGATCGGTACGACGCGCCAGATATTGCGCGTTTGGGTTGCCGATCGGGCTCAGGATGCCAGGGCAGGCCAGCAACTCAATTCCGGTTTTTTGCCCCGACACGGGCGAAAATTTTTTTCATTTTTACAGGCAACACAACATCGTATGAGTCAGCGTTTAACATCAAAAGATATTCTGGCGTTGGGGTTTATGACCTTCGCCTTATTCGTCGGTGCCGGGAACATTATCTTCCCACCGATGGTGGGTTTGCAGTCCGGCGAGCACGTATGGACTGCGGCATTGGGTTTTCTGATCACCGCCGTGGGGTTGCCGGTGATGACGGTGATCGCGCTGGCGCGCGTGGGGGGCGGTGTTGATGCCCTGAGCACGCCGATTGGCCGTAGCGCCGGTTTGCTGTTGGCGACGGTGTGCTATCTGGCTGTCGGCCCGCTGTTTGCTACGCCACGCACGGCTACCGTTTCCTTTGAAGTAGGGATTGCGCCGTTGACCGGTGACGGCCCGCTGCCGCTGTTTATCTACAGCCTGGTCTACTTCGCGCTGGTGATCGGTATTTCACTGTATCCTGGCCGCCTGCTTGATACCGTGGGGCATATTCTGGCACCGCTGAAGATAGTGGCGCTGGCCGTTCTGGGTATTGCCGCGCTGATGTGGCCTGCAGGGGCACCGATCCCGGCGGTAGAGGCTTATCAGAGCGTGCCTTTCTCCTCCGGCTTCGTCAATGGTTACCTGACCATGGATACGCTCGGGGCGATGGTGTTCGGCATCGTGATCGTCAATGCCGCACGTTCGCGCGGGGTGAAGGATGCCGGTCTGCTGACCCGTTACACTATTCTGGCCGGTTTGATCGCCGGTATTGGCCTGACGCTGGTGTATCTGAGCCTGTTCAAGCTAGGTTCCGGCAGTGGCGTGTTGACGCCAGATGCCACCAACGGCGCGGTGATCCTGCATGCCTATGTGCAGAATACCTTTGGCGGTTTGGGGAGCTTCTTCCTGGCTGCGCTGATCTTTATCGCCTGCATGGTCACGGCGGTGGGCCTGACCTGCGCCTGCGCCGAGTTTTTTGAGCAGTACCTGCCGTTCTCGTACAAGACGCTGGTGTTTATTCTGGGCCTGTTCTCGATGGTGGTTTCCAACCTCGGCCTGAGCCATCTGATTCAGATCTCGATCCCGGTACTGACCGCGATCTATCCTCCTTGCATCGTGCTGGTGGTGCTGAGCTTCACCCTGCGCTGGTGGAACAATACTTCACGTATTGTTGCGCCGGTGATGTTAGTCAGCCTGTTGTTTGGTATTCTTGACGCGGTGAAAGCGTCCAGCTTCCAGCATCTGCTGCCAGCCTGGAGCGATAACCTGCCGTTGGCGGCGCAGGGCTTGGCATGGTTGCCGCCTTCGCTGCTGATGCTGGCGCTGGTCGCAATTTATGATCGGGTTTTTGCGCGCAGCCGTGAAGTGACTGTGCATTCATAAACCTGCGATCTTAATTTTGGGCCACGGACTTGTCCGTGGCTTTTGTACGTTTAAAGGGACAGGTCATTTCCATGCAACAACAGTCATCCACCACAGCGCCCAATAAGCTGAAGCGTGGCCTCAGTACGCGCCACATCCGCTTTATGGCCCTCGGTTCCGCGATCGGCACCGGCTTATTCTACGGTTCAGCCGAAGCTATCCGCATGGCAGGCCCCAGCGTTCTGCTGGCTTACCTGATCGGCGGGATCGTCGCGTTCATCATCATGCGCGCACTGGGCGAAATGTCAGTCAATAACCCGCAGGCCAGTTCGTTCTCGCGCTATGCCCAGGATTACCTTGGCCCGATGGCCGGTTATATCACGGGCTGGACCTACTGCTTTGAAATCCTGATCGTGGCCATTGCCGACGTGACGGCGTTCGGCATCTATATGGGCGTCTGGTTCCCCGAGGTGCAGCACTGGGTCTGGGTATTAAGCGTGGTGCTGATCATCGGTGCCATCAACCTGATGAGCGTGAAGGTGTTTGGTGAGCTGGAGTTCTGGTTCTCCTTCTTCAAAGTGGCCACCATTATCATCATGATCGTTGCCGGAATCGGCATCATTGTCTGGGGTATTGGCAACGGCGGGCAAGCGACCGGTATTAGCAATCTGTGGACCAACGGCGGCTTCTTCAGCAATGGCTTTATCGGCATGCTGCTGTCGCTGCAACTGGTGATGTTTGCCTATGGCGGCATCGAGATTATCGGTATCACCGCCGGTGAAGCCAAAAATCCGAAGGTGTCGATCCCGAAAGCCATCAACTCGGTACCATGGCGTATTCTGGTGTTCTACGTGGGAACGCTGTTTGTCATCATGTCGATCTACCCGTGGAATCAGGTGGGCACCAACGGCAGCCCGTTTGTGCTGACCTTCCAGCACATGGGGATCACCATGGCGGCGGGCATTCTCAACTTTGTGGTGATCACCGCGTCACTGTCGGCGATCAACAGCGATGTGTTCGGCGTTGGCCGTATGATGCACGGTCTGGCCGAGCAGGGCCATGCGCCGCAGGTGTTCAGTAAAATCTCCAAGCGCGGCATTCCGTGGGTGACGGTGGTGGTAATGATGGCGGCCATGCTGATTGCCGTGTACCTCAACTACATCATGCCGGAAAGCGTGTTCCTGGTGATCGCCTCACTGGCCACCTTCGCCACCGTGTGGGTGTGGATTATGATCCTGATCTCGCAGATCGCTTTCCGCCGCAGCCTGAGCAAGGATCAGGTGAAGAAGCTGGACTTCCCGCTGCGCGGCGGCGTGTTCACTTCGGTGCTTGCCATTATCTTCCTGGTGTTCATTATTGGCCTGATTGGCTACTTCCCGGCCACTCGCGTCTCGCTGTATGCCGGGCTGGTGTGGGTCGCCTTGCTGCTGCTGGGTTACTACATCAAGGTAAACCGCCAGAAGAAGCAGGCGGTGTTGGCAACACAGCAGGATTGACGTGAAAAATATCGGCCCTGATCGCAGGGCCGATATTGTTATAGAGCTACCCCTTTCAACGTTGTTCAAAAAATACTCTCAATATCAACCAGGCGTTAGCGTTGATTTACCCTGGGAACTGCATCTCCACCCCTCAACTCATCCCTGAGTTTGTCGAACAGAGAGGAGGGGAAATGTCACTCAACGTGGCATTGTTCCGGGCATTAAACAATGTCGTCGATTTCGTTTTGTACATCAGGAGAACCTTAATGCTTAACGCCTGGCATCAACCCGTTCCCCCTTTCGTGGTGAAGAAAGGGCAACGTCTGGAGATCACGCTGTGGCTGCAGGGGGAGGATCTGCCCGAACAGGTCTTCTTGCGCACCGAACCGGATAATGAGGAATGGTTGCTGAAAATGAAGGTACAGGCCTCGGAAGGCATGTGGCGCTATCACGCCAGCCTGACATTGAACGAGGGAGAGGCCACCCGGCGCTACTGTTTCAAACTGTTGTGGGCCGATCGCCAGCAGTGGTTTGGCCCACAGGGGTGGTCGCTGATCCCGCCGGGGCAACTGGCACAATTCGCGGTTGATGAGCCGAATCATAGTCCGATGTGGGTGGCCGACCAGGTGTTTTACCAGATATTCCCCGATCGTTTTGCCAGCAGCGGCGCAGCGCATGGGATTGAAAGCGGCAGCTATCGCCATCATGCAGCAGGATGCGAGGTGATACGCCGCGACTGGCAACATCCGCTGGAAGAGAAACATGCGGCGTCGACCTTCTACGGTGGCGATCTGGATGGCATCAGCGAGAAACTGCCGTACCTGCAGCAGCTTGGCGTGACGGCGTTGTATCTCAACCCGGTTTTCACCTCGCCGAGCGTGCATAAATATGACACTGACGATTATTACCAGGTCGATCCGTACTTTGGCGGCAACGAGGCACTGCAGCGTTTGCGAGTAAGTACTCACAAGGTGGGGATGAAAATGGTGCTGGATGGGGTTTTCAACCATACCGGCGACTCGCATCCGTGGTTCGATCGCTATCAGCAGGGCGAGCAGGGGGCGTGTCACCACCCTGATTCCCCTTATCGCGGCTGGTTTAATTTCTATCCGGATGGCGAGGCATTGACCTGGAAGGGCCATACCAATCTGCCCAAGCTCAATTTCGCCGAGCCACAGGTGGTGGATGCCATTTATCGTGCCGATAACAGCGTAGTGCGTTATTGGATGCGGCCGCCTTACAGCATCGACGGCTGGCGGTTGGACGTGGTGCATATGCTGGGGGAAAACGGCGGTGCTGAGGGGAATTTGCAGCACTTGGCCGGGATTTATCAGGTGGTCAAGCAGGAGAACCCAGAGGCTTATGTGCTGGGCGAGCATTTTGGTGATGCCCGCCGCTGGCTGCACGCCGGGGTTGAAGACGCTGCCATGAACTATGTGGGCTTTGCGTTACCGGTACGCGCGTTTCTGGCCGGGCAGGACGTGGCCTACCATCCGGTACAGATTGATGCGGCCACCTGCGCGGAGTGGATGGACGGCTATCGTGCCGGGTTGCCGCACAATCGTCAGCTGATTCAGTTTAACCAACTGGACAGCCACGATACCGCACGTTTTCTGACGATGCTGGAAAATAACACCCGGCGTATGCAGATGGCGGCGGTGTGGCTGATGAGCTGGATCGGGGTACCTTGCCTGTATTATGGCGACGAAATCGGCCTGGACGGTGGCAACGATCCGTTCTGCCGCAAAACCTTCCCATGGGATGAAAGCCAGTGGGATCACCTGCTGCTGAACCTGTTCCGCCGCCTGATTGCGCTGCGTAAGCAGAGCAAAGCGCTACGGCGCGGCGGCTGCCAGGTATTGTATGCCGTAGGGGAAACGCTGGTGTTTGTACGTACTTACCAGCAAGAGCAGGTGCTGGTGGCGTTGCAGCGCAGCGGTAGCGGCGAAGCGGTATTGCCATACAGCCCGTTACTGGCGCAGGGCACATGGCTGCGGTTAGAGGGGGAGGGTGAACTCAAGGTGGCAGAACAGGGGTTGCAACTGCGGTTGGGCGCGGAATCTGCCTCGATCTGGCGGCTTAACCGTTGAATGCGTAACGATTAAATAGACCGATCTCTCCAATTAAGCGGGCGTTGCCGTTGGCTGCAACGCCCCGTTTATCAGGCAAGCCCGCCGCTTATTTCTCTCCTTATAACGTCATGTTTCGGCGATGGGAATGTGATCACGATCGGAATTTGTAGCGCTTTCAGGCTATATGTTAACGAACTGTGATTTTGTTCAAACATTTGTTTTCGCGGCTTTGGTTATATGATACTCAATGTTTACGTTGTCATTTCTAGTTTTAGCGAGTGATTGATGATTAATATTATGAAATATATCAATTAATAGCGTATTTCATATTTTTTTAACCAAAAATGACAACGTCAACATTTTGGTTTTGAGTCTGATAATGGAGAGCAAAATGAGCCAGTTACCTGAGAAGATGCGCGCGGTGGTTTGCCATGGTCCACAGGACTACCGTTTTGAACAGGTGCCAACGCCGCTGCCAAAGGCAAAAGAGTTGGTGATCAAAGTTGAAGGCTGTGGGATCTGCGCCGGGGACTGCAAATGTAAAAATGGCGCTCAGATGTTCTGGGGAGAAACGCCGTGGGTAAAACCGCCGGTGGTGCCGGGCCACGAATTCTATGGCCGCATTGTTGCCATGGGCGAGGGCACAGAGAAGAAATACAAGATTGGCGAGCGGGTGATCGCCGAGCAGATCGTGCCGTGCTGGGAATGCCGCTACTGCAAATCTGGCAGCTATTGGATGTGTGAAACGCACAATATTTACGGCTTCCAGAAAGATGTTGCCGAAGGCGGCATGGCGGAATACATGCGTTTTTCTGAAAACGCGATCGTTCATAAGATCCCAGAAAGCCTCAGCCACGAAGATGCGGTGCTGATCGAACCCATGGCCTGCGCCATCCACACCGTTGCGCGTGGCGATATTCAACTGGATGATGTGGTGGTATTGGCCGGTGCCGGGCCGTTGGGGCTGTGCATGGTACAGGTTGCTCGGCTGAAAACGCCGAAAAAACTGATCGTGATCGATGCCATTGATGAGCGCCTGGAGCTTGCCAAAGAGTTTGGTGCCGACGTGGTGATCAACCCGCTGAAAGAAGATGCCGATAAAATCGTCAAGGCATTAACCGGCGGCTATGGCTGTGATGTTTATATCGAAGCTACGGGGGCTCCAGTCGGGGTAACTCAGGGTTTGCAGATGATCCGCAAGCTGGGGCGCTTTGTTGAATTCAGCGTATTTGGCAAAGAAACCACCGTCGACTGGTCGATTATTGGCGATCGCAAAGAGTTGGATATTCGCGGCGCGCATTTGGCACCTTACAGTTATGAAATTGCTATCGATCTGTTTGAGCGCGGCCTGGTGACCTCCAGAGGCGTAGTGACCCACAGTTTTTCTTTAAACGATTGGGATCAGGCTTTCGCGCTGGCGGATTCAACGGATTCGATAAAGGTTGTTTTGGTGCCTTAATTCTAGATTTTAAACGACGATTTAAATGCTTTTTACCAAGCATGGGATGCTATTACTGTTAAATAGGTTAATTCATATTGTTGCTCTGATAATAATGATTCACCCTACAGGAGAATAAAATATGTTTTCATTTATCAAGAAAACGCTGCCGGTTATTTTTGCTGGCGGCATGCTGATCGCCAGTCAATCGGTATTAGCCAAGCAGATTACTATTGGTGTTTCATTCCAGGAGATGAATAACGATTATTTTGTCTCAATGAAGCAGGCATTAGAACAGGCGGCGAATGATATTGGTGCCAAAGTGTATGTTGCCGATGCCCGTCATGATGTCTCCAAGCAGATTAATGACGTCGAAGATATGCTGCAAAAGAAGGTGGATATCTTGCTGATTAACCCAACGGATTCGGTTGGGGTGCAATCGGCGGTGATTTCTGCCCATAAGGCCGGAGCCGTGGTGGTGGCGGTAGATGCCCAGGCGGAAGGGCCGCTGGACTCCTTTGTCGGTTCAGAAAACTACGACGCCGGTTTCCAGGCGGGTGAATACCTGGCGAAATCACTCGGTGGCAAGGGCAAAGTGGCGATCCTGGACGGTATCCCGGTGGTGCCGATTCTTGAACGCGTGCGCGGTTTTGAAGATGCCATTAAAAAGCACCCAGAGATGAAGATCGTCACCAAGCAAAATGGTAAACAAGAGCGTGATACGGCGCTTACGGTAACGGAAAACATGCTGCAATCGACGCCCGATCTGGCCGGTATCTTCAGCGTGAATGACGTCGGGGCGCTTGGCGCGCTGGCGGCCATCAAGAGCAACGGTTCCAAGGCCAAGTTGGTCAGCGTTGATGGCCAGGCAGAGGCTATTCAGGAGATCCTCAAGCCAGACTCGCCGTTTATCGCCACCTCTGCACAGTTCCCACGCGATCAGATACGTATTGCACTGGGTATCGCGCTGGCCCGTTACTGGGGAGCGAATGTGCCTAAAACCATTC
Organism: Serratia sp. MMO-28; assembly: GCF_037199905.1. Classification (NCBI taxonomy): domain Bacteria; kingdom Pseudomonadati; phylum Pseudomonadota; class Gammaproteobacteria; order Enterobacterales; family Yersiniaceae; genus Serratia; species Serratia sp. MMO-28. The sequence goes on from NZ_JBBCVB010000011.1 coordinate 19,299, forward strand.
CGGTGAAAGTCAAACTGATCGACAGCAGTAATGCGAAAGGTTTTAGCTGGTAAGCGTTCGGTAGCGCTCTGCCCTTTGGCTGAGCGCTATTCTCGGAGAATATCATCGTGACGGCATTATTAGAATTAAAGCAGATTAAGAAATCCTTTCCGGGTGTCAAGGCGTTGGATGGTATCAATCTGACGATCCGGCAGGGTGAAATTCATGCGCTGCTGGGGGAAAACGGTGCCGGTAAATCGACGCTGGTTAAGATTATGTGCGGTATTCATCAGCCGGACTCCGGTGAAATACTGCTGGAAGGGCAAAGCCGGCACTTTTATAATTATCGTCAGGCAATTGATGCCGGCGTGGGAATTATATTTCAGGAATTCTCATTAATTCCTTATATGAACGCGATAGACAATATTTTTCTCAATCGGGAAGTCAAAAACCGTTGGGGATTATTAGATCGAAAAGCAATGCGTAAAAAAGCCGAAGCGATATTCAAACGCTTGGCGGTAAATATCGATCTCGATTGCCCGGTGGAGCAACTCAGCGTTGCACAGCAGCAGTTCGTCGAGATTGCCAAGGCGCTGTCGCTGGATGCACGCGTTCTGGTGTTGGATGAGCCGACCGCCACCTTAACTCCGGGCGAAGCCGATCACCTGTTCAGCGTGATGAACGATCTGAAATTGCTCGGCGTCGGCATGGTGTTTATTTCGCATCATCTGGACGAGATCTTCACCCTGTGCGATCGGATCACCGTGCTGCGCGACGGCACCTATGTGCAGACGCTGCCGGTGGCCGAAACCAACGTGGATGAACTGGTGAAGCTGATGGTCGGGCGCACCATTGAGCACACCTTTCCGTTGAAATCGCACCCGGTCGACACTTCGACGCGCCTGCTGGAAGCCAGTATTCAGCGCAGCAAACACCAGCAGGAAGACCATTTCCATCTGTTCAAAGGGGAAATTCTGGGGTTCGCCGGGCTGGTGGGCTCGGGGCGCACGGAAACGGTCTCCGCGTTGATTGGTGCAAGTGCTTGCTATCGTAAACAGGTGCGTCTCAACGGGCAGAGTGCCACGCTACGCAGCCCGGCGGAGGCGCTGAAACAAGGGATCGGGCTGCTGCCGGAGAGCCGTAAAACCGAAGGGCTGGTGCTGCCGTTCTCGGTGGCGCAGAACATCACGCTTAATCGCCACGAGCGTTTTGGCCGATTTTTTGTCAACGCCGGTAAGGATAACGAGATTGTGCGGCGCCTGATCCGTGAGGTGGGGGTGAAAACGCCCGATCCGGATACCGCGGTCAATACCCTGAGCGGCGGGAATCAACAAAAAGTGGTCATTGCCCGCTGGCTGAACAATGACTGCAACATCCTCATCTTTGATGAGCCGACGCGTGGGATCGATGTCGGTGCGAAGTCTGAAATTTATCAGATGATGCAACAGCTCACGCAGAAAGGCATCTCTATCATCATGATTTCATCAGAATTACCGGAAATTATCGGGGTTTGCGATCGCGTCCTGGTATTTCGCGCTGGCCACATTGTTGCCGAATTGACCGGTGATGAAATCGAGTCTCACAACATCATGCTTCATGCTACCGGGAGTGCACTATGATCGGAATCGAACAATCCTCTACTTCGGGTTATGCCCCGGTGCATAGCACCAGCAAGCGTTGGGAGAAACTGCTGCATCACCCTGCGGTGCTGCCGTTTATCGGTTTCGCCATCCTGTTTTTATTGATGAGCCTGTTCAATGACAGCTTTCTAACGGTTAACAACCTGACCAACGTGGCACGGCAGGTGTCGATTAACGCCATTATTGCGGTGGGGATGACCTGCGCCATCCTGACCGGGGGGATCGATCTTTCGGTCGGGCCGGTGATGGCGCTGTCTGGCTCGATTGCCGCCGGATTGATGCTCGGCGGGATCCCGATTCCGCTGGCGATGGTCGCCGCGTTGCTGATCGGCGCTCTGTTCGGCCTGGCTAACGGGGCCTGCATTGCTTATCTGCGTATGCCGCCGATCATCGTGACGCTGGCTTCAATGGGCATCGCCCGCGGTTTGGCGCTGCTGTACACCGGTGGTTACCCGATTTCCGGCCTGCCGGATGTGTTCTCTTTCTTTGGGCGCGGCACGGTGCTGGGTATTCAGGTGCCGATCCTGATTATGGCTGGGGTCTATGTGCTGGCATGGCTCATGCTCAACCATCTGCCGTTTGGCCGCTATGTTTACGCCATTGGCGGCAACGAAGAAGCCGCGCGTCTGAGCGGTATTCGCGTTTCGCGCTATAAGGTGCTGGTGTATGTGGTCAGCGGGCTAACGGCGGCGCTGGCGGGGTTGGTATTGACTTCGCGCCTGATGAGCGGGCAGCCGAACGCCGGTGAAGGTTTTGAACTGGACGCGATCGCCGCCGTGGTGCTGGGGGGCGCGGCTATCTCCGGTGGCCGGGGCGCCATTATTGGCACTCTGGTGGGGGCTATGATGCTCGGTGTGCTGAATAACGGGCTCAATCTGATGAGCGTGTCGCCTTACATTCAGAACGTGGTTAAGGGCGGCATTATCCTCGCTGCCATTTACCTCAGTTCTAGCCGCCGTAAATAACGCTGAGGGAACATCAATGGGATATTTTCTGGGCGTAGATATTGGCGGCACCCTGATCAAGGCGGGGCTGTATCGCCCTGACGGTGAAGAAATTGCCGTCGCGCAATGCGATGGTGAAGCCTTGTCCCTGCAGCCGGGGTTCAGTGAACGTGAGATGGAAGCGCTATGGCGGGATTTTTGTTCGACCATCCGCCAGGTGCTGGATCTGGCCGCAGTAAGCGGTGAGCAAGTGCGCGGTGTGAGTTTTTCGTCGCACGGTAAAGGGCTGTATGCGATTGATGCGCAGGGGAAACCGGTGCGCAACGGCATTGTTTCATCGGATACCCGTGCCAGTGCCATGGTCGCCGATTTACAGCAGCAAGGGGTGGAAGAGTGCACTTATCCTCGCAGCCTGCAACCCATCTGGAGCAGCCATCCGGCGGTGCTATTGCGCTGGCTGAAACAGCACGAACCCGCAAAGTATGACGCCATCGATGCCGTGCTGATGGCGCACGACTACCTGCGCTTTCGCCTGACCGGTGAGGCGGCGGCGGAAGTGACCAATATCTCTGGCAGCAACCTGTTTAACCAGCAGTTGGCGGATTACGATCCGCAACTGATGGCCGCCTTTGGTATTGAGGAGGTAGCGGATAAAACCGCGCCGCTGTTGGGATCGGCGGAGCTGGCCGGGCAGGTCACCGCCAGCGCTGCGGCACAGTGCGGACTCTCTGCCGGAACGGCGGTATACGGCGGCCTGTTTGACGTGGTTGGCGCAGCATTGTGTTCGGGAGTGGTGGATGACCGCATTCTGAGCACGGTGGCGGGCACCTGGTCGATCGCGACCTGCGTGACCGAAAGCGTGATCCCCTCTGCGCACCCTTTCGCCTGGGGGCGTTACTGCATGGCGGATCGCTATTTTGTCCATGAAGGCAGCCCAACCTCCGCAGGCAACCTGGCCTGGTTCCTGCGCCAGTTTTGCGGCAATGACCCGCAGCGCTATGGGCAGTTCAACCATTGGGTGGCTGAACGCAGCGTTCGGCCCAGCGATATCGTGTTTTTACCCTACCTGTATGGTTCCAATCTCGGCAGCAATCTGCCCGGAGGGCTGATCGGCCTGGGGGGCCACCATGATATGGCGGATGTGGTGCATGCGATTTATCAGGGCATCGTGTTCTCGCATCTGATCCATCAGGATCGCATGGTGGCGCTGAACCCACGGGTGGAGCGGATCCGCATGACCGGCGGCCCAACGCAATCGGCTATCTGGATGCAGATGTTTGCTAACGCGGGCAATGTGCCGCTGGAGGTGGTGGAGGTGAAGCAAAGCGGTTGCCGCGCTGCCGCACTTTGTGCCGCCGTGGGGGCGGGCGAATACGCCAGCTTTACCGAGGCGGCGCAGGTTGTACAGCCGAAATTACATACCTATTTTCCCGACGCGGCCGCCCATCGGCGTTTACGCGAGCGGTTTGCGGAGTATCTGGCGATCGCCCAGGCATTAAACGAGGTCAAGAATGCACACCACTAATACATTGTGCCTGGGGCTGTATGAGAAAGCCTTACCGGCAGAGCTTGATTGGGCACAACGGCTGGATATTGCCAGCGAGTTGGGCTTTCAGTTTATGGAGATCTCCATCGATGAGCAGCCCGAACGTCAGCAGCGTTTGGACTGGAATCACCAACAGCGGCTGGCGCTGATTAATGCCCGCTTTAACAGCGGTATTGCCTTGCCCAGCCTGTGTCTGTCGGCACATCGGCGTTACCCTTTTGGCAGCGCCGACGCCGCGACCCGCCAGCAGGCGCGTGTTCTGATGGAAAAGGCACTGAACTTTGCGGTGGACGTCGGGATCAGGAATATTCAACTGGCGGGCTATGACGTTTACTACGAAAGCTCGGATCGCCACACGCGTGAGCGCTTTATTGAGGGCATGCAGTGGGCGGTCGCGCTGGCGGCCAAAGCGCAGGTAATGCTCTCGGTGGAGATTATGGATACTCCGTTTATCAACAGCATCAGCAAATGGCGCGAGTTTTCCCGGCAGATTGCCAGCCCGTGGTTCACCGTTTATCCCGACATCGGCAACCTGAGCGCCTGGGGCAACGATGTGGCTTTTGAGCTGGAACAGGGCATCGATAAGATCACCGCTATCCATCTGAAAGATACCTTAGCGGTGTCACCCGGCGCGGCGGGGCAGTTTCGCGATGTGCCTTTTGGCAGCGGCTGCGTTGATTTTGCCCATACCTTTGCCGTGTTAAAGCGCTTGAAGTATCAGGGGCCGTTCCTGCTGGAAATGTGGGCGCGTAACGATGGTGAGGATAGGCAACATATCGCTCAGGCAAAGCGCTGGATTGAGCAACAGATGCAAATAGGAGGCATGGTATGTTAAGTGAACTGAAACAGCAGGTGCTTGAGGCGAATCTCAGCCTGCCCGGTTACGGCTTGGTGACCTTTACCTGGGGAAATGTGTCGGCGATCGATCGTCAGCAAGGATTGGTGGTGATCAAACCTTCGGGGATCGCCTACGAAGAGATGACGCTGGCCGATCTGGTGGTGGTGGACTTAGACGGCGTGGTGCGGGAAGGGCAGCGCAAACCCTCTTCCGATACCGATACCCATCTGGCGCTGTATCGCGCATTCCCGCATATCGGCGGCGTTGTGCATACCCATAGCCGCAACGCCACTATCTGGGCGCAGGCCGGGCAGCCGATCCCGGCGCTGGGCACCACTCATGCCGACTATTTCTATGGTGATATTCCCTGCACCAGGCCGATGAGCGAGGCCGAAATTGCCGGTGATTACGAGCGGGAAACCGGCAATGTGATCGTTGAGACTTTTCAGCTAACCGATCGCGATCCGCAGCAGGTGCCGGGGGTATTGGTCTATTCTCACGGCCCGTTCGCCTGGGGGAAAACGGCGGCGGATGCGGTGCACAATGCGGTGGTGATGGAGGAAGTGGCGGCGATGGCGATGGCAACGCGGCAGCTGGCACCGGCGATCTCCCCCATGCAACCGGGGTTGCTGGATAAGCATTTTCTGCGCAAACACGGTAAAAATGCCTACTACGGGCAGTAGAAGCCTTACAGGTTGCCGCCAGCCCCGGCAACCTGAGGTTTATTGCACGAGCAGTTTCCCGGTGAAAAACTCGCGCCTTAAGGGGTGATCGCTCGAGTTGTTTTTGATGGCATTGAACAGCAGCTCTGCGGCTATTTCCCCTAACATCTGCGTATCATGATAAACCCCGGCGATATGTAGGCCGTAATCCCAGGCTTTCGGCGGCTCATCAACGGAAAAGAATTTTACCCGATCGTAAATATTAAGCTGATGGCAGAGGGAGATCGCGCCAAGCGTAATAATGCCATTCAGGCCGACAATATAGTGTGGCGGGTGTTTCTGCGCTGCAAGATACTCTTTAACCTGTGCTGCCTGTGAAATAAAATCGTAGTCACCGTTGATGAGGGTGATTTCAATGTCTCTTTTCTCCAGCGCATCAACAATACCCTGAGTGCGTGCCAGAGTAATTTCTGAATCAGCGGGGCCGCCGAGGATCAGGACTTTATTTTCCGCCTGTTCGGCGAGATATTTCCCGGCAAGATGGCCGATTTCCCGGTTATTGAGAAAGACGCCGCTCAGATTCTGGTTATAGATGTCACGATCGATCAGGATCAGCGGGGTATGGTAGCGCTCGGCCTGGTTCAGATAGGCGGGTTGATAGTGTTTATCATCACGCACGGCAGATAACAGAATGCCACGCGCCTTATAACCAAACAGTGCCTGGATCGCCTGCATTTCGGCAGCTTCACTGCCGTCGGTATCAAACAGCATGATCTGATACCCCTGCAAACGCGCAATACGCGATACGGTTTGAATTAGGTTGGAGTAAAACGGGTTATATAAACTGCTGGTGACAATACCAATAATCTGACTGCTGCTTTTCTTTAATCCCTGGGCAAAAGCGTTAGGAACATAATTAAGCTCTTTGGCGATGGCATGAATTTTCTCCAGCGTCTCTGGCTTCAGCAACTCAGGCTTATTAAACGCACGGGAAACAGTGATATTGGTCACATTTGCTCGGCGGGCAATATCTACAATGGTCGCATTAGACTTGGCTTTCGACACCGTCAATCCTTGCTTTATATATTCACAGAATTCCATTGTAGGGGAAGCGGCCTACAGGATGCCAGGCGAACTTGCCGCCTGGCGCTAACTTGAAATCGACCGAAGAATCAATACCCCACGGCTGAGCCCGCCGGGCGACGCACATCGTTGGCTCCGTACAGATAACCTTCGCGCACTTTGCCGGAAACGGCGGAATCATTGCCGGAGTTGGCTGGGCTAACGCCAGCGGCCCCCGGTAAGCCCACCAGAATCAGCTCAGCGGCGCCCCAAGGGTTCTGCTCAACCATCTTGTAACCCATCGTTTGCAGGAGCTTCAGCGTATCGGCGGACACGCCGCGCTGTTCGTAATACACCTCATCCGGCAACCATTGATGGTGAATGCGTGGAGCATCTACCGCTTCCTGCGGTGCCATACCGTGATCGATGATGTTCAGCGCAGTTTGCAGCGTGATGCTGATGATGCGTGAACCACCCGGTGAACCGAGCACCATAAAGATTTTGTCGTCTTTGGTCACCAGCGTCGGGCTCATCGATGATAGTGGGCGCTTACCGGGGGCGATGGCGTTTGCCGTACCCTGCACCAGGCCGTAGAGGTTTTTCTCCCCGACTTTGACGGTGAAATCATCCATTTCATCATTGAGGAAGAAACCGGTACCCGGGGCGATCACCACTGAACCGAAACGGCCATTCACGGTATAGGTGGTGGAAACCGCATTCCCCTGGCTGTCGACAATGGAATAATGGGTGGTTTCCGGCTTTTCGTGCGGTTGCATACCGGGCTGCACCTTTTCGGAAGGCGTCGCTTTATTGGCCACGATCTGCTTGCGGATCTGCTCGGCATAGCTTTTGCTCACCAGCCGATCGACCGGATTATTGATAAACGCCGGATCGCCAAGGTAGGTGTTGCGGTCCATATAGGCATGGCGCATGGCTTCGGTCAGGGTGTGGATCGCCGCCGCCGAGTTAAAGCCCATGCTCTTCAGATCGTAACCTTCAACAATATTGAGGGTTTCACACAGCGTTACGCCGCCGGAGCTGGGTGGCGGTGCCGAAACGAATTTATAACCGCGGTAGCTGCAGGTGATGGGGTTGGTTTCGCTGATCTTGTAGTTGGCAAAATCCGCCGCCGTCAGGATCCCACCGCCTTTTCTGGCCGCCTCTTCTACCGCCTGCGGGATCCTGCCCAGATAGAAGGCGGAAGGGCCCTGCTTGGCGATCGCTTCCAGCGTATTGGCCAGATCGGTTTGCACTAATACATCGCCCGGCTGCAGGGCTGAACCATCTTTACGCAGGAAGATTTTCGCCGCTTCTGCATCCTGCCTGAAGCGGGCGACGGTGGTATCGAGGATATCGGTGTCGGCCCGCGTCAGGATAAAGCCTTCGCGCGCCAGCTTGATGGCCGGTGCGAGTACTTGCTCACGGCTTAATTTCCCGTATTTCTCGCGGGCAGTTTCCATCCCCAGCACCGTGCCCGGCACGCCTGCCGCCAGATAGCCATACAGGCTGGCGCCTTTTCTTACCTTGCCATTGGCATCCAGATACATATTGGCGCTGGCTGCCGCCGGGGCGGTTTCGCGGAAGTTGATAAAGGTGTCGGTGCCGTCGGCCAGGTGCACGGTCATAAAGCCGCCGCCGCCGATGTTGCCACAGCAAGGGTTAACCACCGCCTGTGCGTAACCCACGGCGACTGCGGCGTCCACCGCATTACCGCCCATCTTGAGAATATCCACGCCGATCTGTGAGGCCAGATGTTGCGATGTGACGACCATACCCTTCCTGGCTTCTACCGCCGGATTGGAGGCGGCGTACAGGCTGCTACTGATCAGCAATGCTGCCAAGGTCAGTGGCTGGCTCCATTTTTGTAACAACATAACGACTCCTGTCAGTTTTTATTGTAATGAGGTGGTTAGCCCCTCTCTAAATGTGAAGTGCAGACGCAAAGAGCAGGCCAAGTAATGATAGTAGTGGCAGCGGGAAGGTTGGCGATAAGATATGCGTTAAAACAGAGAGGTAAAGCACAAAATAGGGGCGAATGCCCTGCGAACGGGCATAAAAAAACCGGCCAGCAAAGCTGACCGGTTCACAGGCAAACAAGCGGATCTTACAGCTTGGAAGCGTTCTCAGACAGGTACTTAGCTACGCCTTCTGGCGATGCGCCCATACCTGCTTTGCCTTTTTCCCACTGAGCTGGGCACACTTCGCCGTGCTCTTCGTGGAATTGCAGTGCGTCAACGGTACGGATCATTTCGTCGATGTTACGGCCGATAGGCAGGTCGTTAACGATCTGAGAGCGAACTATGCCGTTTTTGTCGATCAGGAAAGAGCCACGCAGCGCTACGCCAGCATCTGGATGTTCGATACCGTAAGCTTTTTGAATTTCACGCTTAACGTCAGCAACCATGGCGTATTTCACTTCACCGATGCCGCCTTTGTCGACAGGGGTTTTACGCCATGCGTTATGGACGAATTCGGAATCGATGGAAACGCCTACAACTTCAACGCCGCGCTTCTGGAATTCTTCATAACGGTGATCGAAAGCGATCAGCTCAGAAGGACATACGAAGGTGAAGTCCATCGGCCAGAAGAATACGACAGCAGGTTTGCCGTTCAGGTGCTTCTTCAGGTTGAAGTTTTCAACGATTTCGCCGTTGCCCAGTACGGCAGCAGCGGTGAAGTCAGGGGCTTGACGAGTTACCAGGACCATAATTACTCCTGTAATAGTTGTTAGGGGGTTGATGTAAAAGCAAGGGCCAGTATAGGGGCCGTGACTCGGTGAAGAAAGGGTAAATGACCAATCAATGAGATAGCTTTTACCTATCAAACCGAGAGATTAAATTTAGCAAGCTTTAAAAATAACCTTTTTGCACAAAAGGGCAAGCGTTAAAAGGCAATTTCTTGTCATCCTGCGTACCTTATAGCATTTGAGCTGCTTTGTTACAGCGTTTTGGCTTTCGCTTGTTGCATGATCTGAGGGTAAAACTGCCAGAAGTGTGTTTCAAGCTGATGATAATGACGTTCCACGTCGGCAAAAGAACCTGCCAAGGCTCCCAGGCGTGGGCGGCGGCTGGCCATGCCCTGTAACACATTCGCGATAAACGGCAGCTCGGCGTAGCGCTCCAGCCAGCGTTCCTGCCAGAGATAATGGTTCAGGTTCTGGAAACGCGCTGGCGTCAGCGGCAGGTGCGGCACAATCTGGCCGCGTGCTTCCTGCGTGAAGTGTTGCAGGCTGCGGGTGGGTTCAAGCTGTTGCCAGTGGCGTGCCAGGAAGTGATCCCACACTACGTCGAGCGTAATCGGCGCAACGCGGCGGAATTCGGCGCTGAAATAGTCACGGCAAGCCCGGACTTCAAGCAAAGTATCGGTCAGCACGTCAACGCGGCGGTGCATCATGATGCCAGCAACCACCTCAGGATCGTAGTCCCCGGCAGGGTTGCCACGTACGAAGTCGGCCAGCAGGTTGCCCAGTAACGAGCTTTCAGCAAGCTGGGCCAAATGGAGATGAGCGAGAAAATTCATCTAACAACTATACCCTAAATAATTCGAGTTGATTGTAGGCGGCAAGCACCGGAAACCCCATTCATATAGATAACTCTGTGACTGAGGGGACAGAGCATAGCCAACACCTAAGCAAGTTGAAGTATGACGGGTATATAGGCGAACTGACACAATACCTCCTTATTTCTTGCTGCGGGTCGCTCACGGCTTTAGACTGTAGCGCCTGTTTTTTCCTACATTAGTTACCTATTGAAGAAGTGAATACCCATGCGCGTCGCCGATTTTTCTTTTGAACTCCCTGAGTCTTTGATTGCCCACTATCCGCAGCCCGAGCGTAGCGCTTGCCGTTTGCTGCAACTGGACGGGCCGACCGGAGCCTTGACGCACGGCGTATTCACCGATCTGCTGGATAAGCTGGAAGCGGGCGATCTGCTGGTGTTCAACAACACTCGGGTGATCCCGGCACGCCTGTTTGGCCGCAAGGTCAGCGGCGGCAAGGTTGAAGTGCTGGTGGAGCGTGTGCTGGACGATCACCGCGTGCTGGCGCACGTGCGGGCATCCAAAGCGCCGAAACCTGGTACTGAACTGCTGCTAGGCGACGATGAGAGCATTGCCGCCACCATGCTTGCCCGCCATGACACACTGTTTGAACTGCGTTTCAACGACGAGCGTGACGTTTTCACTATTCTTAATGCGGTAGGCCATATGCCACTGCCACCATATATCGATCGCCCTGATGAGGATGCCGATCGCGAACTGTATCAGACCGTCTACAGCGAAAAACCGGGCGCGGTGGCGGCACCCACCGCCGGGTTGCACTTCGATGAGCCGCTGTTGGCCGCGCTGCGCGCCAAGGGCGTTGAAATGGCGTTTGTGACACTGCACGTTGGAGCGGGTACTTTCCAGCCGGTGCGGGTGGAAACCATTGAAGAACACGTGATGCACGCGGAATACGCCGAAGTGCCGCAGGAGGTGGTGGATGCAGTATTGGCCTGTAAAGCGCGTGGCAAACGGGTGATCGCCGTTGGTACCACCTCGGTACGTTCGTTGGAAAGCGCCGCCAAGGCCAGCGAAGATGCATTGATTGCCCCATTTTTTGGCGATACGCGGATCTTTATCTATCCTGGCTACCATTATCAGGTGATTGATGCACTGGTGACCAATTTTCACCTGCCGGAATCGACGCTGATCATGCTGGTTTCGGCATTTGCCGGTTATCAGCACACCATGAATGCCTATCAGCAGGCAGTCGCCGAGCGGTATCGCTTTTTCAGCTACGGTGATGCGATGTTCATTAGCCGTAATCCGCTGGCGGAGAGTGAATCCGTCGGCGAGTGAAGAGGAATCCCTGGGTTACGCGCACCGCGTGGCCCTGTTTTAATGTCATCGGACTGTTTTTCCGGTGCTGGAGGTTTTGTGAAGTACGAATTACAAACAACGGATGGCCGGGCTCGCCGTGGCCGCCTGGTCTTTGAGCGTGGCGTAGTGGAAACCCCGGCGTTTATGCCGGTGGGAACGTATGGCACGGTTAAAGGGATGACGCCGGAAGAAGTGCAAGATACAGGTGCGCAGATCCTGCTGGGCAACACGTTCCACCTGTGGCTGCGCCCGGGACAGGAGATCATGAAACTGCACGGCGATCTGCATGATTTTATGCAGTGGCACGGCCCGATCCTGACCGATTCCGGCGGTTTCCAGGTGTTCAGCCTGGGGGCGATGCGCAAGATCAAAGAGGAAGGGGTGTATTTCCGCAATCCGATTAACGGCGATAAAGTCTTCCTCAGCCCGGAAAAATCGATGGAAATCCAGTATGACCTGGGGTCTGACATCGTCATGATTTTTGATGAATGCACGCCTTATCCGGCCGATTGGGACTATGCCAAGCGTTCGATGGAAATGTCGTTGCGCTGGGCGCAGCGCAGCCGCCAGCGTTTTGATGAGCTGAATAATAAAAATGCCTTGTTCGGTATTATTCAGGGTGGGGTTTACGAAGATTTACGTGATGTTTCAGTAAAAGGGCTGGTGGATATCGGCTTTGATGGTTACGCTGTGGGCGGTTTGGCGGTCGGTGAGCCAAAAGAGGATATGCATCGCATTCTCGAACATGTTTGCCCGCAAATTCCGGAAGATAAGCCACGCTATCTGATGGGGGTTGGCAAGCCGGAAGATCTGGTGGAAGGTGTGCGTCGCGGTATCGATATGTTCGATTGCGTGATGCCAACGCGTAATGCCCGTAACGGCCATCTGTTCGTGACTGACGGTGTGATAAAAATCCGCAACGCCAAGCACAAGGATGATACATCTGCGCTGGATAAAGACTGTGATTGCTACACCTGTCGCCATTACAGCCGTGCCTACTTGCATCATCTCGATCGTTGCAACGAAATATTAGGTGCCCGATTGAACACAATTCATAACCTGCGATACTACCAGCGCTTAATGGCGGGTTTACGCCAGGCTATTGAAGAGAGTAAATTAGAGCTGTTTGTTGCGGATTTTTATGGGCGGATCGGTAAGCCGGTTCCACCTTTAAACGCTTGAATTAATAATTGATAACTTAATGAGGGATTTTCAATGAGCTTTTTCATTTCTGACGCCGTCGCATCCGCAGGGGCTCCGGCTCAGGGAAGCCCGTACTCTCTGATCGTTATGCTGGTGGTATTTGGTCTGATCTTCTACTTCATGATCTTACGTCCACAGCAGAAACGTGCCAAAGATCACAAGAAACTGATGGATTCCATCAGCAAAGGTGATGAAGTGCTGACCACCGGCGGCCTGATTGGCCGAGTCACCAAAGTGGCTGACACCGGTATCATTGCCATTGCGCTGAATGACACCACAGAAGTGATGATCAAGCGTGACTTCGTGGCGGCCGTTCTGCCGAAAGGTACTATGAAGGCCCTGTAATTTTGTTTTCCCTAAGGGAACTGCCGTGCTAAACCGTTATCCTTTGTGGAAGTATCTGATGTTGATCGTGGTGATCCTCGTCGGTCTGCTTTATGCACTTCCCAACATTTACGGTGAGGATCCGGCCGTACAAATCACTGGCGCGCGCGGTGTCGCCGCCAGTGAAGCTACGCTGGACCAAGTCCGTAACGTATTAGAAAAAGATAATATTGCGAGCAAGTCGATTGCGCTGGAAAACGGTGCCATACTGGCTCGCTTTAAAGATCCCGACGTTCAGTTGCGTGCCCGTGAAGCCTTGATGGCGGAACTGGGTGACAAATATGTCGTGGCACTGAACCTTGCTCCGGCTACGCCGCGCTGGCTGACTTTATTGAATGCCGAACCGATGAAGCTGGGCTTGGACTTGCGTGGTGGTGTGCACTTCCTGATGGAAGTCGATATGGATACCGCGCTTGGCAAGCTGCAAGAGCAAACCATGGATACCATGCGCAGTGAACTGCGTGAAAAGGGCATCCCTTACGCTGCGATCCGCAAGCTGGAAAACAACGGTGTGGAAGTTCGCTTCCGCGACGATGCAGCGCGCGATCAGGCGATCAGTTTCATGACGCCACGCCAGCGCGATCTGGTGTTTTCTGCCAATGGCCCCAACACGCTGAAAGCGACGATGACCGATGCGCGTCTGAGTGAAGCGCGTGAATATGCGGTGCAGCAGAACATCACCATCCTGCGTAACCGTGTCAACCAGCTCGGCGTTGCCGAACCTTTGGTTCAGCGCCAAGGGGCCGATCGCATCGTGGTCGAACTGCCGGGTATTCAGGATACGGCTCGCGCCAAAGAAATCCTGGGGGCAACCGCTACGCTGGAATTCCGCCTGGTGAACACCAACGCGGATGCGACCGCAGCAGCAAGCGGCCGCGTACCGGGTGACTCCGAGGTGAAATTTACCCGTGATGGTAAGCCGATCGTGCTGTATAAGCGCGTGATCCTGACCGGTGACCATATCACTGACTCCACCTCCAGCACCGACGAATACAACCAGCCGCAGGTTAACATCTCGCTGGACAGTGCCGGTGGCACCGCGATGTCCAACTTCACCAAGGATAGCATCGGCAAACCGATGGCCACCCTGTTTGTGGAGTATAAAGACAGTGGCAAGAAAGACGCCAATGGCCGTTCGGTTCTGGTGAAGCAGGAAGAAGTGATCAACGTGGCGAACATTCAGTCGCGCTTGGGCAACAGCTTCCGTATCACCGGTATCGACAATCCGAGCGAAGCCCGCCAGCTTTCACTGCTGCTGCGTGCTGGTGCATTGATTGCGCCTATCCAGATCGTGGAAGAGCGGACCATCGGCCCAACGCTAGGCCAGCAGAACATCACCCAGGGTCTTGAGGCCTGTCTGTGGGGCCTGGTGGCATCCATCGTGTTCATGGTGGTCTGGTACCGCAAGTTTGGCCTGATCGCATCAAGCGCGCTGATGGCTAACCTGGTGCTGATTGTTGGCGTAATGTCACTGTTGCCGGGCGCAACGCTGACGATGCCGGGGATTGCCGGTATCGTGCTGACGCTGGCGGTGGCGGTTGACGCCAACGTACTGATCAACGAACGTATCAAGGAGGAACTGAAGAATGGGCGATCCGTTCAGCAGGCGATCCATGAGGGCTATAAAGGCGCGTTCTCCAGTATTGTTGATGCCAACGTCACGACCCTGATCACCGCGGTCATTCTGTACGCAGTGGGGACGGGTTCGATCAAGGGCTTTGCAATTACCACCGCAATCGGTGTGGCGACGTCCATGTTCACCGCGATTGTCGGTACCCGTGCCATCGTCAACCTGCTTTACGGCGGCAAGCGCATTAACAAGCTGTCTATCTGAGGAGTGCGTTGTGGCACAGGATTATACTGTTGAACAACTCAACTACGGCCGTAAAGTCTATGACTTTATGCGCTGGGATTACGTGGCCTTCGGCATTTCATTGCTGCTGTTGATCGCGTCGATCGCCATTATGTCCGTCCGTGGTTTTAACTGGGGTCTGGATTTCACCGGTGGTACGGTGATTGAAATCAACCTGGAAAAACCGGCGGATCTGGATCTGATGCGCGATACGCTGGAAAAAGCCGGGTTCAAAGATCCGATTATTCAGAACTTCGGCAGCAGCCGTGACGTGATGGTGCGTATGCCACCCGCGACGGGTACCGCAGGCCAGGAACTGGGTAATAAAGTGATCGGCGTGATCAACGATGCCGTTGACAAGAATGCGACCGTTAAGCGCATCGAGTTCGTTGGCCCGAGCGTGGGGAGCGAATTGGCACAAACTGGCGGCATGGCGCTGCTGGTGGCGTTGATTTGTATCCTGATTTACGTTGGCTTCCGCTTCGAATGGCGTTTGGCGCTGGGGGCGGTTATCGCTCTGGCGCACGACGTGGTCATCACTATGGGGGTGCTGTCGCTATTCCATATTGAGATTGACCTGACGATTGTCGCTTCCTTGATGTCGGTTATCGGCTACTCGCTGAATGACAGCATCGTGGTTTCTGACCGTATTCGTGAGAACTTCCGCAAGATCCGTCGCGGAACGCCTTACGAAATCATGAACGTGTCGCTGACCCAGACGTTGAGCCGTACCATCATGACCTCCGCCACCACGCTGATGGTGGTGCTGATGCTGTACATCTTCGGCGGCGCGATGCTGCAGGGCTTCTCACTGACCATGCTGATCGGTGTGTCCATCGGTACCGTATCTTCTATCTACGTAGCGTCCGCGCTGGCGTTGAAACTGGGTATGAAACGTGAACACATGCTGCAGCAGAAAGTGGAGAAAGAGGGCGCAGACCAGCCTTCGATTCTGCCGTAATGCTAATCTGCCGTAGGTTCAGTTACCTAGAAAGGGCGCCGTTTGGCGCTCTTTTCTTTTATCTGGCTGGCTTGGGCACTGCGTTGCTTGTCACAGGCGTGAGGCTGTGCAGGCGAATATAGCCTAGCTGTTCCGGCGTGACGCCACTCAGGCGCAGTTCAAAGCTTTGTTCACTTTTGGGCAACAACGAATCATAACTCCTGATTTGCTGCGACAGCTCATCTGCCGTTAGCGGCATACCGCTCGTTGCATCCAACTGGCCCCACTCCAGAGTGGCGGTAAAGCCCGGCAGAGCTTGGCTGGAGAGCGTGCCAATTGCCAGGATCGCCTGAGTACCGTTGGCTTCAC
Organism: Serratia sp. MMO-28; assembly: GCF_037199905.1. Taxonomy (NCBI): domain Bacteria; kingdom Pseudomonadati; phylum Pseudomonadota; class Gammaproteobacteria; order Enterobacterales; family Yersiniaceae; genus Serratia; species Serratia sp. MMO-28. The sequence goes on from NZ_JBBCVB010000011.1 coordinate 35,575, forward strand.
TTTTCACCTGGCTGAGTGAGACGCTCAACTCACCCACGCTGCTTTGTAATCTGGCAGCACTGCTGGCCTGCGGTAACAGGTACACACCGTTGCTGGAATTCTGGTTCAATCGATTCTGGCGCTCCAGCGCGATGGCCTGCTCGGTCAGCGTACCCAGCATCTGTTTCAACTCAACGACCTGGTTCTTAAGCTTTGGCACTTCACGGTGCTGTGCGCAGCCTGCCAGCAAAATCACGGCAGTGAACAGGCCGAGGTTACGATAACGGATAGTCATGATAAGGGAACCTTATTCAATCGCTTCGGTTGCCAGCTTAACGGCATCGCCAGGTAAAGTCATGCCTATCCCGGCAACGTGGCCTGTTTTGTGTTCGTTCATGGTAGTGGCTCGCAACAAATCCCCGGCGGCCTTTGTTGTGGGCGAACTTCGGGGTAAACTATTCTTAACTATAAAAACGTTTATCAGGACGAGTTATGCATTGCCCTTTCTGCGCTGCCGTTGATACCAAAGTTATTGATTCTCGCCTGGTGGGGGATGGATCGCAGGTGCGCCGTCGTCGCCAATGTCTGGTTTGTAACGAACGTTTTACGACTTTCGAAGTGGCCGAGCTGGTTATGCCGCGGGTGGTTAAAAGCGACGAGGTCCGTGAACCTTTCAACGAAGATAAATTGCGCCGTGGCATGCTGAAAGCGCTGGAAAAGCGCCCGGTCAGCGCTGACGATGTGGAAAGTGCCATCAGCCATATCAAATCTCAGTTGCGCGCTACCGGTGAACGTGAGGTCCCCACTAAAATGGTGGGCAATCTGGTGATGGATGCGCTGAAGAAGCTCGATAAAGTGGCTTATATCCGTTTCGCTTCGGTGTATCGCAGTTTTGAAGATATCCGCGAATTCGGCGAAGAGATCGCCAAGTTGCAGGATTAACAGGACTCTCATGCATAACGATGAGCTTTACATGGCGCGAGCCTTTGAACTGGCACGGTTAGGGCGTTTCACCACCACCCCCAATCCCAACGTGGGCTGTGTGATCGTGCGCGATGGTCACATTGTGGGTGAGGGGTACCATTTGCGTGCTGGCGAACCTCATGCTGAAGTTCATGCCTTGCGGATGGCGGGGGAACAGGCGCGCGGCGCTACGGCTTATGTGACGCTGGAACCCTGCAGCCATCATGGCCGCACGCCGCCCTGCGCCGATGCCCTGATTGCTGCGGGCGTCAGCCGTGTGGTGGCTGCAATGCAGGATCCCAATCCGCAGGTGGCCGGGCGCGGGCTGTATAAATTGCAGCAGGCCGGTATCGAAGTTCATCATGGTGTGATGCTGGCCGAGGCCGAAGCGGTCAATCTGGGCTTTTTGAAGCGCATGCGTACCGGGTTCCCCTATGTGCAACTGAAGTTAGGGGCATCACTGGATGGCCGCACGGCGATGGCGTCTGGAGAAAGCCAGTGGATCACCTCTCCGCAGGCCAGGCAGGACGTGCAGCGTTTACGGGCGGCAAGTTCGGCGATCCTTAGCACCAGCGCCACCGTGCTGGCCGATGATCCGGCATTGACGGTGCGTTGGGATGAACTGGATAGTGCAACTCAGCAGATTTACCCGCGTGAAAACCTGCGCCAGCCGGTAAGGATTATCCTCGACAGCCAGAATCGTGTCACACCGCAGCATCGGTTGGTGCAACAGCCGGGAGCAACCTGGCTGGCCCGTCTGCAACCGGACGGCCAGCAATGGCCTGCGGGCGTGGAACAGCTGTCGTTTCCTGCGCACGGTGGCGGCATCGATCTGGTGGTGATGATGATGCAACTGGCTAAGCGCCAGGTGAACGCTATCTGGGTTGAAGCGGGTGCAAAATTGGCGGGTGCCCTGCTGCAGGCTGGCCTGGTCGATGAACTTATCGTGTACGTTGCGCCAAAATTGCTGGGCGATAACGGCCGCGGTCTGTGCCAGTTGCCGGGGGTAGAGCAGTTGGCCGACGCACCGGAGTGGGTCTTTAACGAAGTGCGCCAGGTTGGCCCTGATCTGCGCCTGCGCTTGAAAGCCAAGTCTGCTCTGTAGCTCTTGCCTGCGGTGTGACTAACGTTTTACAAAACCGCCGCGCAGGCAGATAAAGAATATGATAGAATCCGCCCCCCTGCGGGGTACTGAACCCATTTTTAAGGAAAGCCCATGAAAGTTATCGAAGGTGTTGTTGCTACTCCTAATGCCCGTGTGGCGATCGCAATTGCACGTTTTAACAATTTCATTAACGACAGCCTGCTGCAAGGCGCCATTGACGCGCTGAAGCGTATCGGCCAGGTTGCTGATGACAACATCACCGTGGTCTGGGTTCCAGGTGCTTACGAGCTACCTTTGACGGCACGCGTGCTGGCAAATACCGGCAAATACGATGCGGTGATTGCACTGGGCACCGTGATCCGTGGGGGCACCGCGCACTTTGAGTATGTGGCGGGCGAAGCCAGTTCTGGCCTGGGTAATGTCTCGCTGAATACCGAGATCCCGGTTGCCTTTGGCGTTCTGACCACCGAAAGCATCGAACAAGCGATCGAGCGTGCCGGTACCAAAGCGGGCAACAAAGGTGCAGAAGCTGCCCTGACCGCACTTGAAATGATCAACGTAATCAAAGCTATTAAAGCCTGAATTTAGTCTAAGGGGAATTCCGTGAAACCTGCTGCTCGTCGCCGCGCTCGTGAGTGCGCTGTTCAAGCGCTTTACTCTTGGCAGTTGTCCAGAAATGACATTGCCGATGTTGAACACCAGTTCCTGACGGAGCAGGATGTCAAAGATGTTGACATCGCCTATTTTCGTGCGTTGCTGTCCGGTGTGGCAGTGAATGCAGGTATGTTGGATGACCTGATGGCCCCATACCTGTCACGCCAGCTCGAGGAATTGGGCCAGGTGGAAAAAGCCGTCCTGCGTATTGCGCTGTACGAGCTGAAAATGCGTGAAGATGTCCCTTACAAAGTGGCCATCAATGAAGCGATCGAACTGGCGAAAACTTTCGGCGCTGAAGACAGCCATAAGTTTGTGAATGGGGTGCTGGATAAAGCGGCACCCAACATCCGCAAGAGAAAATAAATTTAAGGCCGGTTTTCCGGCCTTAATTTCTTTGGAAGATTGACCATGGCATGCGGCGAATTTGACCTCATTGCCCGCTATTTTGACCGGTTCAAGAGTTTGCGCCGGGACGTACAGTTGGGCATTGGAGATGACTGCGCACTCCTGACAGTGGCAGAGAAACAGCTTTTAGCGATCAGTACCGACACCCTGGTTTCGGGTGTTCACTTCTTGGCGGATATCGATCCCGCCGATCTCGGCTACAAAGCCCTGGCAGTTAACCTGAGCGATCTGGCCGCCATGGGCGCCGATCCTGCATGGTTATCGCTGGCAATGACGTTGCCCGACGTCGACGAAGCCTGGCTCAAGGCGTTTAGCGACAGCCTGTTTGAGCAACTGAATTACTATGGTATGCAACTGATCGGCGGCGACACCACCCGTGGCCCACTGAGCATGACCTTGACCATTAACGGCCTGATCCCGGCCGGGCGTGCGCTGACGCGTGCCGGTGCGCGCATCGGCGACTGGATTTATGTGACCGGTATGCTGGGCGACAGCGCTGCCGGCCTGGCGATTCTGCAGGATCGTTTGACGGTGAGCGATCCTGCGGCGCGTGAATATCTGTTAGCCCGCCATCTGCGCCCGCAGCCACGGGTGCTGCAGGGCCAGGCGTTACGCGATCTGGCCAGCTCGGCGATCGACATCTCCGACGGCCTGATTGCCGATTTGCAGCATGTGCTGAAAGCCAGCGACTGCGGTGCGCGCATCGAATTGGACGAACTCCCCATGTCGCAGGCGCTGACCGGTAACACCGATGCTGAACAGGCGCTGCGTTGGGCGCTGAGCGGCGGTGAAGACTATGAACTCTGTTTCACCGTGCCGGAAATCAATCGCGGGGCGTTGGAAGTGGCGTTAAGCCATCTGGGGGCGGACTATACTTGTATCGGGCAGATTAGCCCGCTGTCTGAAGGCATGAAGTTCTACCGTGACAACCAAGAGATTTCGTTGCCATGGCAAGGTTTTGACCATTTCAATACAGAGCCCAGCCTATGAAGGATGAAGCAAAAAGTCGGTTGCGTATGAGTAACCCGTGGCATCTGCTGGCGACCGGCTTTGGCAGTGGGCTTTCGCCGTTCATGCCGGGGACCGTTGGCTCACTGGCGGCGATCCCGTTCTGGCTGCTGCTGATCCAACTGCCGTGGCAGCTCTATTCGCTGTTGGTGATGTTCAGTATTTGCATTGGCGTTTACTTATGCCATCGCACCGCGAAAGACATGCGGGTGCACGATCACGGCAGTATCGTCTGGGATGAGTTCGTCGGGATGTGGATCACCCTGATGGCGGTGCCGGTCAACAGTTGGCAATGGGTGGTTGCCGGGTTTGTGGTGTTCCGCATTCTGGATATCTGGAAGCCTTGGCCGATCCGCTGGTTCGATCGCAATGTGCACGGTGGTACGGGGATCATGATCGACGATATTGTTGCCGGGGTGCTCTCTGCTGGGATTATTTATCTGATAGGCCATTACTGGCCGCTCTGATGTGGATCCCGCGGAGCCGAGCGTTTTTGGCTCCGCAGAATTCACCGGTGTTGTTATGCAAAACCCACCACAGGATGCGGCACGTAGGCCGTTTCCAATTCGCTAATTTCTGCCGAGGTTAGCTTCAACTCAACGGCGGCAACGGCATCTTGCAGATGTTCACTGCGCGATGCGCCAATAATCGGCGCGGTGACCACCGGTTTGCTCAGCAGCCACGCCAGCGCAACCTGCGCGAGGGGCACGCCGCGTTGCTCCGCAATGCTCGCTACGCGTTCAGCGATCAGCGCATCGATCTCTTCCGTTTTGTCATACAGCGTTTTGCCATAGTGATCGGCAACCTGCCGTGCGCTGCTTTCGCCCCATGGGCGGGTCAACCTTCCGCGGGCCAGTGGGCTCCAGGGCAGCACTGCAATCCCTTCGGCAGCACACAGCGGGTGCATCTCACGCTCTTCTTCACGCTGGAGCAGGTTGTACTGATCCTGCATGGTAGCAAAACGCGTCCAGCCGTGCAGATCGGCGGTGTACAGCGCTTTGGCAAACTGCCAGGCAAACATTGAAGAAGCACCGATATAACGTGCCTTACCGGCTTTTACCACGTCATGCAGCGCTTCCAGCGTTTCTTCAATCGGGGTGTCATAGTCCCAACGGTGGATTTGCAGCAGGTCAACGTAGTCGGTGCCCAAGCGTTGCAGGCTATCGTCGATGGATTGCATGATCTTGGCGCGCGACAGGCCACGCTCCAAGTTGCTCATGGCGTTATAGACTTTGGTGGCAATCACCACCTCTTCGCGGCGCGTGTAGTCGCGCAGCGCACGGCCAAGGATCTCTTCGCTGCTGCCATCAGAATAGTTGTTAGAGGTATCGAAAAAGTTGATACCGGCCTCCAGCGCCTGCTTAATCAACGGGCGGCTGTTCTCTTCCGGCAGCGTCCAGGCGTGATTGCCACGCGTAGGTTCGCCGTAGGTCATACAGCCCAAGCAGATGCGGGAAATATTCAGATCGGTGTTACCCAGTTTCAGATATTGCATGCCTACCTCCTGTTGAGCATTCAGACGATCACGATACAGAAAAGGCTATCGGGCGCGTGCTGCGCCCGTCTACAAGATGGAGGAAGTGAGAGGGAATTATGCCAGCCAGTTTTCGATCTGGCGTTGAATGCCCGCGGCATCCAGCCCCAGATCGCTGCGGATCTCTTCCTGGCTGCCCTGGGGGATAAAATCATCCGGCAGGCCGATATTCAATACCGGCACCACCCGACGTTTGGCCATCAGCAACTCGTTAACGCCGCTGCCTGCGCCACCCATAATGGCATTCTCTTCCAACGTGACCAGCACTTCATGGCTGGCAGCCATTTCCAGCACCAACTGTTCATCCAGCGGTTTAACAAAACGCATATCCACCAGCGTGGCATTTATCGCCTCGGCGGCAGCGATGGCTTCTGGCAGCAAAGTACCGAAATTGAGGATTGCCACTTTCTCACCTTCACGGCGCACGATGCCTTTGCCGAGCGGCAATGCAGCCAAAGGTTCCAGCGTGGCACCCGTACCGCTCCCGCGCGGATAGCGCACCGCGCTTGGGCCATCGTTATAGTGGTAACCGGTATACAGCATCTGGCGGCATTCGTTTTCGTCGCTCGGCGTCATGATCACCATATTCGGGATGCAGCGCAGGAAGGAGAGATCAAACGCCCCTTGGTGAGTTTGCCCGTCGGCGCCGACAATACCGCCGCGATCGATAGCAAACATCACTGGCAGATTCTGGATGGCCACGTCGTGGATCACCTGATCGTAAGCCCGCTGCAGGAAGGTGGAGTAGATTGCCACCACCGGCTTGTAACCACCAATCGCCAGGCCAGCGGCGAAGGTCACCGCGTGCTGCTCGGCGATTGCCACGTCGAAATACTGCTGCGGGTAATCGCGGGAGAACTGCACCATGCCGGAACCCTCTCGCATGGCGGGGGTAATGGCCATCAGTTTGCTGTCTTTGGCGGCGGTTTCACTCAGCCATTCACCAAAGATCTTCGAATAGGTTGGCAAACCACCGGCACTTTTCGGCAGAGTACCGCTGGCGGGATCAAACTTAGGCACCGCGTGGAAGCTGATAGGGTCTTTTTCTGCGGGTGCATAGCCACGGCCTTTTTTGGTCATGATATGCAGCAGTTGCGGGCCTTTCAGATCGCGCATGTTTTTCAACGTGGTAGCCAGGCCTTGTACATCATGGCCGTCCACCGGGCCGATATAGTTGAAGCCCAGTTCTTCAAATAACGTGCCGGGTACCACCATGCCTTTCAGATGTTCTTCTGTGCGCTTTAGCAACTCTTTGATCGGCGGCAGGCCGGAAAGCACCTTTTTACCGCCTTCGCGCAGCGTGGAATAGAGCTTGCCGGACAGCAACTGCGCCAAATGATTGTTCAGGGCACCGACGTTTTCGGAGATCGACATTTCGTTATCGTTCAGCACCACCAGCATATCGGGGGTGATGTCACCTGCGTGGTTCATAGCTTCGAACGCCATTCCGGCGGTGATGGCACCGTCGCCAATCACACAGACGGTGCGGCGGCCTTTGCCTTCACGCGCAGCTGCCACCGCAATGCCGAGCCCGGCGCTGATCGAGGTGGACGAGTGCCCGACAGAAAGGACGTCATATTCGCTTTCGGCGCGCCATGGGAAGGGGTGCAACCCGTTTTTCTGGCGGATAGTGGCGATGCGATCGCGGCGACCGGTCAGGATTTTGTGCGGATAAGCCTGATGCCCAACGTCCCAGACCAACTGATCGAACGGCGTGTTGTAGACGTAGTGCAGTGCCACCGTCAATTCGACGGCCCCCAGCCCGGATGCAAAGTGACCACTGGAGCGGCTGACGCTATCCAGCAGGTATTGCCGCAGTTCATCACACAGCTTCGGCAGGCTTTCTTTTGGCAATGAGCGCAGCTCATCCGGGTTTTCCGCTAGCGCCAATGTCGGGTATTTGGCTATATCAAGACTCATTCGATACTCATATCAGAGGATTAACGTCATACGTTAATTGTCGCGTTCAATGATGAAGCTGGCTAGCGCACGTAATGGCGCCGTATTATAAGATTGTGTTGCCAAAGACTCTAACGCAGCCAAGGCTTCCTGATAGAGATCCCACGCTTTTGCCCGTGCGCTGTCAAGCCCAAGCAAGGCCGGGTAGGTACTCTTTCCATGCTGTTGGTCCGCTCCCTGGCGTTTACCGATTTTTTCGGTTTCACCTACCACGTCTAAAATGTCATCCTGCACCTGGAACGCCAAGCCGATGGCGGCGGCGTAACGATCGAGCTGCGGCAAGGCTGCACGGCCCGGTTCACCGGCCGCCAGAGCGCCTAAACGAACTGCGGCACGGATTAATGCGCCGGTTTTGTGGCGGTGGATCTGTTCTAACGCCGCCAGATCGATGTGCTTGCCTTCCGCTTCCAGATCCAGCGATTGGCCGCCACACATCCCGGCAACGCCGCTGGCGGTTGCCAGCTCAGAGATCATGGCGAGCCGATCGCGCATCGCGACATCGGGCATATCCGCATCGGCCAGAATCGAGAACGCCAGCGTCTGCAGGGCATCGCCCGCCAGAATGGCGTTAGCCTCGCCGAATTTGACGTGGCAGGTTGGCTGGCCGCGACGCAGATCGTCGTCGTCCATCGCCGGTAAATCGTCATGAATCAGCGAGTAGGCGTGAATGCATTCCACTGCGGCGGCGGGAGCATCCAGATTATTCAACGACAGAGCGAACATCTGCCCGGTGGCGTAAACCAGGAACGGGCGCAGGCGTTTACCGCCCAACAGCGCGCCGTGGCGCATCGCTTCGACCATTTTGCCGCTATTGAACGGCAGTGGCGCAATATAGTCCAGCAACGCGCGATCGCTGCGCTGGCGGAAAGCCTGTAACTGCTGGTGAAAATCCGACATCGTAATTACTCAGCGTCCGGGGTAAAAGGTGCTAAAGCGGCATCGTCGTTGCTGTCGTTGAGCAGGATCTGTACGCGCTGCTCTGCCTGTTGCAATTTTTGTTGGCCCTGACGCGCCAGTTGCACACCGCGTTCGAATTCGTTCAGCGCATCTTCCAGCGGCAGTTCACCTGACTCCAGGCGTGTTACGATGCGCTCAAGTTCGCTTAAGGAGTTTTCAAAGCTGATGCTTTGCTCTGTACTGTCTGATTGTGCAGGTTTTTTCGGCATAATTTTCTTTTTACATCATCATGTGAACAGTGGTGCCAGAGCCTATCCTAGCGGATCTTGATTAGCAAATCATGGCGTGAATGTATGGTTTTGCGCGCGGCGCGCGAGCAGATAGTGATATACTTCGCGCCCAGATAAGAATGATAAAAGTTCGTCAGGTTCGAAGTTTTATCATTCTTATCACCATTGTATACCTAATAGCTTTTAAGTTGCAGCCAACTGCCGCCGCTCGAAAGATTCAGGATATAAATCTTTTACCCCGTAATTCTTATCAGACAATAAAAACCGCCATGAAGTTTATCATTAAATTGTTCCCGGAAATCACCATCAAGAGTCAATCTGTGCGCTTGCGCTTCATTAAGATTCTGACGACCAATATCCGCAACGTACTGAAGCAGTATGACGAAACGCTGGCGGTGGTCCGCCACTGGGATTTTATCGAAGTTCGGGCCAAAGATGAAAATCAGCGCCCAGCGATCGCAGAAGCATTAACCCGCATTCCCGGCATCCACCATATTCTGGAAGTAGAAGATCGCGCTTATACCGATGTGCACCATATCTTTGAGCAGACGCTGGAAGCCTACCGCGAACAGTTGGAAGGCAAAACCTTCTGCGTGCGGGTTAAGCGCCGTGGCAAGCATGAGTTCAGCTCGCAGGATGTCGAACGCTACGTGGGTGGTGGCCTGAATCAGCATATCGAAAGCGCGCGCGTCAAGCTGTCGCATCCGCAGTTTACGGTGAATCTGGAGATCGAAGACGACAAGCTGATGCTGGTTAAAGCTCGCCGTGAAGGCATTGGCGGCTACCCGATCGGTACCCAGGAAGATGTGCTGTCACTGATTTCCGGTGGTTTTGATTCCGGCGTTTCCAGCTACATGCTGATGCGCCGTGGCTGCCGCGTGCATTATTGCTTCTTTAACCTGGGGGGCGCCGCGCATGAAATCGGCGTCAAACAGGTGGCGTACTATCTGTGGAATCGTTTTGGCAGCTCGCACAAGGTGCGTTTCGTGGCGATCGATTTTGAGCCGGTGGTCGGTGAGATCCTGGAAAAAGTGGATGATGGCCAGATGGGTGTGGTGCTCAAGCGCATGATGGTGCGTGCCGCTTCGCAAGTGGCAGAGCGTTATGGCGTGCAGGCATTGGTGACCGGCGAAGCGCTGGGGCAGGTATCCAGCCAGACGCTCACCAATCTGCGCATGATTGACAACGCTTCCGACACGCTGATCCTGCGCCCGCTGATCTCGCACGATAAAGAACACATCATTAAGGTAGCGCGTGAAATCGGCACTGAAGACTTTGCCAAAACCATGCCGGAATACTGCGGTGTGATTTCTAAAAACCCGACGGTTAAAGCGGTGAAAACCAAAATTGAAGAAGAAGAGGCTAACTTTGACTTCGACATTCTGGATCGGGTAGTGCGTGAAGCGCGCAATGTCGATATCCGCACTATTGCAGAAGAGGCGCAAGAGCAGGTTACCGAAGTGGAAACCGTCGCCGAATTTGCGGCCGATGACGTGATCCTGGATATTCGCTCCATCGACGAGCAGGAAGAGAAGCCGCTGCAGTTGGCGCAGGTTGAAGTCAAATCGCTGCCGTTCTATAAGCTGAGCAGCCAGTTTGGCGATCTCGACCAGAGCAAGACCTATCTGCTGTATTGCGATCGCGGTGTAATGAGCCGTTTGCAGGCGCTGTATTTGCTTGAGCAAGGTTACGCCAACGTTAAAGTGTACCGCCCATAAGGTATGGCCGGCAGGCAGTCTGGCCTGCCGGTAAAAACTTAACAGCTGAAGTCGTACATACCGGGGATCAGTACCAACTGTGCTGCTACCTCTGCGGCCTTGGCTTTACCCAAGAGTAAATCAATCAGCTTCAGAGCAAACTCCATTGAGGTTCCTGGCCCTTGGCTGGTCAGCAGGTTGACGCGTGGATCAAAAACGACCCGTTTTTCCAGCCACTGGCCTTCGGGGATCTGCTCTTTCAGGCCTGGGAAACCGGTCATATTCCCCACCGGGAACAGTTTATGCTGTTGCAGCACCAGCGCGGGAGCGGCGCAGATGGCGGCCACAATCTTACCCTGCAGGTGCATCTGGCGGACTTTTTCTACCAGCAACGGGCTATCGCGGAAGCATTCAGCCCCTTTGAGCCCCCCCGGCAGGACGATGGCGTCGAAAGGTTCATCAACGATCGCCACCAACGGGGCATCAGCCAGCAGTTTCACACCGCGTGAACAGGTGATAGTCAGGTTACCATCACCGGCTACGCTGGCGGTGGTGACTTGAACTCCCGCTCGCACCAGGAGATCGATAGTGGTAACGGCTTCTGTTTCTTCGCTACCAGGTGCTAGGCAGACCAACACCGACACGCTCATATTCATTTTCCTTTCGTTTAATCAATTCGAACAACCGGGTATTTTCTGGCAGTGGAACACCGTGGCTGCGCCCGCGGCGCAGCAAATAGCCGGTAATGTAGTCGATCTCGGTATGCCGCTGAGCGCGGATATCCTGCAACATTGAGGAGATGTTGTCCGCAGTGAGCTGGATCACCTGCATCACGTAGGACATCAGATCATCGCCTGATGTATGGTGGCCTTCCCGCTCCATCACGCTGGCCACTTCTTGGCAGAGCGTGGCAATCTGTTCCGGGTAACGCTGCAGATCGCCGTTGTGGCAGCCGTACAAGGCAGTCAGCGGGTTGATGACACAGTTGACCGCCAGCTTGCGCCAACTGGCGGAAGCGATGTGGTTATGCCAGGCCACATCCGGCAGTGCCTGATGCAGCACTTCGGCCAGATGGCTGAGATGTGTGGCCTGTGATGTCACGGGGCCGATATGGGTAACCCCGTTCGCCACGTGAATAATCGTGTTGCCATCGTGACGTGCTGCATGGGTGGTGGTGCCTTGCAGTATCGGCTGATTGTGCGGTGGCAGTTCATCCTGCGTTCCCATGCCGTTGTGCAACAGCAAAATGGCGCAACTTGGTCTGAGCTGCGGTAGCAGCGCAGTGACCGCGCCAGACACCTGCCAGGCTTTCAGCGTTACCAGCAAGAGTTCGCTTTGTGCAAGGTGTTCAGGATCGTTGGTTGGCAAATTATGGTTGAACGATGTGCCATCAGGCTCGATCACATTCACCGCACAGAAGGGCTGGGGGACGCGTAACCACCCTTGTACATCGTGGCCCTGTTGATAAAGCCGTGAGAGCCACAGTTGCCCAAGCGCACCGCAACCAAGAATGGTTATTTTCATTCAATCTCCTTGGTGTCCGGGAATACCGCTAATTTCTGTGATTATAGGCTTTTCTGTTGCCGAACGTCTTGTTCAACGGTGGTATCGGCATTTTGCCTGTGGTCGTAAAGCAGGTATTATGCACCAAATCGAAATCGCTTAGGCTCCCATTCAGGAGGAAGAAGTATGCCATCTTTCGACATTGTTTCTGAAATTGATATGCAGGAAGTGCGCAATGCCGTTGAGAACGCAACGCGCGATCTCAGCACGCGTTGGGATTTCCGTAACGTCCCGGCCAGTTTTGAGCTGAATGAGAAAAATGAAAGCATCAAAGTGGCCAGTGAGTCTGACTTCCAGGTGCAGCAACTGCTGGATATTCTGCGTGAAAAACTGAGTAAACGCAGTATTGATGGCGGTGCGTTGGAGATCCCGGAAGAAATGACCCACAGTGGTAAAACCTACAGCGTTGAGGCCAAGCTGAAGCAAGGCATTGAGACGACGTTGGCAAAGAAAATTGTCAAGCTGATTAAAGACAGTAAGCTGAAGGTGCAGGCGCAGATTCAGGGCGATGAAGTGCGCGTTACCGGCAAGGCACGCGACGATCTGCAAAGCGTGATGGCGCTGGTGCGCGGTGCCGATCTGGGGCAGCCGTTCCAGTTTAAAAACTTCCGTGATTAAAACACTCAGGGCCGCTTAGGCGGCCCTGGTTTGCTACAGCGCGTTAACCAGGGCTTCCAACTGGCCACGATTGGTCTGCTTGGTATCGACCTTCACATAGGCACTGCGTTCCTCCGGAACCACAACGGCTTCCGCTACGCCCGGCTGAGCCATCAGGCGGCTTGTTAATGCTGAATCCTTGACGGCCAGCTCAGATAGCGTGATGCGCAGGCTGCTGACGTACGGCGGCTCTTTCATGGTGCTGCTGACCGCAAACCAGAGCGCAGCAATCACTGCACCAGCAATAAACACCAAGCCTGCGCCCTGCAGCCCATATAGCCAACCCCCCAGGCTGCCGCCGATGGCAACGCCGATAAACTGGCTGGTGGAGTAAATCCCCATCGCCGTGCCTTTATAGCCCGCAGGGGATTCTTTACTGATCAGTGAGGGCAGAATGGCTTCCATCAGGTTAAATGCCATAAAGAACAACTGCACACCGGCAATGATGCCCCACAGATGCTGCCCGGCAAACCACAGCAGCACTTCGGCCCAAAACAGCACCGCGACGCAGCCCATAAAGACCTGCTTCATGCGGCGATACTTTTCGGCATAAATGATAAATGGCAGCACGGCGGCGAAAGAAACCAGCATGGTGATCAAGTAGACTTTCCAATGTTCACTGGCGGCCAACCCGGCGTGTTGCATAGCCAGCGGTAGGGCCACGAAGCTCGACATCAACAGGATATGCAGGCACATGATGCCGAAGTTGAGTTTCAGCAGACGCGAATTGCTCAGCACTTTGCTGAAACTGCCACGTACGATGCTTGATTCACGGTTTAACACATGCGCGTCGGCGGAAGGAACCACCGTCAGCGTAATAGCGATCCCGGCCAAGGCCAAGACGGCAATCATCCAGAACAGCGCATGCAGGCCGAAGGCATGGGTGACAATCGGGCCAACGACCATCGCAATGGCGAAGGTAATGCCGAAGCTGACGCCGATAAATGCCATCGCTTTGGTGCGGTTTTGTTCGCGGGTTAAATCCGACAGCAGCGCCATCACCGCGGCTGCAATTGCCCCGGAGCCTTGCAAGGCGCGGCCAAGAATAATGCCCCAGATAGAATCGCTGACGGCGGCGATCACGCTGCCGAGGGCAAAAATCAGTAGGCCACCGACGATCAGGGGCTTGCGTCCTATACGGTCGGAAACCAACCCGAACGGGATCTGAAAAACCGCCTGTGCCAAACCATAGATGCCGATGGCGATACCAATCAGAGCTTCGCTGGCACCGTTCAGCGCCATACCGTAGGTGGTAAGAACCGGCAGCACCATAAACATACCAAGCATGCGCAGCGAGAAAACGGTTCCCAGGCCCCATGTTGCCCGGCGTTCTTGGGGCGTCATTACATTGTCGTTCATCGTGACCTCAATAAAACCTATTCCATCAGGCTGAGAAGATTAAAGCCTGATGGAATAGCTTCTGCAAGCTGCGTTATTTTAGTGTGTGGGGTAAGGGGGGTAAATCGAATGTTGTTTAACAGATATTACAACTAGACCCTTATTACTTGCAGTTGCAGCGCTGTTGGCTGCGTGCACGCGCACCAATCACTTACTTCAGTAAGTTCATGAGGACTTACGCCCTTGCCGCCTAGCTGCAACCCCAAGCACTTTGGGTATAAGTCGCTTTTCTGCGAGAGAAATAAAATGGGCCGCTGAGCGGCCCATTCACAGATTACCGGGTTTACCAGGCGTAGCTTAACAGCGCTTCTGGTGCAGCCCCTGCGCTGAAGTCGATAGACATCATCACGCTCAGCGAAGTAATGGCAACAATCGAGAACACAAACAGTTTACGTGCCCAGACGCTGTCATTTTCGGTTTTGTAACCACGGAGTGCCATACCAAGCCACCATACGCTCACCGCCGCTGCGACGATCAGGTATTTATAGCCAGCATAGCCCCCCAGAGTCAGCATCAATGTCGCGATCATAAACGCCAGAATGTAGACCGTAATATGATTTTTAGCGACAGAAATACCTTTCACCACTGGCAGAACAGGAATGTTGGCTGCCTGGTAATCTTTAAAGCGGAAGATGGCTATCGCATAAGAATGCGGCATCTGCCACAGGCTGAAGATCGCCAGCAGGATCAACGCCCCTGCGTCAAACTCGTTGGTGACCGCACAATAGCCAATCACGGGAGGTGCTGCGCCCGACAGGCTGCCGATTAGCGTGCCGTATACCGAATGGCGTTTCATGTACAGGCTGTAAACGCCGACATAAACCACGAAACCCATCACCGCCAGCCACATGGCCAGCGGGTTTGCGGCGATATACAGCAGTGCAAAACCAGCAATACCCAACAGGGTGGCGTAAACCAGGGTCACACTCGGCGCGATCAGGCCTCTTACCAGCACCCGATTCTTCGTTCTCTCCATTTTCTTGTCGATGTCGCGGTCAATGTAGTTGTTAAATACACAGCCCGAAGCGACGACCAACGAGACACCCAGCAGGGTGGCGAGAAACAGGGGATAGTCGATGCTTCCTTTGGAAGCAAGCAGGAATCCCCCAACGACAGAAATTAAATTGCCGAAAATAATTCCTGGTTTAGTGACTTGCAGGTATTGCTTAATCATTGCGTACGGCTCGGCTCTTAATCGACCATCATATTGATGTTGAGGTTGTACATAATCCAGAGTGAACCCACAACAACGATACCGATGATCATAATGGTGAACAGTAATGCCACCAGGTTCCAGCGCTCTTCCGATGAGGTGTTCATGTGTAGGAAGTAAACCAGGTGAACAATCACCTGGATAACCGCCATACCGACCACCACCGCCAGGATAGTGGAATGAGAGGCGGTGCCGCTCATCACCATCGCAAATGGAATTACCGTCAGAATGATCGACAGAATAAAGCCGGTCAGGTATGACTTCACGCTGCCGTGGCTTGCGCCGCCGTGAGAGGTTTCATGTGATGGATGGCTCATGGCATAACCCCCAGCAGGTAGACAACGGTAAATACACAGATCCAGACCACATCCAGGAAGTGCCAGAACAGGCTCAGGCACATCAGACGAGTTTTATTGGTTGGATTCAGGCCGCGCTTGCTCACCTGAATCATCAGCACGATAAGCCAGACCAGACCGGCGCTGACGTGCAGGCCGTGAGTGCCTACCAGTGCAAAATAGCTGGACAGGAACGCACTGCGGTCGGGACCAAAACCTTCAGCGATCAGGTGATGGAACTCATAAATTTCGATCGCCACGAAAGCGAGGCCGAACACGAAGGTCAGCATCAACCATTTGTTGACGTTACCAGCCAGGCCTTTGTTCATGCCGATCATCGCCATCCCGTAGGTGATGGAGCTGAACAACAGCAGGAAGGTTTCAACCAGGACCAACTTCAGATCGAAGATGTCCTTGCCAGAGGGACCGCCAGCGGTCCCGTTCACCAAGACTGCATAAGTTGCGAACAAGCTCGCAAACAAAATACAGTCGCTCATCAGGTAGATCCAGAATCCGAAGACTTTGGTCTCTCCTGCATCGTGGTGCCCATGTTCTGCATGGGCTGCGTTATGCTGAGTCAGGATATCAGTTGACATGTTTCACGCCTGCTTTGCTGATTTGTTCATAGCGTTGGTTTTCAATGCGCTCGATTTCATCAACCTGCACATAGTAATCAACATCTTCATCGAAGCTCTTGGCAATCCAGGTAACGATCATGCCGACAAAGCCAGCGATCGCCATCCACCAGATGTCCCAGATCATCGCGAAACCAAATACCAGACTGAAGCCAGCAATAATCACACCGGCACCGGTATTTCTTGGCATATGAATTGGCGCGTATTGCGCAGGTTTCTTGTACGCTTCGCCTTTCTCTTTCATATCCCAGAAAGCGTCACGATCGTGAATTTCCGGTACAACAGCGAAGTTATAGAACGGAGGTGGGGAAGATGTTGACCACTCCAGCGTACGGCCACCCCATGGATCACCGGTCAGATCGCGGTTCTTCTCGCGATCGCGCACGCTGACGAGGATCTGAATCACCTGGCACAGCACGCCACAGGCAATCAGTGCAGCACCACTGGCGGCAACCAGCAGCAGCGTGTGGAACTCAGGGTTGATATTCTGGCTCAGACGACGGGTCATCCCCATAAAGCCCAGTATATACAGCGGCATGAAGGCAATGAAGAAACCGATGATCCAGAACCAGAAGGCACGGATACCCCATTTTTCATCCAACGTAAAGCCGAAAGCTTTCGGGAACCAGTAGGTCAGGCCCGCGAAGCAACCAAAGACCACACCGCCGATGATCACGTTATGGAAGTGAGCAATCAGGAACAGGCTGTTGTGCAGCACAAAGTTCGCCCCTGGCACTGCCAGCAGCACGCCGGTCATCCCACCGATGGAGAAGGTGATGATAAAGCCAACGGTCCACAGCATTGCAGAGTTGAACTGGATACGGCCTTGATACATGGTGAACAGCCAGTTGAAGATTTTCACCCCGGTTGGGATGGAAATGATCATGGTGGCGATACCAAAGAAGGCGTTAACGTTAGCGCCAGACCCCATGGTAAAGAAGTGGTGCAGCCAGACGATGAACGACAGGATGGTAATCGCGATGGTTGCCCATACCAGTGAGGTATAGCCGAACAGACGTTTTCTTGAGAAGGTCGCGGTGACTTCGGAGAACACACCGAACACCGGCAGAACCAGGATATACACCTCTGGGTGGCCCCAGGCCCAAATCAGGTTGATGTACATCATCATGTTGCCGCCCATATCATTGGTAAAGAAATGGGTGCCTAGATAGCGATCCAGGGTCAGCAACGCGATGGTGACGGTCAGAATTGGGAATGAAACAATGATCAGCACGTTGGTGCACAGCGCTGCCCAGGTAAACACAGGCATCTTCATCAGAGGCATGCCAGGAGCACGCATCTTGAGGATAGTAGCGAAGAAGTTCACACCGGTCAGCAGGGTACCGAGGCCGGATATCTGTAGACTCCAGATCCAGTAATCGACCCCGACTCCAGGGCTGTATTCCTTGCCAGAAAGCGGTGGATATGCCAGCCAACCAGTCTGTGCGAACTCACCCACCCCCAGAGAGACGTTGATCAGCACAACGCCCACCACGAAGAACCAGAAACTCAGGGAGTTCAGGAACGGGAAGGCAACGTCACGTGCGCCGATCTGCAATGGCACAGCAATGTTCATCAGGCCAACCACTAAAGGCATAGCCATGAAGAAGATCATGATTACGCCGTGAGCGGTGAAGATCTGGTCATAGTGGTGCGGCGGCAGGAATCCGGCCTCACCGGCAGACGCGAGAGCCTGTTGACCACGCATCATGATGGCATCAGCAAAACCACGTATCAGCATCACCATCGCAACGATGATGTACATGATACCGATTTTTTTATGGTCGACAGAGGTCAGCCATTCGCTCCACAGCCACTTCCATTTGCCCAAATACGTTATCAGCGCCAGCAGGGCCAGGCCTCCAACGAGAATTGCGGCAACGGTGACCATGACGATCGGTTCGTGAACCGGAACCGCATCAAGTGTTAATTTTCCCAACATCAGATTATTCCTCAGCTCCGGCGTGAGCATGTTCGCCCATGTCCATACCCTGGCTCATGTCCATGCCTTCGTGCGCGGAGGTTTCTGCGCCTTTGTGCATGTGCATATCGCCCATGAATTTGCCAATCGTCTCTTTGAACAAATTCGGTCTGACACTGGAGAAGTACTCAACCGGGTTGTTTTCACTCGGCTCTGCCAGTTTGTTAAAATCGCTGGTGGCGTTCAGGGTATTCGGCGATTGCTTCACCTTGGCCACCCACTGATCGAAGTCGCCTTCGGTTGGTGTGACAATGGCGGTGAATTTCATACCGGAGAACCCGTGGCCGCTGTAGCTGCTGGAAATACCTTTATATTCCCCCGCCTCGTTGCCGATCAGGTGCAGTTTGGTTTGCATCCCGGCCATCGCATAAATCTGCCCGCCTAACTGAGGAATAAAGAACGAGTTCATTACCGAGTTGGAGGTGACTTTAAATTCGACGGGAACATCTTTCGGGAACGCCAGTTCATTAACGGTCGCGATGCCTTGCTCTGGATAGATGAACAGCCATTTCCAGTCTAACGACATCACTTCGATGGTCATTGGCTTTTTGTCAGCGACAATCGGCCTGAATGGGTCCAGCGCGTGGGTTGTTTTCCAGGTAATGGTGCCAAGGATGGCGATGATAATGATCGGAATGGTCCAGACGACCGCTTCAATCTTGTTGGAGTGTGCCCAATTTGGCGTGTACTTAGCCTCTTTGTTAGAAGCACGGAACTTCCAGGCAAAAGCGAAAGCCATGAAGATCACTGGAACTACCACGATCAACATCAAGCCGATTGCAGTAAGGATCAGTGTCCGTTGTTCAACGCCTATTGCTCCTTTGGGATTCATCAAAACCATATCACAACCACTGAGCATTACCGTGGCTGCAATTAATGACAACATCCCAATACTTTTATTGTATTTCTTAAGTCTCATCTAACGACCCCAATTACAAAGGCTCTATTGTCGTTTCATGTGTGCGGGCATTTTACGGGAAGGTTGCAGTACTGTAAACATGCTTAAGGGAGTGTCAGTGTCTTGTTGACACTTTCTGTTAAGGGGGTCACAGATATAACGCCAGGTGATAATTTACTAATGGCTACAATGTGTTGGCAGGCTGAATCGTGCCGGGCAGGCGGTATCTCAAGGAAAACTAACGGTATGCATAGGGATAGCGGCAAATCCGCCGATTTGAAATACGAAAGAAAAGTATATTTAATGTAAAATAATTGTATTTAAAAAGTGAATTTATTTTTATTTCCGAGTGCTGTACTCGGATAAAAAATAATTTCCGCGGCAATATTATTTTTTCAACGAAATAAATTCATTTCTCTGATGCATTTTTGTCGGCCAGCATTTCGGTTGGCCGACAAAAAATCAGGCTAATTGTGTACGGCGCAGCGCCAGATAGTCGAGCGCGCTACCCATCACAATCCCTACCAGGCTAAGCAGCGCTCCCACTTGCAGGAGCTGAACGGCAAAATCTGGCCACTGGGTCCAGTCAAGCGCGTTGGAGATCAACACCAGTAACCACAGGCTGAGCAGTGAACACCCGGTCGTCAGCAGACGCAGTGCCCAACGATAGCTGTGGCGGAATTCGGTGCGTGGCATGAAATTACCGGTCTGTTGGGTGTATTCCAGCGTTTGACGGCAAATGGCCAGCAGCAGTAAGCCTGGCAGTGCCGCAACGATGGAGAACAGATAGAACAATGGCCAGCCATGAGCCTCGACAAACCAACCAGCAATCGGGCCGACATAGACCCGCCCGACGGCAGAAAGTGCTGAAAGCAAGGCGAATTGGGTTGCAGAAAAGGATTTATTGCATAGTGTCATCAGCAGGGCAACAAACGCCGCGGTACCCATACCACCACACAGGTTTTCCAGGAAAATAGCGCTGCCCATGGTGATGATATTCTTGGCAGTAACCGCCAAAATCCAGTAACCGATATTGGAAACCGCCTGCAGAATGCCGAACAGCATCAGGGCGCGGAACAGCGTCAGGCGCTGCATCAAGATGCCACCAAACAGCGCACCAACGATGGTGGCAAACAGCCCGAGCGTTTTATTGACCAGCCCGACTTCCCCGGCGTCAAATCCCACGCCACGGATCAGGAAAGTGGTGCTCAGGCTGCCAGCAAAAGCATCACCCAATTTGTACATGACAATCAGCAGCAGGATCAGCCAGGCATTGTTGCGCGCAAAGAAATCCCGTAGCGGCGCGACGACCGCCTGCTCCATGGTACGTGGTGCCGGAATGCTGTCATCCGGCTCGGGGGCCATCAAGGTTGCGACGACACCGATCAGCATCAGCCCGGCCATCAGCCAGTAGGTCGCCTGCCAGCCTAAGTAGCGATCGGCGAGCCACAGGGCCAAACCGCCAGAAACCAGCATCGCCAAGCGATAACCCAGCACCGAAACTGCCGCACCGGCACCGCGTTCTTCCGCCGACAGCAGGTCCGTTTTGTAAGCATCAAAGACAATATCCTGCGAGGCAGAACAAAACGCGACCACCACTGCCAGAGCAGCTAACCACCATAAATGTTGCATTGGGTTCATAAACCCCATGGCGACAATAGCGACTACCAGCAACAATTGGCTGATTAATAGCCAACCGCGTCGCCGCCCGAGGAATGACGGTGTGTAGCGGTCCATAAAGGGCGACCACAGGAATTTGAACACATAGGCCTGACCCACCAGCGAGAAGATCCCGATGGTTTTCAGATCGATATTTTCAACGGTCATCCAGGCTTGCAGCGTACCGGAGGTCAATGCCAGTGGCAGCCCTGAGGCAAAGCCCAGCACCAGCAGCATGATGGAATTACGCTGGGTAAAAATATTCAGATACTGTTTAGACATGAGATCCTTGTTTGCGCTGCCGGGAAATCCTGGCAGCACAAGGCATTAACGGATTAACGTGCGTTTTGCTTGATAAATTCGTTGACGCTGGTGTCTTGTGCCATATCGGCAATGACATCGCCCAGCACGGTGTTAACCGCATTGGTGATTTTTTCGTTTGTCGCGGTGAAAGCGCCCTGTACGTTATAAGTAGAGCGGTAGTTTTTCACCTGCTTACTGCCATTTTTCGCCTGAGCGATAATGGAGATGTCTGCTTTGGTGGTGATGTTATAACGCAGGTTGCCTTCAGAGACGTCAGCAAACAGATTGTTCACTACGATCTGCAGATCCACGGCACCGGCAGGGCCGATCATATAGCCGCGAGCGCCCATTTGTTTTTCCAGCACTTCCTGCAGCAAGAAACGCAGATCGCGTGAAGGGAGCAGGGTAATCAGCTGGCCATCGCGGTTCACTTTTGCCAGCGCCTGGTCTTTACGCTGATCGGCACCATTAATACTGATGGTAATACCTTGCAACGTCGGATCCTGCTGCGGCAGGACGATCTTCGGGGTTACGTTCAGCGTATTGGTACTGGCGGCACAACCGGCAAGCAACAATGCAGCCAGCAGTGGAAGACAAAGTTTTTTTAACATATTACTGTCTCATCAATCGTGGTTATCAGTTATGGGTATGTATTAGCGCTGAGTAATCAAAGCGCTAGAGTCACAACAAATTGCCGACATCATAGCATTGCCGCCAGCCGGGGGAAGCGCTGAACATAGCCAAGTGATAAATTTTTACCCGGCGTTGATAAAAACATGCTTTTTCGGTCAACTCAATCAGATAAACTCCAGGTGGTACATTATGTTGGCATT
The DNA here is from genome assembly GCF_037199905.1 of Serratia sp. MMO-28. Taxonomy (NCBI): domain Bacteria; kingdom Pseudomonadati; phylum Pseudomonadota; class Gammaproteobacteria; order Enterobacterales; family Yersiniaceae; genus Serratia; species Serratia sp. MMO-28. The sequence continues at coordinate 57,544 of NZ_JBBCVB010000011.1, forward strand.
TTTCTCCGCGCAGGGCGGAGAAATTTAAACCGGGAAGATTCTCGCAAGAGTAGAAACGGCTAATATTGAACTAGGTGGGTAGGGTATAGTGCGCCAGTGTTGTGAGGAGAAGAACCGATGATTCGCGAGCAAATAGAAACAAAATTAAGGGCGGCATTTGAGCCCGCGTATCTGGATGTGGTGGACGAAAGTTACCGCCATAACGTGCCAGCGGGTTCAGAGAGTCATTTTAAGGTGGTGATCGTTAGCGATCGCTTTGTCGGTGAGCGCTTTCTGACGCGCCATCGCTCCATTTATACCGTATTGGCGCAGGAGCTGGCGGACGGCGTGCATGCGCTGGCGTTACATACTTATACCCTCAAAGAGTGGGAAGGGTTGCAGGATACGGTACCCGCCTCACCGCCTTGCCGCGGCGCTGGAACCGTGGCGTGATGGCTAAAATTTACGGTATCAGTGGAACTTTCACCTAGATTTAAGGTATTACTACTGGCGAATTTTGCAACGGCCTACGGGCCGTTGTTGTTTTTGATGACGACAAAGCCGATGTGGAATGCAGCTCTGATGGCCTAGGCTCAAAGGTGATTTGGGTGGAAAACCGGCAAAAATGTGATTTTTAACGCACCCGTGCCGCCTTGCCATCCTCGACTCGCTACGCATGCGCCGCTATAATGTCGCGTCTTATTTTTCCGGAATGGTTTCGGGACGCTTCTGACATCAGGAAACTCGGTTCTGTAATGTAGCCATCCTGGTTTTTGGAACGGAGTTGACCGAGCACTGTGATTTTTTTGAGGTAACAAGATGCAAGTTTCAGTAGAAACCACTCAAGGCCTTGGGCGCCGTCTCTCTATTACTGTACCCGCTGATGTTATCAAGCAAGCGGTGAAGAAAGAGCTGATCAACGCAGCGAAAAACGTACGTATCGACGGTTTCCGTAAAGGCAAAGTGCCGATGAACATCGTTGAACAGCGTTATGGTGCTTCTGTTCGTCAGGACGTGCTGGGCGAACTGATGCAGCGCAACTTTGTTGACGCCATCATCAAAGAAAAAATTAACCCGGCTGGTGCACCAAACTACGTTCCAGGCGAGTACAAAGAAGGCGAAAATTTTGCTTTCGCCGTTGAATTCGAAGTGTATCCAGAAATTGAGCTGAAAGGCTTGGAAAGCATTGAAGTTGAGAAACCGATCGTTGAAGTTAACGACGCTGATGTTGACACTATGCTGGACACTCTGCGTAAGCAGCAGGCAACCTGGAAAGAGACCGATCGTGCAGTCACTGTTGAAGAGCGTGTGACCGTTGATTTCTCTGGTTCTATTGATGGCGAAGAGTTTGAAGGCGGTAAAGCGTCTGACTTCGTACTGGCGATGGGCCAGGGCCGTATGATCCCTGGTTTCGAAGAAGGCCTGGTTGGGCACAAAGCGGGTGAAGAATTCACCATCGACGTTAACTTCCCAGAAGATTACCACGCAGAAAACCTGAAGGGTAAAGCGGCCAAGTTTGCTATCGTGCTGAAGAAAGTTGAAGAGCGCGAACTGCCAGAACTGACCGAAGAATTCATCAAACGTTTCGGCGTGGCTGATGGTTCTATCGAAGGCCTGCGTGCCGAAGTGCGTAAAAACATGGAGCGCGAACTGAAAGGCGCCGTGCGTAACCGCATCAAGTCTCAGGCTATCGACGGTCTGGTCAGTGCTAACGAAATCGACGTTCCTGCTGCGCTGATCGACGGCGAAATCGACGTTCTGCGCCGTCAGGCTGCACAGCGTTTCGGCGGTAACGAGAAGCAAGCGCTGGAACTGCCACGTGAACTGTTCGAAGAGCAGGCTAAGCGTCGCGTTGTTGTTGGCCTGCTGCTGGGCGAAGTGATCAGCACTAACGAGCTGAAAGCTGACGAAGAGCGCGTGAAAGCCCTGATCGAAGAAATGGCTTCTGCCTACGAAGATCCAAGCGAAGTTATCGAGTTCTACAGCAAAAACAAAGAGCTGATGAACAACATGCGTAACGTGGCTCTGGAAGAACAAGCGGTTGAAGCCCTGCTGGCGAAAGCGAAAGTGTCTGAAAAAGCGACGACTTTCAGCGAACTGATGAACCAGCCTCAACAGGCGTAATCATCGGTTGAACGTAGCGGCACAATGCGTTGTGCCATCAAATATTCTACGTTGTGCAAAGCCCGTAACTTCGGTTACGGGCTTTTCTTTTGCCACGTGACTGATTAATCTCAGGTTCACTGTGGCAATATGCACTATATTTATTGTGTTACCGGCTGCAGACGGCAGTGGAAAACGGGTTATGGTTACCTTGCTACACAAGGATGCGGGTGAAAAGGGTTCACCGGGCTTGAATTCTGTCTGTGGCCCCCCACTTCAACAACAGTATGGGCTGTTTTAATGATCACGCCGTCAGATGAGCGTGAAGTCTGTCTTTGCTTGAGCGTAGTCATGGTGAGCGTTCTAAAGTAGAATCGACAGATAATGGCGCCAAGGCAATTTCTATTAGGAGACGGTAATGTCATACAGTGGCGAACGAGATCAATTTGCACCTAACATGGCACTGGTGCCAATGGTGGTAGAGCAGACTTCACGCGGGGAGCGCTCTTACGATATCTATTCCCGCCTGCTGAAAGAGCGTATTATTTTCCTGACCGGTCAGGTAGAAGACCATATGGCTAACCTGATCGTGGCGCAGATGTTGTTCCTCGAAGCAGAAAGCCCGGAAAAAGACATTTTCCTGTACATCAACTCACCGGGTGGTGTGATCACTGCAGGCATGTCCATTTATGACACTATGCAGTTTATCAAGCCAGACGTCAGCACAATCTGTATGGGCCAGGCCTGTTCTATGGGCTCATTCCTGTTGACTGCAGGCACCAAGGGCAAGCGTTTCTGTCTGCCGAACTCCAGAGTGATGATCCACCAGCCGCTGGGTGGCTATCAAGGGCAGGCGACAGATATCGAAATCCATGCGCGCGAAATCCTCAAAGTGAAAGCACGCATGAATGAACTGATGGCGCAGCATACCGGTCAATCGCTGGAACAGATCGAACGTGACACCGAACGCGATCGCTTTATGACCGCAGAAGAATCGGTAGAATATGGTCTGGTTGACGGTATTCTGACGCACCGCAGCTAGAACCACGCGGCTGGCGAAGTATAAGTGCGAGCCGATAGACTATAGTATTCAGAGTGAGCTACGCTCGCGCTGAACAGTATTATCGGCGTTCCCGGTATAACGTTTGGGCGCACCGCCGCCGTAAATTCCTGCGGGACAAAGACAAAATAAGAGGTTTGACTCATGACAGATAAGCGCAAAGACGGTTCAGGCAAATTGCTGTACTGCTCTTTCTGCGGCAAAAGCCAGCATGAAGTGCGTAAGCTGATTGCCGGGCCGTCAGTGTATATCTGCGATGAATGTGTTGATCTGTGTAACGACATTATTCGCGAAGAGATTAAAGAAGTTGCCACGCATCGCGAGCGCAATTCATTGCCGACACCACACGAGATCCGCCACCATCTGGATGACTATGTCATTGGCCAGGAGCAGGCGAAGAAAGTTCTGGCAGTGGCGGTGTACAACCACTATAAGCGTTTGCGCAATGGTGACAGCAGCAACGGCGTCGAGTTGGGCAAAAGCAATATTCTGCTGATTGGCCCGACCGGTAGCGGTAAAACTCTGCTGGCAGAAACCTTGGCGCGTTTGCTGGATGTGCCTTTCACCATGGCCGATGCCACCACGTTGACCGAAGCCGGTTATGTGGGTGAGGACGTGGAAAATATTATCCAGAAGTTGCTGCAGAAATGTGACTATGACGTGCAGAAAGCGCAGCGCGGCATTGTCTACATTGATGAAATCGATAAGATTTCCCGCAAGTCAGACAACCCTTCCATCACCCGTGACGTATCGGGCGAGGGCGTGCAGCAGGCACTGCTGAAGCTGATCGAAGGCACCATTGCTGCGGTGCCACCGCAGGGTGGGCGTAAGCATCCACAGCAGGAGTTCCTGCAGGTTGATACCTCCAAGATCCTGTTTATCTGTGGCGGGGCCTTTGCTGGCTTGGATAAAGTGATCGGTCAGCGAGTGAATACCGGTACCGGTATTGGCTTTGGTGCCACCGTTAAGGGGGAATCTGAAAAAGCGACCGAAGGCGAACTGCTGCTGCAGGCTGAACCGGAAGATCTGATCAAATTTGGTCTTATCCCGGAATTTATCGGCCGTCTGCCAGTTGTAGCTACGCTGAGTGAACTGAGTGAAGAAGCGCTGATCCAGATCCTGAAAGAGCCGAAAAATGCCCTGACCAAACAGTATCAGGCATTGTTCAATCTGGAAGGGGTGGAGCTGGAGTTCCGTGATGAAGCGCTGAACGCCATCGCCAAGAAAGCCATGACGCGCAAAACCGGGGCTCGTGGCCTGCGTTCTATCGTTGAAGGCGCACTGCTGGACACCATGTACGACCTGCCGTCGCTGGAGAGCGTGGACAAAGTGGTGATCGACGAGTCGGTGATCTCCGGTCATTCCAAACCGCTGCTGATCTACGGTAAGCCGGAAGCACAGGCGTCTGGTGAATAATTAACCAGTCAAACCAGAAAGTTATTAGCAAAATGGGGGATTTTATCCCCCATTTCTTTTTCCATACATTCTTGCCGTTGAATGTAAGAGATTCATCCCCATATACTCATAATCCAGATTTTGTGAAACGTTTGATGCTGGCGTCTCATGAGATTCCCCCTCAACCTGGCGGAAATTAAACTAAGAGAGAGCTCTATGAACCCTGAGCGTTCCGAACGCATTGAAATCCCCGTTCTGCCATTGCGCGACGTGGTGGTTTATCCGCACATGGTGATCCCGTTATTTGTTGGCCGGGAAAAATCGATTCGGTGCCTCGAAGCCGCAATGGATCACGATAAAAAGATCATGCTGGTGGCACAGAAAGAGGCCTCAACGGATGAACCTGGCATTAACGATTTATTCTCTGTCGGCACCGTAGCGTCGATTTTGCAGATGCTGAAGCTGCCAGATGGCACGGTGAAAGTGCTGGTGGAAGGCCTGCAGCGTGCGCGCATTACCACGCTTTCCGACAGCGGTGAGCACTTTGCTGCCAAGGCCGAATACCTTGAGTCACCTGCGATCGACGAGCGTGAGCAAGAAGTGCTGGTGCGTACCGCAATTAATCAGTTTGAAGGCTACATCAAGCTGAATAAAAAAATTCCACCGGAGGTGCTGACTTCACTGAACAGCATCGACGATGCTGCGCGCCTGGCGGATACCATCGCAGCACACATGCCGCTGAAACTCAGCGACAAGCAGTCGGTGCTGGAGATGTTTGATATTACCGAGCGTCTTGAGTACCTGATGGCGATGATGGAGTCGGAAATCGATCTGCTGCAGGTTGAGAAGCGCATCCGTAACCGCGTCAAGAAACAGATGGAAAAGAGCCAGCGCGAGTACTATCTGAATGAGCAGATGAAGGCCATCCAGAAAGAACTGGGCGAAATGGACGATGCGCCGGACGAACATGAAGCGCTGAAGCGTAAAATTGAAGCGGCAAAAATGCCGAAAGAAGCCCGCGAGAAAACCGAAGCGGAACTGCAGAAGCTGAAAATGATGTCGCCGATGTCAGCGGAAGCTACCGTGGTGCGCGGTTATATCGATTGGATGCTGCAGGTGCCATGGAATGCGCGTAGTAAGGTGAAAAAAGATCTGGTCAAGGCGCAGGAAGTGCTCGATACCGATCACTACGGCCTGGAGCGGGTCAAAGATCGCATCCTTGAGTATCTTGCCGTTCAGAGCCGTGTCAGCAAAATCAAAGGCCCGATCCTGTGTCTGGTAGGGCCTCCGGGCGTGGGTAAAACCTCGCTGGGGCAGTCGATCGCCCGGGCCACCGGTCGCCAGTACGTGCGTATGGCGTTGGGCGGCGTGCGTGATGAGGCGGAAATCCGTGGTCACCGCCGGACTTACATCGGCTCCATGCCGGGTAAGCTGATCCAGAAGATGGCCAAGGTGGGGGTGAAAAACCCGCTGTTCCTGTTGGATGAAATCGACAAAATGTCATCCGACATGCGTGGCGATCCGGCTTCAGCGCTGCTGGAAGTGTTGGATCCGGAACAGAACGTGGCGTTCAACGATCACTATCTGGAAGTGGATTACGATCTGTCGGACGTGATGTTTGTTGCGACTTCAAACTCAATGAACATTCCGGCACCGTTGCTGGATCGTATGGAGGTGATCCGTCTTTCCGGCTACACCGAAGACGAAAAACTGAACATTGCCAAACAGCACCTGCTGCCGAAACAGCTTGAGCGTAATGCGCTGAAAAAAGGTGAACTGACGGTTGATGACAGTGCCATTATCGGCATTATCCGTTATTACACCCGCGAAGCCGGGGTGCGTAGCCTGGAGCGTGAGATCTCCAAGCTGTGCCGCAAAGCGGTGAAATCGCTGTTGATGGATAAAACGCTCAAGCACATTGAGATCAATGGCGACAACCTGAAAGATTACCTGGGCGTTCAGCGTGTCGACTATGGCCGTGCCGATACGGAAAACCGCGTTGGTCAGGTCACCGGGCTGGCATGGACGGAAGTGGGCGGCGATCTGTTGACCATCGAAACCGCCTGTGTGCCAGGCAAGGGCAAGCTGACCTACACCGGTTCTTTGGGTGAGGTGATGCAAGAGTCAATCCAGGCAGCGCTGACCGTGGTGCGTGCCCGTGCTGAAAAACTGGGTATTAACGCGGATTTCTATGAAAAGCGCGATATCCACGTGCACGTTCCTGAAGGGGCAACGCCGAAAGACGGCCCAAGTGCGGGTATTGCCATGTGCACGGCCTTGGTGTCCTGCCTGACCGGCAACCCGGTACGTGCCGATGTGGCAATGACCGGTGAGATCACCCTGCGTGGGCAGGTATTACCGATTGGTGGCCTGAAAGAGAAGCTGCTGGCGGCTCACCGTGGTGGTATCAAAACTGTGCTGATCCCATATGAGAACAAGCGCGATCTGGAAGAGATCCCGGATAACGTCATCGCTGACCTCGAGATTCATCCGGTGCAGAAAATTGATGAAGTTTTGAACATTGCGTTGCAGAACCCGGCCTTCGGTGCGCAGCCTGTCGCAGTAAAATAGTGACGGATCGCAAAAACCATTGATAAAACTTATGCTGGCAAGCCATTTCGGACTTGCCAGTATTTTTATGTGCCGCTAAGTTAGATCGCTGTCATGCCGCGTTTTGCTGCTGTTTGGTGGCTTGCCAAGGCACGACGGGATTGATATAACAGCTGCGCTGTCGCAGCCGTAGGGTTTTCCGGTGCGACGTTTGAATTCTAGAGGGGATGATAGAGTGAATAAGTCACAACTGATCGACAAAATTGCCGCAGGCGCTGATATTTCTAAAGCGGCAGCCGGACGTGCTTTAGATGCAATTATTGCATCCGTTACCGAATCCTTGAAAGAAGGGGATGATGTAGCTCTGGTTGGTTTCGGTTCTTTCACCGTGCGTGAGCGTTCAGCTCGTACCGGTCGTAACCCACAAACCGGTAAAGAGATCAAAATTGCGGCAGCCAAGGTTCCGGCATTCCGTGCAGGAAAAGCGTTGAAAGACGCCGTAAACTGATTACCGCGTCGAAACGATTAGCAACACATAAACAATCACCTGACGCAGCGGTGCTGGTGAGGTAAGATATAAGGCGCATCAGATTGATGCGCTTTTTTTATTTTTGTCGCAGGGAACGCGCCTGCACAAGGGTTTTTAATCCACATCACAGCGGAGTGTTGTCACACTATGATGGACAATTTACGCGCGGCTGCTAACAACATCGTGCTAAAAATCATCCTGGCCCTGATCATCTTGTCATTTGTTCTGACAGGGGTGGGTAGCTACCTGACCGGCGGTTCCGGCGATTATGCGGCGAAAGTCAATGGCCAGGTCATCGAACGTGCTCAACTGGAGCAGGCTTTCCAGAGTGAGCGTAGTCGCATGCAGCAGCAGTTGGGTGACCAGTTTTCCGCGCTGGCGGGGAACGAAGGTTACATGCAGCAACTGCGCCATCAGGTACTGTCGCAGTTGATTGACAACATGCTGCTTGACCAGTATGCCAAAAAGTTAAACCTGAACGCGAGTGACGAACAGGTGAAGGACGCTATCCGTAAGGCGCCTTACTTCCAGACTGACGGCCAATTCGATAACGCCAAATATCTCGATCTGATTACCCGTATGGGTTACAGCGCCGATAATTATGCGCAATCCATGCGTCAGCAACTGATTAATCAGCAACTGCTCCAGAGCTTTGGGGGTTCCGGTTTTATACTGCCAGCCGAGTCTCAGGCCATGGCTGCCCTGATGTTGCAGGAGCGCGATGTGCGTTTGGCGACGATCGAGCTTAAAGCGCTGCTGGCTAAGCAGACCGCGACAGACGATGAGCTGAAAGCGTATTACGAACAGAACCAGAACAGCTTCATCGCACCAGAAAAGGTGAAGGTGAGCTTTATTGCGCTGGATGCTGCCGCACTGCAAGACAAAGTAACGGTTAACGAAGCGGATATCAGCGCCTATTACGACCAGCATCAGAGCAATTATGGCCAGCCGGAACGCAGAAATTACAGCGTGATCCAGTTGAAAACCGAAGCGGATGCCAAGGCGGTTCTGGATGAGCTGAAAAACGGCGCCGACTTTGCCACGCTGGCGAAAGAGAAATCTACCGACATCATTTCACGCCGCGATGGCGGTGTACTGGGTTGGCTTGAGCCGGAAACGACCGCTGATGAACTGAAACAGGCCAATCTGACAGAGAAAGGCCAGATATCCGGCGTGGTGAAATCTTCGGTGGGTTATCTGATTGTCCGTTTGAACGATATCAAACCGGCGGTGGTGAAGCCATTAAGTGAAGTGCATGATGCCATCAGCAAACAGGTGAAGCAGGAAAAAGCGGTTGATGCCTACTATGCATTGCAGCAGAAGGTGAGCGAAGCTGCGACCAGCGACAATGAATCCCTGGCCTCGGCGGAAGATGCCGCCGGCGTTAAAGCGGTGCAAAGCGACTGGTTTACCCGTGACAATGTTCCAGCAGCGCTGAATTTTAAACCTGTTGTGCAGTCAATCTTCGACGGTTCACTGATTGGTGAGAATGGTGCTCCGGGCAGTAACTCCGATGTGATCACCGTCGATGGCGATCGCGCGTTTGTTATCCGTGTGACAAATCACCAGCCAGAAGGCATTGAGCCGTTCGACAAGGTGAAAGATCGCGTTACTGAGATGGTGAAGCGCAACAAAGCGCTGCAGGAAGCGAAGCTGCAGGGCGAGAAGCTGTTGGTTGAACTCAAGCAGGGTAAAGGCGATGAAGCGATGAAAGCGGCTGGCCTGAGCTTTGGCAGCGTGCAGAAAATGACGCGGAACTCGGAAGATCGCCAACTGGTGGAAAGCATATTCTCACTGCCTCATCCTCAGGATGGCAAGTCCGTTTATGGTATGTCGCAGGATCGTCAGGATAACGTGGTGCTGATCGCGTTGGATACCGTGCGTCCTGGCACTTTACCGGCAGATGAGATGAAAGCCTTTGTCAGCAAAATGCAGGAGAGTGCGGTGGGTATTGCACTCGATTCGTTGCTGTCAAACCTGCGTAAAGAAGCCAAAATCACCATGGGTGCCGCTGAGCAACAACCTCAATAAGCACCGCATTTCTCTGCAACAAAATGTAATTCATCAAGGCCGCTTTCGCGGCCTTTTCCACATTTAACATCTGTCATTTGCTGAATATTTGCCGCTGCGGCAAGGTAGCCTCGCTGTTAAACATAGGGAGGATACAGCATGCAACATAGCGAAAATAAAGGCATTACCCGTTTTTCTCATTCCGTAAAGTTCCTGTTGGCGGCGGCTCTGTTCAGCCTGGTGGGGGCATCGGCCAACGCCGCAGAAAAAGCGCCACCAGCGCCTCAACCGGTGGCTCAAAGCCCGGCTAAAGCCGAGCGGCAGGCTGCCGTTGAAGCACCTTCCGAAGGTGAAGCTACGGTCAGTATCAATGATGCGGATGCTGAAGAACTGGCCAGCAAATTAAACGGTGTCGGGATGAAAAAAGCAGAGGCTATCGTGCGGTACCGGGAACAGAATGGGCCCTTTACTCAGGTTGAACAATTACAGGAGGTACCAGGAATCGGGCCAACGTTATTGGAAAAGAATCGTGCTCGGCTGAAAATGTGATCCCGATCGCGGCTGCGTGGCAAAGTAGCCAGCCAGCCGCTTTCCTCTGCTACATTCTACAGGTCATACCAGTTTCATCGCTGATGAAGAGGGTAAATCCAAACTTGTCAGGGCGCGGTGCGCCCGTTTTAACCGATGATCACCCGTGGCAGGAGCGACCGTTTCACTATGCATACCTATATTAAAGTTCGCGGTTACCATCTTGATTTTTATCAACATGTTAATAATGCCCGCTATCTGGAGTTTCTGGAGGAGGCGCGTTGGGAATGGCTGGAGAATCTGGATGCGTTTCATTGGATGGCGCTGAATAATATTGCGTTCATCGTGGTGAACATCAATATCAATTACCGCAGGCCAGCGGTGCTGGGTGACAAGCTGCGCATTGACAGCCAAATGCAGCAACTGAATGGTAAAAGCGGAGTGTTGAGCCAGCAGGTGACGCTGGAGCCTGAATGTTCACCGGTTGCGGATGCAACACTGACGTTTGTCTGTGTCGATCTGAAAACCCAAAAAGCGTTGCCGATCGAAGGGGAGTTGCGTGAGCATTTGATGGCGTTACAGCAGAAAGATATGCAGGCCTGATATACCTGTTGTCTTTCAAGCTGCAGCGTTGTTGGCTGCAACTTGAAATCCATAGGGTATAGACCGTATTACATAAATGGCGACGAGCAGCGCTTTTAAATCAGCCCGGTTTTCTGTTTCAGGCTAGTCATGACGCTGCTTTTATCCTGAAGATACTGGTGCAAACCCTTGGCGCGCAGGTGGCAGGCCGCGCATGAACCGCAGCCGTCACCTTGCACACCGTTATAGCAGCTCAAAGTCTCCTGGCGGACAAGCTCTAACTGCTGGTAATAATCGGCCAGTGCCCAGATTTCGGCCTTGTTGAGCCACATTAAGGGGGTTTCGAAGCGGATATCGCGTGCGATACCCAGCACAACAGCATTGTTCAGCGCCTTAACGAATTCATCGTGGCAGTCTGGATAACCAGAGAAGTCGGTCTCACACACGCCGGTTATTACCGCTTCAGCTTCCACCTGATAGGCATAAATCGCCGCCAGGGTCAGGAACAGAATGTTACGCCCTGGCACAAAGGTGCTGGGCAGCGTGTCATCCTGCGGGCTGTCGAACGCGGGTACCGGAATGTTATCGCGAGTCAGGCTGCTGATCGCTAGCTCATTGAGTAATCTGGCATCTAACACTTTGTGCGCCTTGGCACCCAACCTCTGTGCCAGATTTTGAGCAATATCGATTTCGGCACGATGGCGCTGGCCGTAATCGAACGTGATGCAATGAACTTCATCGTACTGCTGCAATGCCTGAATTAAGCAGGTCGTGGAGTCTTGTCCACCGCTAAAAACGACGACTGCGCGTTTCATAGAATCAACCTTCTGTCGAGGAGCCATTCCCGATGCACACTCGGGCGGCTGGTTTAATCCCGCTGCGAGCCATTGGCATCACAGCGGCGGAATAACATTGGTGATGGTAGCAGACTAGGCTCTGGCTATCATTCATTCTCTGCTAATGGTGGCGGCAGCCAGGCCTGGCAAAAATCAAACCAGCCGTGAGCCGTGAGGGTCACCCCCTGAATGCGTGGTGGTGCACTGACCTGATATTGATAATGGAACAGCGGCGTCAGAATTGCCGCCTTCATCAGTTGCTGATAGTAGGTTTTCAATTGGTCGTAGCGCCGTTGTTGATCCGGAACTTGCTGAATATGCTGCAATACCTGCTGTTGGTGCTGCCAGTTTTCCTCCGTCAGAATACCTTGCCAGAGCACATCGCGGCGTAACCAGCTTTCCAGCGTGGCTTCCGGCGCTTCACCAATCAGGTTATCTGCCAGCAAAAGATCGGCCTGCGCCAGTTGCTCGGTACTTTGCCAGCGCTTGCCCGAGTAATAATGCACTTCTAACTCACAACCCTGTTGCGCCAGCAACTGCTGCAAGGCTTGTGTCAGCGTTTCAAGCTCGACCGGTGGGTGGTAAAGCAGGGTTAATCTGGTGGGGAGGGTAACCTCATCCATCTGGTGCTCGGGGATTGCCCAACCAGGCAGCATTTCATGGCTTGGTGTGATCACGCTATTGGGAATGGGCAAATTAGCCAGTAACCCGGAGCGTTGGATCAGCATCAACAACTTTTGTCCTTGGGCTTCACTGAGCACTCCACGGCGCTGGTTGATCGCCAGATAGCACCAGCCCAGGCTCATGCTGCGCTGTACCGGCCGTGCCTGGGCTAATTCTTCCTGTTGGCCGATGGTGATCCGCACCGGGTGCTGGCAACTGGTGTCATTACCGCTGGTGAGCAAATCCGGTGTGATCCAATATTCGATGCTTTCCAGATAAGGGTGTTGCAGATGGTAGTAAGGATGCTGTTCCAGCCGTACCATTTGCGGCTCATTCAATGCCAGCTTGAACGGCCCGGCACCAAGCTCGGGGTGTGCTGGATGGGTCATCAGGCAGGGGAGTTCCGCCAGGCGGTGCGCCAGCCAGTAATCCGGCGTATGCAGATCGAATTGAACACACAGCGCATGCGGCAAACTGATGGTTTGCACGCTGCTCAATAACGGCTGGCTGCGCGGGTGTTGCTGCAACCGGTTTAACGTTTGCAGCAATTGCTGGCCGGTCAGAGGTTCCCCGTTATGCCAGCGCAACTGGCTGCGCAGAAAGAACTGCCACTGCAAGCCGCCTTTGCCGATCTGCCAATGATGTGCCAGATCCGGCTGGGGTTGTGGGCAACCGGTATTGAAGCGTGTCAGACCCGCATACAGAGTCGTAACCAGGTGTTGTTCGGCACGGCCGCTGAGCGTGAGCGGATCGAGCTTCTCTAGCATACGGTAATAGGGGATACGCAGCGTAGGGCTGCCCTCCTGCCATTGGCCGCCAAGATGCGGGCTCAGCAGCTCTTGCAGATGCTGGGGGGCAAGCTGTGCCATTTGCAATGCACCCTGATGATCGCCCATCTGCAACAGACGTTGCAGATGGGCGGCACGCAATTCATCGGGCGTTTTCAGGCATTGCAGTTGTGCTCGTTTACCGCGCCCGGCATGGGAACGCCAGCTCAGCCAACCCTGTTCCTGCAACTGTTGCACCAACGTGCGCGCATGGCGTTCGCTGCAATAAAACAGGGTCGCCAGTTCTGCGACGGTGATGTTTACGGGGGCGCTACCGAGTTGCTGATACAAACGTTGATACTGACTGAGGCGATGAACCAGGCGCATAGCGATCCTCTTGAGCTTTCAAGCTACGGCTTGAATATAAATCCGGAAGCATTTTTCTGAATTGTTCACTATTACTTCCGCAAATGCCATCACATACTGTAGCGGTTATCATAGTGCCTACCGTTCTGAGGCATATCGGTACGGCGCGCTGTCTGTGAGATGTCTTGAGAGGTTTATATGTATCGTTTGGCTGCTTTTGATATGGATGGCACTTTGCTGACGCCCGATCATCTGATTGGGCCGGAAACGTTGGCCGCGTTGAATCAGCTTATCGACAGGGACATGGTGGTGACCTTTGCTACCGGGCGGCATTACCTGGATGCGCAGCCGATCATGGCGCAACTGGGCTTGCAAGGGTATCTCATCACCGGCAACGGTACGCGTGTCTATGACAAACAGGGTCAGCAACTGCATGCCACGGATTTGCCAGCCGATGTGGCCGAAGAGGTGCTGCATACCCAGTGGCAGACTCCTGCCAGCCTGCACGTTTTCCGTGATGAAGGTTGGTTGACCAATCTGGCGGTGCCGGAGATGTTGCAGGCTCATCATCTCAGCGGTTTTCATTTCCAACTGACCGATTTGCAGCGCTTGCCGGCGTTGGGCAACAGCAAAGTCTGTTTCTGTGGCCCTCATGACGCCTTGGTTGAACTGCAGGCACAGTTGCACGCCCATTTTGCGCAGCGTGTTGATTTGTGTTTCTCGGCTTATGAGTGTCTTGAGGTGTTGCCGCTGGGCTGCAACAAAGGTGCCGCATTGGAAAAACTGAGCGGTCATTTAGGCCTGACGTTGGCAGACTGCATGGCGTTTGGCGATGCGATGAATGATAAAGAAATGCTGGCCAGCGTGGGGCATGGCGTGGTGATGGGGAACGCGTTACCACAGCTGAAAGCGCTGCTTCCCGATCTTCCGGTGATCGGCCACTGCGAAAAACAGGCGGTGGCTCACTATTTGCAACATTGGCTGCGTTCACCACGCTCCCCCTATACCCCCGTATAAAGGAGCCTTTACAGCCGCCGGGTTACTCTTATGACTAGAAGTTGCAACCGACAACGCTGCCACTCCAAGTACCTTGAGTAGGACTACCCGGCTTTTTTATTCCTGTCGTTTACAGATTGGCCAACTGTGTCAAATAAGGCCGCAGGTCGCCGATATTATTACTGACCCACTCTGGGTTGTAGTAAGTATCCAGGTAGCGTTCCCCGCTGTCGCACAGCAGAGTGACGATCGCCCCCTGTTCCCCTTTTTCGCGCATTTGTTTTGCCCGCTGCAGTGCGCCCCAAACGTTGGTTCCGGTAGAAGCTCCGACCTTGCGGCCCAGAACACTTTCCAGCCAGTGGATGGTGGCCACGCTGGCAGCATCCGGCACGCGCAGCATGCTGTCGATCACTGAAGGGATAAACGAGGGCTCAGCGCGTGGGCGGCCAATACCTTCAATACGGCTGCCACAGCTGCCGATAATGGTGCGATCGCCGTGGTGGAAACAGTCGTAGAACACCGAGTTTTCCGGATCGACCACGGTAAGCTGCGTATCGTGCCCTTGGTAGCGAATATAGCGCCCTAGCGTTGCTGAGGTGCCACCGGTCCCGGCGCTCATCACGATATGTTTGGGAATGGGGTAGGGTTCACGCGCCATCTGGCGGAAAATACTGTCGGCAATATTGTTATTACCGCGCCAATCGGTGGCCCGCTCCGCGAAGGTGAACTGATCCATATAGTGGCCATTCAACTCTTTTGCCAACGTTTCTGAAACCGCATAAATCTGCGCCGCATGATCGACAAAATGGCTGCGGCCACCGTAAAACGCAATCTGTTCCACTTTGCGGCGGGCGGTACAGGAAGGCATCACGGCAATGAACGGCAGGCCGATCAGCCTGGCGAAATAAGCCTCTGACACCGCGGTGCTGCCTGAAGAGGCTTCAATAATGGTGGTGTCTTGCTGGATCCAGCCGTTACACAGGCCGTACAGGAACAGCGAACGTGCCAGGCGATGCTTCAGGCTGCCGGTAGGGTGGGTGCTTTCATCTTTCAGATACAGGCAGATGCCGGGGAATTCCGGCAGGTTCAGGCGTATCAGGTGCGTGTCGGCGGAGCGTTGAAAATCCGCTTCTATTTCACCGATAGCATATTTTACCCAAGCGTTTGTCATCATCAGGTCTCAGAATAGGGGCTGGTTGATGGCGTAGCATAGCGTTTCACCAGGAAAAAAGGATTGCCATTTTTCCTGTTTAATCGCCTAATGGGAGAAAAATTTTCTCCGGATTGAGCTATGTTAGACAAAACAGACCGCAAACTGCTGTGCATGCTGCAACAAGACTGTACACAATCGCTGCAGGTTTTGGCCGACGCAGTGAACCTGACGTCGACCCCGTGCTGGAAACGGCTGAAAAGGCTGGAGGATGAAGGCTACATTCGTGCACGCGTCGCGCTGCTGGATAATGAAAAACTCGGGCTTGGGCTGACGGCGTTTGTTCTGATTAAAACCCAACAGCACAGCAGCGAGTGGTATCAGAAGTTTGTTGCACTGACGGCGCAGATGCCAGAAGTGCTGGCATTTTACCGCATGGCGGGGGAATACGATTACCTGATGCAGGTTGAAGTGGCCGATATGAAAAGCTATGACAACTTCTACAAGCGCCTGGTGACCGGCGTACCAGGGCTAATCGATGTGACCTCCAGCTTCGCGATGGAAAAAATCAAATACACCACGGCGCTGCCAGTGCCGGAGTGAAAACGTCACCGAGCAGCTGCTTTACCGGTAGTATTGTCTGCCGCTAAGGCAAAAAAGAGAAAACCGTTACCTGTCTGGAATAAAACTGCGTGAGATTATTTGCTCAAATCGGCTGGTATTTCCGCCGCGAATGGCGCCGCTATCTTGGCGCGGTGCTGCTGCTGATCATTATTGCCATTCTGCAACTGCTGCCGCCCAAGCTGGTGGGGATCATTGTCGATGGCGTGACCAGCAAACAGATGTCTACCCGCGTACTGCTGGCCTGGCTCGGGCTGATGCTCGGCACCGCGATCCTGGTTTACCTGCTGCGCTATGTGTGGCGGGTGCTGCTGTTTGGTGCGTCCTATCAGTTGGCGGTGGAACTGCGTGAAAATTTCTATCACCAGCTCAGCCGCCAGAATCCGGCTTTTTATCTGCGCCATCGTACCGGCGATCTGATGGCACGGGCCACCAACGATGTGGATCGCGTGGTGTTTGCCGCCGGTGAGGGGGTGCTGACGCTGGTGGATTCGTTGGTGATGGGCCTGGTGGTGCTGCTGGTGATGAGCACGCAGATCAGTTGGCAACTGACGCTGCTTTCGCTGATCCCGATGCCGATCATGGCGATCGCCATCAAGCACTATGGCGATCAGCTGCATGAGCGTTTTAAATCGGCGCAGGCAGCGTTTTCCAGCTTGAACGATCAGGCGCAGGAGAGTATGACCAGCATCCGTATGATCAAAGCCTTTGGGCTGGAAGATCATCAATCCAGGCAGTTTGCCGATGTGGCGGCGCAGACCGGTGCGAAGAATATGCACGTGGCGCGCGTTGACGCGCGTTTCAATCCCACCATTTATATTGCCATCGGTGCCTCCAACCTGCTGGCGATCGGCGGCGGCAGTTGGATGGTGGTCGAAGGGGCACTCACCCTGGGTCAACTCACCAGTTTTGTCATGTATCTCGGCCTGATGATCTGGCCGATGCTGGCATTGGCGTGGATGTTCAATATCGTTGAGCGTGGCAGTGCGGCGTATAGCCGCATCCGCAGCCTGCTGGAAGAAGCGCCGGCGGTGAAAGACGGCGAGCTTGAGTTACCTGCCGCTCGCGGTCAGTTGGCGGTGAAGATCAACGCGTTTCACTATCCGGAAAACGCCAGGCCAGCATTGCACCATGTTGCGCTGGAACTGCAGCCAGGGCAAATGCTCGGCCTGTGCGGGCCGACAGGTGCGGGGAAATCGACGCTGCTGGCCTTAATTCAGCGTCAGTTCGATATTGATGATGGGCAAATCAGTTACCACGGTTTGCCGCTCACCCAGATCAAACTTGATCAGTGGCGTTCACGCCTGTCGGTGGTCAGCCAGACCCCGTTCCTGTTCTCCGACAGTGTGGCAAATAACATTGCCCTCGGAAACCCTGCGGCCACGCAGGAGCAGATTGAACAGGCCGCGCGTCTGGCCAGCGTGCATGAAGATATTCTGCGTCTGCCGCAGGGGTATGAAACCGAAGTGGGCGAGCGCGGCGTGATGTTGTCCGGCGGTCAGAAACAGCGGATTTCCATTGCGCGGGCGTTGCTGCTGGAGGCGGAGATCCTGATCCTTGACGATGCGCTTTCTGCGGTGGATGGCCGAACGGAACACCAAATCCTGCATAACCTGCGCAGTTGGGGGCAAAGCCGCACGCTAATTATCAGCGCGCACCGTCTTTCGGCCCTGACTGAAGCCAGTGAAATCCTGGTATTGCAGCAGGGAACGGTTACCCAGCATGGGCAGCACACCTCACTGGCGGCGCAGCCTGGCTGGTATCGCGATATGTATCGTTACCAGCAACTGGAAGCGGCGCTGGATGAAACGCCGGAAACCCCTGAGGAGGCGCTGGCTGATGAGTAAGATGCAAAAGATCTGGCCAACGTTGAAACGGCTGCTGGCTTACGGTTCACCTTACCGTAAGCCGCTGGGGCTGGCTGTGGTGATGTTGTGGATCGCGGCGGCGGCGGAAGTCGCTGGGCCAATCCTGATCGGCTATTTTATCGATAACTATGTTGCCAAGGGGCAACTGCCGCTGATGATTGTCAGTGGGCTGGCGGTGGCTTACGTTCTGCTCGAACTGCTGGCTGCTGCGCTGCAATATTTTCAGGCCTTGTTGTTCAATCGGGCCGCGGTGGGGGTCGTGCAACGCTTGCGTACCGACGTGATGGATGCGGCGCTGCGTCAGCCGCTGAGCGCCTTTGATACTCAACCGGTCGGGCAGCTGATATCGCGGGTCACCAACGATACCGAGGTGATTAAAGACCTGTATGTGATGGTGGTGGCCACGGTGCTGAAAAGCGCGGCGTTGATCGGCGCGATGCTGGTGGCGATGTTCAGCCTCGACTGGCGCATGGCGCTGGTGGCGATCTGCATCTTCCCGGCGGTGCTGGTGGTGATGTGGATCTATCAATACTACAGCACGCCGATTGTGCGCCGGGTTCGCAGCTATCTGGCGGATATCAATGATGGCTTTAACGAAGTGATCAGCGGGATGGGGGTGATCCAGCAGTTTCGCCAGCAGAAGCGGTTTGGCGAGCGTATGAGCGCCGCCAGCCGCTCACACTACATAGCGCGTATGCAGACGCTGCGCCTGGATGGCTTTCTGCTGCGGCCACTGCTCAGCCTGTTTTCTGCCTTGGTACTCTGCGGCTTGCTGATGCTGTTTGGCTTCAGCGGTGAAGGCGTGATTGGCGTGGGGGTGTTGTACGCCTTTATCAACTATCTTGGCCGTTTGAATGAGCCGCTGATTGAGTTGACTTCGCAGCAGTCGATCTTGCAGCAGGCGGTGGTGGCCGGTGAACGTATTTTTGATTTGATGGATCGCCACCAGCAGAGCTACGGTGCAGACGATCGCCCGCTGACAAGCGGCAGTATTGAGATTGACGATCTGAGCTTTGCCTATCGCGATCGGCAAAAGGTGTTGCAGCATATCTCGCTGAGCGTACCGTCGCGCGGCTTTGTGGCGTTGGTGGGGCATACCGGCAGCGGTAAGAGCACGCTGGCCAACCTGCTGATGGGGTATTACCCGGTAGAATCTGGCGAAGTGCGGGTTGACGGGCGCCCATTGTCCACGCTTTCGCACCGCACCTTGCGCCAGGGCATTGCCATGGTGCAACAGGATCCGGTAGTGATCGCCGAGTCGGTGCTGGCAAATGTGACGCTGGGCCGTAACATTGATGAAGAAGCCGTCTGGCAGGCGCTGGAAGCGGTACAACTGGCTGAACTGGTGCGTTCATTTCCGCAAGGGCTTCACACGTGCTTGGGCGAGCAGGGGAATAACCTCTCTGTCGGCCAGAAACAGTTGCTGGCTATGGCGCGCGTATTGGTGCAGGCACCACAGATCCTGATCCTGGATGAAGCCACGGCGAACATCGATTCTGGCACGGAGCAGGCGATCCAGCGTGCATTACGCCTGATCCGCGAGCACACCACGCTGGTGGTGATTGCACACCGTCTTTCCACCATCGTCGAGGCCGACTCGATTCTGGTACTGCATCGTGGCCAGGCGGTGGAGCAGGGGAACCATCAGCAGTTACTGGCGCAGCAGGGCCGCTATTACCAGATGTACCAGTTACAACTGGCGGGTGAGGAACTGGCTGCCGCTACGCGTGAGGAAGCTCAGCCAGCATAAGAGAGCCCGCCAGTGTGTGCCGCTGGCGGGATTTTCTGATTTTTGCACCACCAGCGGGCATTGTTCCCTTCTCTATGATTTACTGCACCTTCCCAACGCGCATTGCACCATAATGGTGCGGTGCCGCTCATCAATACTATGCGCCCTTCTCCATCTTCAATCTTTGTGTCGCCACTCATCCGCATAATTGGCTGAATTTTAAAACGAAATAATTTATGGCATAGCCTTTGCTTTATAAGAATCGTACCGGGGGTAAGTTTTTGGGCTTAATTCGTGGAGAGGCAATATGAAGCTGGTTACCGTGGTGATTAAACCATTCAAGTTAGAGGACGTGCGTGAAGCGTTATCCTCTGTAGGTATTCAGGGTTTGACCGTAACTGAGGTCAAAGGGTTTGGTCGCCAGAAGGGGCATGCCGAGCTTTATCGCGGAGCCGAATACAGCGTCAACTTCTTGCCTAAAGTCAAAATCGATATTGCTATCGCCGACGACCAGTTAGATGAAGTGATTGATGTGATCAGCAAAGCGGCCTACACCGGCAAAATTGGCGATGGCAAAATTTTCGTTGCCGAATTGCAACGTGTCATTCGTATCCGTACCGGTGAAACAGACGAAGCAGCACTGTAATCACAGGCTCAGTAAAGTAAATGGGGATGGTTGATAATGAAAAAACTTTTATCCATGTTGGGCCTGAGTACGGTAACCCTGGTTCCTTCTTTGGCTCTGGCCGCTCCGGCAGTGGCTGATAAAGCTGACAATGCCTTTATGATGATTTGTACCGCGCTGGTGTTGTTTATGACCTTGCCCGGTGTCGCTCTATTTTACGGTGGTCTGCTGCGAGCCAAAAACGTGCTTTCAATGCTGACACAGGTTACCGTCACGTTCGCCTTGGTGTGCGTGCTGTGGGTCGTGTATGGCTACAGCTTCGCCTTCAGCGAGGGGAATGCCTTCTTTGGTGGTTTTCAGACGGTAATGCTGAAAGGGATCGGCATTGACAGCGTAACCGGCACCTTTAGCCAGATGATCCACGTGGCGTTCCAGGCTTCTTTCGCCTGTATTACCGTGGCGCTGGTGGTGGGGGGCTTTGCCGAGCGTATTCGCTTCTCCGCCGTAGTGATTTTTGCGGCCATCTGGTTCACCCTTTCCTACCTGCCGATTGCGCACATGGTCTGGGGCGGTGGCTTACTGGCTACCGATGGGGCGCTGGATTTTGCCGGTGGTACCGTAGTGCATATCAACGCCGCCAGCGCAGGGTTAGTGGGTGCTTACTTGCTGGGTAAACGCGCCGGTTTTGGTAAAGAAGCGTTTAAACCCCACAACCTGCCGATGGTGTTTACCGGAGCTTCTA
Organism: Serratia sp. MMO-28; assembly: GCF_037199905.1. Taxonomy (NCBI): domain Bacteria; kingdom Pseudomonadati; phylum Pseudomonadota; class Gammaproteobacteria; order Enterobacterales; family Yersiniaceae; genus Serratia; species Serratia sp. MMO-28. Next base: position 78,643 of record NZ_JBBCVB010000011.1, read on the forward strand.
TCCTGTATATCGGTTGGTTTGGCTTCAACGCCGGTTCTGCCAGCGCGGCCAACGGCATTGCTGCCCTGGCATTCCTGAACACGGTGATAGCGACTGCGGGGGCGATCCTCTCCTGGACCTTCGCTGAGTGGATCCTGCGCGGTAAACCTTCTTTGCTGGGGGCCTGTTCCGGGTGTATCGCGGGTCTGGTAGCGATTACGCCGGCTGCGGGTACCGTCGGTGTGGGTGGGGCGCTGATTATTGGCCTGGTGGGCGGGGTTGCTGGCCTGTGGGGCGTGGTGACGCTGAAGAAATGGCTGAAGGTGGACGATACCTGTGACGTGTTTGGTGTGCACGGTGTGTGTGGGATTGTGGGTTGCCTGCTGACCGGCGTGTTCACCGCCTCTTCACTCGGTGGTACTGGCTATGCTGCAGGCGTGACGATGGCACATCAGATGTGGATCCAGTTGCTGAGCGTGGTGATTACTCTGGTATGGTCAAGCGTGGCGGCGTTTATCGCCTTCAAAGTGGCCGGGGCGATTGTCGGGCTGCGTGTACCCGAAGAACAAGAGCGCGAAGGGCTGGACGTCAACAGCCACGGCGAGAATGCCTACAACCAGTAATTTGCTGACCGAGTCACGATGGTGGTGCAGAAAGGGCGATGGTGACATCGCCCTTTCTCTTATTATGCGTCGCGCTGGCGGATAACGCCTTCCTGCACCGTGGTGGCCACCAATACCCCCTCACGGGTATAGAACTGGCCGCGTACAAATCCACGAGCACCGGAGGCGGAGGGGCTTTCCACGACATACAGTAGCCACTCGTCCAGGCGGAACGGACGATGGAACCACATCGAGTGATCGATGGTTGCTACTTGCATGCCAGGCTCCAGGAACCCGACGCCGTGCGGCTGCAACGCCGTTGGCAGGAAGTTGAAGTCGGAAGCGTAGCCCAGCAAATATTGATGGATCCGCGGATTATCCGGCATGGTGCCATTGGCACGGAACCAGACATGACGGTAAGGTTCTTCCACGCTACCTTTCATCGGGTTATGGAATTTTACCGGGCGCATTTCGATCGGCTTCTGGCCAATAAATTTTTCCCGTACCTTTTCCGGCAACATATGCGACAGCTTTTGGGCGATCTCCGATTCTGACAGCAATCCTTCCGGCGGTGGCACATCTGGCATGGTGTTCTGGTGTTCAAACCCTTGTTCCGGGGTTTGGAATGAGGCGGTCATGTAGAAGATCGGTTTGCCATGCTGGATAGCGCTGACACGACGGGCGCTGAAACTGTTGCCGTCGCGCAGGGTTTCTACGTCATAAATAATTGGTTGGCTGCTGTCACCGGGGCGCAGGAAATAGCTGTGAAATGAGTGCACACTGCGCTCTTCAGGAGCCGTCTGCTTAGCGGCATACAGTGCCTGACCAACGACCTGGCCGCCAAATACCTGGCGTAGCCCCAGATCTTCGCTTTGGCCGCGGTACAAGCCTTCTTCAATTTTCTCCAAATTCAGCAGGTCGAGGAGGTTTTGCAGTGCCTGGCTCATAAAGTGGTAACCCTTTTCATCATCTTGTTGCGCAGTGTGCGGAATATTACGGCAAGACGTCAATATATTGCATGATCCCTTGTGCCTTTCTGGCGGTATTCGTCCGTAGTTTATTGGGTGCTTAGGGTTGATAACCAGTTGTTAATTCCAGTTAAATAGCATCATGTGAGTTACTGATATGCGAAGGTGACGGTATTTGTTGGTGTTTTATGCTATATTTTATTGTTGTGGTGGTTTAAGCCACCAAGGTGTTGCTGAAAGTAGAGGAGACGCTCCATGAAACTCTGGCACAAAGTAGGCGGTGTGGCCGTGTTGGCCGTTACCCTGGCGGGGTGTACCCATCAGAGTGCGAATATGCCGATGCCGGCTCATAATGCCTCTGCGGTATCACAAGCGCAAATGCAAGACCCAGCGGTGAGAGGCTCAGTCAATATTCGCCAGCGTATTGCCTTGCCACCGGATGCCGTATTGACGGTCACGCTGTCCGATGCCTCACTGGCTGATGCTCCGTCAAAGGTTATTGCACAATCGGTGACGCGTACCGAAGGCCAACAAACGCCGTTCAGTTTCGTGTTGCCATACCACCCGGCGGACATTCAGCCTAATGCGCGTATCATTTTGAGCGCGGCGATTACGCTGAACGGCCAGTTGATTTTTATCACTGATACCATTCAGGAAGTGATCAACCGCAACGGGACTCAGGCCGAGCTGCTGCTGGTTCCTGTGCAGAATGTGCCTCTTCAGGTAGCCTCGGCTCTCACGCCTTAGCTATGAGCGCCTGAATCAACCAGCCTTTGAGCCTGACGGCCAAAGGCTTTTTTTTACCAACGCCAACGATAAACCTGCAGGTCGATACCGCCCTGCGCGCTAAACACGATACCTTCGGCGAGCAGCGCCTGTTTTTGCCGGGCGTGATCCTCGCCACGTAATGAAATCTGGCCGTGACGATTGATGACACGGTGCCAGGGGAGGGTGCTGCCTGCCGGTAACTTTTTCAGAACTCCCCCTACCTGACGTGCAGCGCGTGATGAGCCTGCTAACCGGGCGACTTCGCCGTAGGTTGTCACTTTCCCATAGGGAATGGCGGCAATTACGTGGAACACGCGCTGACGAAAGGTGGCCTCTTCTGGTGCCATGTCTCTATTTCCTGCTGCATAAACCGAGTAACGGAAGTGTGCCATAGCCTGGGTGGGTAAGAAAACAGCGGTTGGCCTGGGTTGGCTTGCTATTTGGGTGGCCATCACCGATAATGCCCGTCGCTTCGCAGTCAATGAAGCCGTCAATGGGGGCCCTGTTGGTTCTCCCGCAACACTAACTTGTGAACTCGGTCAGATCCGGAAGGAAGCAGCCGTAGCAGGTGACGTGTGTGCCGGGATGTAGCTGGCAGGGTCCCCACCAATTTCCCCCCAAAAAAATCCCCGGTTAATGCCGACGCTTTCTTTCGCTACCCTTATATCTAGTTGCGATAGCGGCCAGCGCATATTTTCACACCCTTAGCCGCCGCTGGTATGAGAGGCAACCACATTGTATGGGTTATTGCCTATTCGTTCTCGTACATTCCTTATGAATACTCACCGAATGAATAGATTTGTCTTCAACGTGCTAGAAAACCCTGTATTAAAAACACGGAAAATTTTGTTGTAGAAGAGGCTTTACTGGAGGATATACCCTTGATGGAAACACATGGCGATAATGATGCAGTAAGATATTGCTGCATTTTTGAAAAGAAATATCAACGGATTATAGAGTATTGGAAGTATATTGTTAGTTGAATTTAACGGTATGTTGTCAAACCGATTTATCTGAAAGTGAGAGCTATTTAGCGAAAATATATAAGATATATTTAAATGTTTAAGAATTAATCGCTGTTTATTTATAACAGACGTTACTTAACTGCACTGAAGCATTAACGCACAGCGCAAAAAACTGCCTATTCTTACCTGGAAATTGTTTCTAACTATTTCAATAAAATTCCCAGCAGCGTAACGTGGTTACCCTACTTTTAAGATAAATACCTAGGCAGAACAGCCATTGAAGCCGATAATGTTATCGGCTCAACACTATGCTACTTTGATTATCTTACGTATTTCCAAACAGCAGTTGGGATTTTATCGTACAGTTTGTTCATGGTCAGTTCGGCCAGGCGATGGTCCGCAGCAGAGTAGAACAGTTCCAACTCATCGTTAGAGAGTTCGTACTTATTTTTCTCTATAACACGCTCAAGAGTGTCAATCGTGGTGCATTTACGCAAACGCATCAGATAGTCAATTTTCGTCATGGTAACCTTTAATCTTATTAACCGTGAAATTATATGAGGATAATTATCCTCTAAGTCTTCATTGTCGTACAGATGCCCTCTCCCGAGAACATTCTGAATAACCGCGCCTTGGTCTTTTGCCAACGACGCAAATCGGAATCATTGATACCATAACTGCTGAACAGCGTATAGGTATCATCGAGATACTCCTCGACCAGTTCCGACAAATCACTTTCGTCCATGTATTTAATTCTAAAACTCATTACAAACGAAGCAATATGTTCAATCAACTCGTTAAGCTGCAGGTTGACGGCAGACGTCGGATCGTTTACCCACCCATGGTTGCTGTCACCCAAAGTGGCCATACCTTCGTCATACAAATTTTCACACAAGAATTTGAGTTGTGCAATATCATGCCCTTTAGGCGAATACTCATCCATATCATCCCCCGTAACTCTTAATTTCGGTGTTGATAACACTCTGTGAGTACACTGATTTACATCATAGACGGAGGTAGCTTAACAACGGCGAAATAAACTTTCCTCACAATGAATATAAATCATTTTTTGCCATCTGGCCTGTTACTATTACTTAAACTTACAATTCATCAGCAGTTGGCGTAAGGCAAGTCATCACTTACATCAAATAGTCGCCTTTTTCTTATCAGGATAAATTCGGTAGTGTCACTGATGTATTCACTACCGCGGCTGATCAGACTGGTGTTAAAGACGAACACTCTAAAGGTAACTTATTGAATAATCAATGTTGTTAGTGCTTTTGTCTCAAGCGTTACTCATGGGTTTTCAGAGTGGTTCACATTGTCTGAATAAAAATCCGTAACCGATCAACCTAGATTTCCCTGCTGAGAACCCGCTATTAATCACTTTTCTTAATTGTTTCGACGAAAGTATGTCTACTATGCCACAACGGATCAATGTCATAACTACGGGGTAACTGACGATATCGCTATTCGCCCTCCTATTGTACTCCTTTTTTGCGCATTAGTGGGCAAACTTTTCACGGCATGAAAATTTTTATTTTTTGTTCACCTCTATGCCGCCTTCAATAACCTGATTTACCACCGACGTGACAAAGGGTGTCGAAGGATGCTGGCTGCGTTGTTGGCGGCGATCTGTGCTTTTACTGTTACAGCATAACAAATAAATGACCGCTTACGGCAGTGAAATGGCGGGGCATGCCGCGGGGATAAAATTGGTTTTGAGAGAAATAAAGCCCCGTTGAACAGCAGCGGGGCTTGGATTTTAGGTGGCACTTTCGATGTTAGCGCTTTTTCTTACGCCCTTGTACCGCTTTGAATCTTGGGTTGGATTTACAGATCACATAGATGCGGCCATGGCGGCGCACGACTTTGCAATCTGGATGGCGATGTTTTGCTGAACGCAGTGAACTCAGAACCTGCATGATGACTCCTGGTTATTTTTTGCTGCTGAAGAAATGGCCAAAGCGTTGCTGGAAGCGGGCAGTGCTGCCTTCTTTCGAGAACTCTTTCTGTTTGCCGGTATAGTACGGATGTGAAGCAGAAGAGACGTCGATTGTCACGTAAGGCCAGTTTTGGCCGTCAAGATCGATAGTGCGCTCGGTTTTAATCGTCGAACCTACTTTAAAATAGGTATCGGCACTGAGATCGTGGAACACCACGATGCGGTAGTCGGGGTGAATGCCTGCTTTCATGATTGGCCTCAATTGTTATGTTATAATATAACAATAAATATAAATCGCAGCGAGAAGAGGAGCAAGGAGAAAATGCGTTGGCAGGCTTTTTAATCAGAGGAGCTTGCATTAGCAGCATGGCAGGCAAAGAAAAGGCCGCATCAGAGTGCGGCCTTGGTATTGAGCAGAAACGGTATCAGTGATGTTTAACCGGGTTGCTGTGTTCCAGGTCTTCAGACCTCTTACTGAAGCGGCGGCGAACCACCACGAAGAACACCGGTACGAAGAAGATGGCCAATACGGTCGCGGCAATCATCCCACCCATAACCCCTGTACCTACGGCATTCTGTGCGCCAGAACCTGCACCGCTACTGATAACCAGCGGCATAACCCCGAGGATAAACGCCAGTGAGGTCATCAGGATAGGGCGCAGACGCATACGCACCGCTTCTAAGGTGCCTTCGACCAAGCCTTTGCCTTCTTTTTCCATCAGATCTTTGGCGAATTCCACGATCAGTATCGCGTTCTTCGCCGATAGCCCAATGGTGGTCAGCAGGCCTACCTGGAAGTAAACGTCGTTCTCGAGCCCACGCAGGGTTGCCGCAACCAGAGCACCGACCACCCCCAATGGCACAACCAGCATGACGGAGAAGGGAATAGACCAGCTTTCGTATAATGCTGCCAGGCACAAGAACACCACGATCAGTGAGATAGCATACAGCGACGGAGCCTGGTTACCGGACAGACGTTCCTGATAGGACATCCCTGTCCAGTCATAGCCCACACCGCTCGGCAACTTAGACGCCAGTTCTTCCATCATGTTCATCGCTTCACCGGTACTCCTGCCAGGAGCAGCCTGACCGAGGATTTCCATTGATGGCAGACCGTTGTAGCGTTCCAAACGTGGTGAGCCAAACTCCCACTTCGCGCTGGAGAATGCAGAAAACGGCACCATCTGGCCTGAACTGCCACGGACGTACCACTTATCAATATCACCCGGCAACATACGGAACGGGGCTTCAGCCTGCAGGTAAACTTTCTTCACACGGCCACGATCGATGAAATCGTTGACGTAAGAACCCCCCAACGCAGAGCTTAATGTGGCATTAATATCGCTCAGAGCAACGCCCAGCGCCAAGGCTTTCTCTTGGTCGATTTCCAGTTTGAACTGTGGCGTATCCTCCAGGCCGTTAGGGCGCACACCGACCAGTAAGTCAGGGTGTTGTGCCACCATGCCTAACAGTTGGTTACGTGCCTGGGTTAATTTATCATGGCCCAGGTTGCCCTGATCGATCAGTTGGAAGTCAAAGCCGGTTGCGGTACCCAGTTCAACGATCGCGGGTAGGTTAAAGGCGAAGACCAAACCATCCTTGATCTGTGAAAACGCCCCCATAGCGCGGCCTACGATAGCTGGCACCTTGTTTTGCTCGCCGCTACGTTCAGACCAGTCTTTCAAACTGACGAAGGCCAGACCGGTATTCTGCCCCTGGCCGCTGAAGCCGAAACCGTTAACGGTAAATACCGAGTTAACGTTGTCTTTTTCTTGCGTCAGGAAGTAATTATTGACCTCGTCCAGTACTTTTTGGGTACGTTCTTGCGTCGCCCCTGCTGGCATCTGCACCATGGTTAACAGCATACCCTGGTCTTCTTCCGGTAGGAACGAAGAAGGCAGGCGCAGGAATAACAGGCCCATACCGACCACGATCAGCAGGTAGATCACCAGATAACGCCCGGTGCTGCGCAGAATGTTTGCCACGCTGTCGGTGTAGTGGTGAGTACTCTTTTCAAACAGGCGGTTAAACCAGCCGAAGAACCCGGTAGTTACGCCATGATCGCCTTTGGCGATCGGTTTCAGCATCGTGGCACACAGCGCAGGCGTCAGAATCAAGGCTACCAACACCGACAGCACCATAGCGGAAACGATGGTGATTGAGAACTGGCGATAGATGGCACCGGTTGAGCCGCCAAAGAAGGCCATTGGGACAAATACCGCTGACAGCACCAGGGCGATCCCCACCAGCGCGCCCTGGATTTGATCCATGGACTTTCTGGTGGCTTCTTTCGGCGGTAAACCTTCTTCCGCCATCACGCGTTCAACGTTTTCCACCACCACGATGGCATCATCCACCAGCAGACCGATGGCCAACACCATGCCGAACATCGTCAGGGTGTTAATCGAGTAACCAAAGGCGGCCAGAATCGCAAAGGTCCCCAATAGCACTACCGGCACGGCGATAGTTGGGATCAAGGTGGCGCGGAAGTTCTGCAGGAACAGATACATCACCATGAACACCAGGATGATCGCTTCAACCAGCGTTTTTACCACTTCGTGAATCGAAATCTTAACGAATGGCGTGGTGTCATACGGGTAAACGACCTTCAGGCTGGACGGGAAGAACGGTTCCAGCTTGGCCAGTTCAGCCTTGACCGCCGCCGCCGTATTCAGCGCGTTGGCACCGGTCGCCAGTTTGATACCGATACCGGAAGCCGGTTTGCCATTAAAGCGGGCGATCACGTTGTAACTTTCACCACCCAGCTCAACTCTGGCAACGTCGCGCAGGCGCACCTGTGAACCGTCATTATTGACCTTCAGCATGATTTTGCTGAATTCTTCCGGCGAAGTCAGGCGAGTTTGCGCGATGATCGAGGCGTTGAGCTGTTGGCCCTTAACCGGTGGCGTCCCTCCAAGCTGGCCTGCGGCAATCTGGTTGTTCTGCACTTTGATGGCTGTAATGACATCGCCAGGCGTCAGTTGGAAATTGTTCAGCTTGTTCGGATCCAGCCAGATGCGCATCGCATATTGGGAGCCAAACAGTTGAACGGTACCAACGCCAGAAGTACGGCTGATCGGATCCTTGATGTTGGAACCCACATAGTCCGCGATGTCTTCCTGCGTCATGCTGCCGTCTTCAGAGATAAAACCGGCAACCATCAGGAAGCTGCTGCTCGATTTCTCCACGCTCACGCCTTGTTGCTGCACTTCCTGCGGCAACAGCGGCATGGCCAGTTGCAGTTTGTTCTGCACCTGGACCTGAGCGATATCCGGATCGGTACCTGAGTTGAACGTCAGCGTAATCTGAACGTTACCAGATGAATCACTGCTGGAGGACATATACAGCAGGCCATCAATACCGTTCATGTTCTGTTCGATAACCTGCGTTACGGTATCCTGCACCGTTTTGGCATCTGCACCTGGATAGTTAGCGGCGATGGTCACCGCAGGCGGCGCAATGGTCGGATATTGCGCAATAGGCAGCTTCATTATCGACAAGATGCCTGCCAGCATAATGATGATGGCAATGACCCATGCGAAAATGGGGCGATCTATAAAGAACTTAGCCATGTATTACCGGCTCCTTTTTTATGACTTCTTCGCGGATTCAGGCTGAGTCTGAGCGGGAGCCTGGGCATCAGCTTCTTGCGCTTTCACCTGGGCTCCGGGTCTGATCTTCTGCAAGCCGGTGACGATCACACGATCGCCCGCTTTCAGGCCGGAGGTTACAAGCCATTTATCACCAATAGCCTGCGCGGCGTTCAGCGTACGCAATTCCACTTTATCGTCAGCGCCAACAACCAAAGCGGTCGCTTCGCCGCGTGGGTTGCGTGTCACACCCTGTTGCGGAACCAGTAAGGCATCGTTGCGCACCCCTTCATCCAGACGGGCACGTACGAACATGCCTGGCAACAACGCATCATTAGGATTAGGGAAAATCGCGCGGATGGTGATGGAGCCGGTGGTTTGATCCACGGTCACATCAGAGAACTCCAACGTACCTTCATGCGCATATTCCTGCCCGTTTTCCAGCAGCAGTTTCACCTTGGCTTTGCCGTTTTCCTGTTGCAGAGTGCCGTCAGCCAACTCCTGTTTCAAACGCAGAAAATCGTTGCTGGACTGGGTGACATCGACATACATCGGATCAAGCTGCTGTACGGTGGTCAGGGCTGCGGCCTGCCCGGTGGAAACCAGTGCCCCTTCGGTGACGGTGGAAATGCCAGTACGGCCGGAGATCGGTGAAGTGACCTTGGTGTAAGCCAGATTGATACGTGCAGCTTCTACTGCGGCTTTGGCGGCCACAACGGCGGCGTTGGCCTGCAGCTGGGTGGAAACCGCGGTGTCGTAATCCTGCTTACTGACGTAGTTAGTACCCAGTAAAGGTTTATAGCGTACAACCGTCAGGCGAGCGATTTCAGCAGCGGCCTGTGCCTTGGCCAGTTCGCCTTTGGCGCTGTCATAAGCCGCCTGATAGGTCGCCGGATCGATTTGATAAAGTGAGACACCCGCCTTGATATCGCTGCCTTCGGTGAAGTTACGTTTCAGGATAATGCCACTCACCTGAGGACGAACTTCGGCGATGCGATATGCAGCGGTGCGGCCAGGAAGATCGGTAGTAATGTTGAGAGGTTCAGCCTTCAATGTCACGACACCCACTGTAGGAGCGGGGTGTTGGGCACCTTGTTGCTGGGTTTCTTTATCGTTACATCCTGTAAGCACTAAGCTGCCTGAAAGCATCAGAACTGCCGCCAGAGGCGTTAACCCTCTGTTTTTGTTCATAGAAAAACCTCAAGTGTCCGATTTCAAAATGATCAATGGATCACAAGCTTTAAAACCCATTGCTGCGTTAATTTTATTCGCGTGCTATGGTACATACATTCGCGAATGTATGTAAATCACACTTCCCCTAAAAAGCAACGTCATGGCACGAAAAACCAAACAGCAGGCGCTAGAAACACGGCAACAGATTCTTGACGCTGCAGTGAGAGAATTCTCTGAACGTGGCGTTTCAGCAACGTCACTGACAGATATTGCTACTGCGGCGGGGGTCACGCGCGGTGCAATTTACTGGCACTTCAAAAATAAGGTAGACCTGTTTAGCGAAGTCTGGGAATTATCAGCGTCGAAAATAGGCGACCTGGAGATAGAGTATCAGGCAAAGTTTCCTGATAATCCACTGCGTATTTTAAGAGAGATTCTGATTTACATTCTGACAGCTACGGTCGATGACGGCCGTCGCCGTGCCCTGATGGAGATTGTGTTCCACAAGTGCGAGTTTGTGGGGGAAATGATGCCGTTACATGACGCGCGCAAAATACTTTATCTGGAAGGTTACGATCGTATCGAATGCGTGCTGCGCAATAGTATGGAGCATGGTCAGTTACCCGCCGATTTGCACACCCACCGTGCCGCGATCATATTACATGCTTATGTTACCGGCCTGATGGAGAACTGGCTGTTTATGCCGGAAAGCTTTGATCTGAAAGCCGAGGCGAGTGTATTAGTAGATACCTTCATCGATATGGTGCAACTCAGCCCGACCCTGCGCGTGCAGCCGCAAGAGCTGACGGACCGCCAGCCTTTATAAGGAGAGCCTTATGTCATCCGTTTTACTGATCGCCAATGGTGCGGCTTACGGCCAGGAATCATTATTCAATGCGCTGCGTTTGGCGATTACCCTGAAAGATCAGCAGCCCGATGTTGATCTCAAACTGTTTCTGATGTCTGACGCGGTGGTTGCCGGTATTGCCGGGCAGCAGCCGCGAGAGGGTTATCATCTGCAACAGATGCTGGAGATCCTGACGGCGCAGCAGGTTACGGTAAAACTGTGTAAAACCTGTGCCGACGCGCGCGGTGTCAGTTCATTGAAGCTGGCGGAGGGCGTCGAAATCGGCACGCTGGTGGAACTGGCACAATGGACGCTGGCGGCTGAAAAAGTGCTGACCTTCTGAACCTTAACCTTACATCACCAGCAACGTTTTTCTTATTCATTGCCCACCTGCGATCGTGATAGTCTGAGTTTTCCAATGTCAAACCGACGTTAAATCATGAGTCGCAGGTTTATCACCCCCTCTTTCTTGGCTGTTTCTTTGTTGCGCGGAGTGGATATGAGCCGCATTATCGCCGTCTTTCTGCTGTTGCTTGCCCTGGTTTTTCTGCCTTCCGTTGCCAATGCGATACAGAATAGCGATATCCCCTCACGCAGTGACATTCAGAGCCAGCTTGATGCGCTGAACAAACAGAAAACCCTGACGCCGGTCGAAAAGCTGTCCCAACAAGATTTAAACCACACCATAGAACTGCTTGATGCCATTGAGCGTACCCGGCAAGAGGCAAACGAGCTAAAGCTGCAGTTGCAGCAGGCCCCGGCCAAGTTACAGCAGCTCACCAAGGATCTGGAGGCGCTGAAAAATCCGGCCAGCGAGGCGTTGACCCGTGCAGAGCTGCAGCCGCTTTCCCTGCGGCAATTGGAAAGCCGCCTGTATCAAACCTTGGACGACCTGCAAAATACACAAGAAAGCCTTTCCACCTATAACAGCCAGCTTATTTCGTTGCAGACTCAGCCGGAACGCGTGCAGAGCAGCATGTACACGGCATCGCAGCGCCTGCAGGAAATCCGTAATTTGCTGAACGCTCGCTCGCCAGGGCAGGCGGCATTGCGTAGCACGCAACAGGAGATGCTCAATACCGAGCTGGTGTTACTTAACGCCGAGATAGACCTGCAGCGCAAGAGCCTGGAGGCCAACACCACGCTGCAGGATCTGCTGCAAAAGCAGCGTGATTACACCACCATGAATATTGATGCGCTGGGGCATCGGGTGCAGGTGTTGCAGGATGTGGTGAATAACAAACGCCTGACGCTGTCAGAAAAAACGGCAAAAGAGGCGCAAAATCCTGAAGATACGACCGACATTCAGCACGACCAACTGGTGAGCAAAGAGCTGAATATCAACCGCCAGATCAGCCAGCGGCTGATTGCTGCTACGGAAGAAAGCAACACCCTGTTCCAGCAGAATATTCAGGTCAAGAACTGGCTCGATCGTGGTTTGCAGTCTGAACGTAACCTGAAAGAGCAGATCCAGGTGTTGAAAGGCAGCCTGGTGCTGTCGCGCATTCTTTATCAACAGCAACAAAACCTGCCGCCAAGAACGCTGGCGGCGGACATGAGCACTAGGATTGCCGATCTGCGGTTGGAGCAGTTTGAAATCAATCAGCAGCGCGATGAGCTATTTAAAGGTGATGATTTCATCAATAAGCTGGTGGCCGCCAACAAGGAAAAAGCCAGCGTTGATGTGATCGATGCGTTGAATGAAATCATCGATATGCGCCGTGAGTTGCTCGATCAACTGAACAAGCAGCTTAATAACCAGCTGTCACTGGCCATTAATCTGCAGATCAACCAGCAGCAACTGACCAGCGTGTATACGTCGGTGCAGGATACGCTAACTCAGCAGATTTTCTGGGTTAACAGCAATCGGCCGATCGATCTTACCTGGTTGAAGGCGATGCCGGGTGCGCTGAAAGAGCAACTGGCTGGGCTGGATTTCAAGTTTGAACCGCGCCAACTGTTGCTTGGTGGGCTGCAGGCGTTGGTATTCCTGATCCCGCTGCTGATTGTTATCGGCTTGCTGCGCTGGCGTTATCGTCTGATCGATCGCCATTTGCAGAAGCTGGCCAATGATGTCGGCCAGCTCAAACGTGACAGCCAACTGCACACGCCTAAAGCCATCCTGTTAACCTTGCTGAAGGTGCTGCCGGGTTCGCTGTTGCTGTTGGGGGGCGGGTTCTGGTTCTACCGCGCGGAATTCACTACCAGCGATTTTATCTGGGCATTGTCGCAGCAGTTGGCACTGTTCTGGCTGGTGTTCGGTTTTGCCTTCCGTATGTTGGCGCCTGGCGGTATTTCCGAGCGTCATTTCAATATTCCGATCGATCGCTGTGAACATTATCGCCGCCAAACTTTCAGGCTGGGCCTGACCTTGCTGCCGCTGATCTTCTGGTCGGTACTGGGAGAAAAAGCACCGCTGCGGTTGGTGGAAGATGTTATTGGCCAAGTGGTGGTGATTTTGACGTTGGCGCTGTTGTCGGTGCTGGTGTTCCCGCTGTGCCGTGACAGTTGGCGTGAGAAAGGTTCCCACGCGGTGAGGCTGGTGGTGGTCACCATGATTGCCGTGATGCCCATGATCCTGCTGGGGCTGATGTTTGTGGGATATTTCTATACCACGCTGCGTCTGGCGGGGCGCTGGATTGACAGCCTGTATCTGTTTTTCCTGTGGAATGTGGTTTATCAGACGGCCATCCGTGGCTTAAGCGTGGCGGCACGCCGTTTGGCCTATCGCCGTGCCCTGGCGCGGCGCCAGAACCTGGCAAAAGAGAAAGAGGGGGCTGAAGGCAGTGAGGCGGTTGAGGAACCCCCATTGGCGCTGGATCAAATCAATCAGCAGTCGTTGCGTTTAACCACCATGGTGCTGTTCCTGATTTTTGCCACCGCGTTCTACGCGATTTGGTCCGACTTGGTGACGGTTTTCTCTTACCTCGACAGTATTTCCCTGTGGCATTACGCCACTACGGTCGCAGGCAGCAGCGTGCCACAGGCGGTGACGCTGGGCAATATGATGGTGGCGATGGTAGCGGTGATTGTCACCTATGTGATGACGCGTAACCTGCCGGGCCTGCTTGAAGTGCTGGTGCTCTCGCGTCTGCAACTGCGGCAGGGAACGTCTTATGCGATCACCACTATCCTGACCTATCTGATTACCGCCGTGGGGACGATAATCGCGCTGAGTTCTTTGGGGGTTTCCTGGGATAAACTGCAATGGCTGGTGGCGGCGCTCTCTGTCGGCCTGGGGTTCGGGTTACAGGAGATTTTCGCCAACTTCGTTTCTGGCCTGATTATTCTGTTTGAACGCCCGGTGCGGATTGGCGATACCATCACTATCGGTACCTTTTCCGGCTCGGTCAGTAAAATCCGCATTCGCGCCACGACGATCACCGATTTCGACCGTAAAGAGGTGATTATTCCCAATAAGGCGTTTGTTACCGAACGGCTGATTAACTGGTCGCTGTCCGACACCATTACCCGCGTGCTGATTAAAGTCGGTGTTGCATATGGTTCCGATCTGGATCAAGTGAAATCAGTGCTGCTGCAGGCGGCGCATGAAAACCCGCGCGTTATGACCGATCCTGAACCGCAGGTGTTCTTCCTTAATTTTGGTGCCAGCACCTTGGATCACGAGCTGCGTGTTTACGTGCGCGAATTGCGCGATCGCAGCTATACCGTCGATGAACTGAACCGCTCCATCGAGCGTTTGTGTCGCGAAAACGACATCAATATCGCCTTCAACCAACTGGAAGTGTATTTACATAATCAGCAGGGGAATGAGGTGCAGGAAGTGAAGCGAACGCAGAATAATGGCGGTCAACCGGCGGTATAACCTGGCAGAGCGATAAGGCGGTGCAGTATGAGTGAAACTCTGCCCGCCATCATTGCTGGCCCGTAGACTGATACAGAGAGGTTGTTACGCCCGCACGCTGGACTTTTTCCTGGTAATCCTTTTTGACAATATCCAATGCGGCCAGCGCCGTTGCCGGATCGATTTCGTTACATTCCAGCAGGTAAATCAGATCTACCGCCAGTTGTAATTCTGGAGAAGCATTTTCTAGAGACATAAGTCCAACATGTAAGTGAGATATCGCTTCGGTGAGTATAGTGAACATCGCCTAGGGGAGGGAATAATCATTCAAATAATGTGATAAATATTCAAAAACCGTTTTCTTTTCGTTCAATATTGCGTTCAATACGCGCCAATGCTTGCCGGCAACGGACTAACCGGCCTTCGATCGCCGCCAGTTCCTGCTGCAGTTTTTTCTGTGCGGCAAAAGTGGTTTGTTGCCCCAACAGGCTTTCCCGATCCTCGATCATGGCGATCAAACGGCGTTCATACTCCTGATGCTCGGCCAGCTTGTGATACAAATCGACGGCCACCACCTCTTTCGGCTGATTTTTGCGCCTCAACGTCTGTGTCGCCATTTCGCGCTGCAGGGCGGTGAGCTGCGTGACCAGTTTTTCCGCCAGAAAAGCGACGTGAGCGGAACGGTTATCTTTCACCGCAGTCTGCAACTGGGCAAAATTCTTCTGCACTTCAGCCAGATAATCGCGCAAGCGCGTGCCATGGTTAGCAAACAGCGCCGTATCAAAACGCGCCTGTGGGATCGGCACATCGCCACGGGGTTGCACCTCGCTGGCCAAAGTGGCGATCTGCTGTTCAAGGGCTTGTAGTAAGCGCTGGGTACTCACGGGGTGTCCTTTGGCAAAAGAGGTTATGCTTAAGCTTGCCCGCGAACGCGATCTGAAACAAGCCGCGAGTGGATAAACCTGTTACGGGTGATACAGTAAGCGGGCCATCATGATAATAAATAAAGGAAATGCATGACGCGTGGGTTATTGATCATAGTGGGCTGGCTGGCGGTGATGTTGGCAACGCTGGGCGTGGTGCTGCCGCTGCTGCCGACCACTCCTTTTCTGTTATTGGCGGCCTGGTGTTTTGCCCGTTCATCGCCGCATTTTCACCATTGGTTGTTATACCGTTCCTGGTTTGGTGCCTACCTGCGCCACTGGCAGCAACACCGCGCATTGCCAGCGGGGGCTAAATGGAAGGCGGTGCTGCTGATCGTCGTGACGTTTGCGGTTTCGCTGTGGCTGGTGAAACTCTGGTGGGTCAGGGGCGTTCTGCTGGTGATTCTGGTCGCTTTGCTGAGCTTTATGTTACGGCTGCCGGTTATTGATCGGGAGCAACAAAAAACGCGCTGATTGTGCTGCGTCAGTTGCATTTATCGCGCATTTTGCATAGATTTGGGCGTTTTCGTGCGCAGGTTTCTTCCCTTCATTGAATTCTTGTCCCAGGCATTGCCCGGTCGGGGTTTGAAGAGCCTGTATGGAAATTTTCAGGTAGTTTTATCAGGCAATAACTATGACCGCGACTGCACAGCAACTTCAGTTTATTAAAGACAGTATCAAAACCATCCCCGACTATCCGAAGCCGGGCATTCTGTTCCGTGATGTGACCAGCCTGTTGGAAAACCCGCTGGCTTACGCTGCCAGCATTGAGCTGCTGGTTGAGCGCTATCGTGAAACGGGTGTCACCAAAGTGGTGGGGACTGAAGCGCGTGGTTTCCTGTTTGGTGCCCCAGTGGCGCTGGCGCTGGGCATTGGTTTTGTGCCGGTGCGCAAGCCAGGCAAGTTGCCGCGTGCGACCCTCAGTGAAAGCTATGAGCTGGAATACGGCACCGATCGGTTGGAGATCCATACCGATGCCATCACCGCCGGTGACAAAGTGCTGGTCGTGGACGATTTGCTGGCCACCGGTGGAACCATTGAAGCCACCGCTAAGCTGATCCGCCGTTTGGGCGGTGAAGTGAAAGACGCAGCGTTTATTATCAATCTGCCGGAACTCGGTGGTGAAACGCGTTTGAATGACTTTGGCATTGATTGCTATTGCCTGGTCAACTTTGCCGGACACTGATTCGCCGCAGCGTCTCGGCATTACCATAACGGCCTCGCGGAACGCCGCGGGGCTGTGTTAGCATGGCCCTCCAGACCACTCGACTTCTCCGGTATCAATGAGCTATCAGGTTCTAGCCCGTAAGTGGCGCCCTCAAACGTTTGCAGATGTTGTCGGACAGGAACATGTTCTGACGGCGCTGGCTAACGGCCTCTCTCTGGGGCGGATCCATCACGCCTACCTGTTCTCGGGCACGCGCGGCGTGGGCAAAACCTCTATCGCCCGCCTGCTAGCCAAAGGCCTGAACTGTGAAACCGGTATCACCGCCACCCCTTGTGGCGAATGCGACAACTGCCGCGAGATCGAACAGGGGCGTTTTGTCGATCTGATCGAGATCGACGCCGCTTCGCGAACCAAGGTGGAAGACACCCGCGATCTGCTGGATAACGTGCAATATGCCCCGGCGCGTGGCCGCTTCAAGGTTTACCTGATCGATGAAGTGCACATGCTCTCGCGTCACAGCTTCAATGCGCTGTTGAAAACGCTGGAAGAACCGCCTTCGCACGTCAAGTTCCTGCTGGCCACCACCGATCCGCAGAAGCTGCCGGTGACGATCCTGTCGCGTTGCCTGCAATTCCATCTCAAAGCATTAGACGTTGAACAGATCCGCACTCAGTTGGAAACCATCCTGCAGGCGGAGCAGATCACCAGCGACGCCCGGGCGCTGCAGCTGCTGGCGCGCGCGGCCGACGGCAGTATGCGTGATGCGCTCAGCCTGACGGATCAGGCGATCGCCATGGGGCAAGGGCAGGTGACTACTCTCACCGTCAGCCAGATGCTGGGCACTTTGGATGATGAACAACCGCTGGCCATTCTTGAAGCCCTGGTCAGCGCCGATGGCGAAAAAGTGATGGCGCAGGTGGCTCAGGCGGCGTCGCGCGGGGTGGATTGGGAAACCCTGCTGGTAGAGACACTGGCCTTGCTGCATCGCATTGCGATGATTCAGTTGCTGCCCTCCGCGCTGGATAGCCATTATGCCGTGATCGAACAGCGCTTACGTGAATTGGCGCGCACCCTGCCACCGGCCGATCTGCAGCTTTATTATCAAATACTGCTGGTGGGGCGCAAAGAGCTGGCCTATGCGCCGGATCGCCGTATGGGGGTTGAAATGACATTGCTGCGCGCACTGGCATTTCACCCGAAAGCCGTGATCCCTGAGCCAGTTGCCATGGTGCAACAGGCTCCAATGGGGCAACCGCAAAGCCATATGGCAGCGGCCGCGCCACAATCTCAGGACTCGCCGCCCCCTTTGGGGCAGGCGGCCGCGCCACAGAATCATCAACCAACGAATCTACCCGATGCTACCGCGCAATTACTGAAAGCGCGCACCCAGTTGCTGCGGCAACAGGGGGCATCCACACCAAAAAAGAATGAGCCGGCGGCGCCAGGAACAGCGCGGCCGGCAACCTCAGCACTGGAGCGGTTAGCCTCGGTGACTGAGCGCAGCCAGAAGCGTCAGGCGGAAAAGGTGGTGGCGGAACCCGCCAAGCCGGAAGCCTATCGCTGGCGCGCGCAGACCGAACCGGAGGCCGCTCCTGAGCCACTGGCTACGCCAAAAGCATTGCGCACGGCGCTGGAGCATGAAAAAACGCCCGAGTTGTCGGCTAAACTGGTGGTTGAGTCCATTGCGCGTGATGCCTGGGCGGCAGAAATCGATCGCTTAAAAATACCGAAACTGGTCCAGCAACTGGCGTTAAACGCCTTTAAAGAGCGGCTGGAACCCGGCAGAATTTGTCTCCACCTGCGCTCTTCGCAGCGTCATCTGAATTCGCCATCGGCACAGAAGACGCTGGCTGATGCGCTCGGCGAGCTGTACGGCAGCCCGGTTGAACTCATCGTGGTGGAAGACGATAATCCGGCGGAGCGGACTCCGCTGGAGTGGCGGCAAGCCATTTATGAAGAAAAACTGGCACAGGCTCGCCAGTCCATTGTTGCGGATACCAATATCCAGACGCTGCGCCGGTTTTTCGACGCGGATCTGGACGAAGACAGTATCCGCCCTATTTAACGCGGCGCACCGTGCGCGGCCAATGCTATGTGAGAGACGACTATGTTTGGTAAAGGCGGTCTGGGTAACCTGATGAAGCAAGCCCAGCAAATGCAGGAAAAAATGCAGCAGATGCAGGAAGAAGTCGCCAAATTGGAAGTGACGGGAGAATCCGGCGCTGGCCTGGTGAAAGTGACCATCAACGGGGCGCACAACTGCCGCCGGGTGGAGATCGACCAAAGCCTGATGGAAGATGACAAAGAGATGCTGGAAGATCTGATCGCAGCGGCGTTCAACGACGCGGCGCGCCGCATCGAAGAAACCCAGAAAGAGAAGATGGCATCGGTATCCAGCGGTATGCAACTGCCACCTGGCTTTAAGATGCCGTTCTGATGCAAACCAGTCCGCTGCTTGAATCATTGATGGAAGCGTTGCGCTGCTTGCCGGGCGTCGGCCCGAAGTCGGCGCAGCGTATGGCGTTTCAACTGCTGCAGCGCGATCGCAGCGGCGGAATGCGCCTGGCGCAGGCCTTGACCCGTGCGATGTCGGAGATCGGCCACTGTGCCGATTGCCGCACCTTTACCGAGCAGGATACCTGCACCATCTGCAACAATCCGCGTCGGCAGCAAAACGGCCAGATCTGCGTGGTGGAAAGCCCGGCGGATATCCACGCCATTGAGCAGACCGGGCAGTTTGCCGGGCGCTACTTTGTGCTGATGGGCCATCTGTCGCCGCTGGACGGTATCGGGCCTGGCGATATCGGCCTGGATCGGCTGGAGCAACGGCTGGAGAAGGAAAGCATTACCGAAGTGATCCTGGCCACCAACCCGACGGTGGAAGGGGATGCCACGGCGAACTACATTGCCGAGATGTGCGGCCAGTACGGCGTTCTGGCCAGCCGCATTGCCCACGGCGTGCCGGTGGGCGGTGAACTGGAGATGGTCGATGGCACCACGCTGTCGCATTCCCTGGCTGGCCGCCACGCGATCAAGTTCTGACGTTTTCCTGCGGGGCAGGCCGCTGCCCCGTTATCATCGCTTCGCAAAAATTCCCTCGCCAGTCGCTTGAAAAACCTCAGGGTTGACCCCACTTTACCTTCATTGTTCTAATTTGGTCATATACCCTTCGCCTTTCAAGCCGTGGCGTTGTTGACTGCACTCGTTCGCCCCAGTCACTGAGTTGTTCTAAGCTCCTGGGGACTCACGAGTGGGTCGCCTAGCCACAACTTGAAATTCATTGGGTATAAAATTATCGGCTATTGAGGTAATCAATGAGTATGAAAGGTCAAGAAACCCGTGGGTTCCAGTCTGAAGTCAAACAGCTGCTTCATTTGATGATTCATTCGCTGTACTCCAATAAAGAAATTTTCCTGCGAGAGCTGATCTCCAACGCATCCGACGCCGCCGACAAACTGCGTTTCCGCGCGCTTTCCGCCCCTGAGCTGTATGAAGGTGATGGCGAGCTGCGCGTGCGTCTTTCCTTCGACAAAGACCAACGCACTTTGACGATCGCTGACAACGGCATCGGTATGAACCGCGAAGAAGTGATTGAAAACCTGGGTACCATTGCCAAATCTGGCACCAAGGCATTCCTGGAGTCGATAGGTTCCGATCAGGCGAAAGACAGCCAGTTGATCGGCCAGTTCGGCGTCGGTTTCTATTCGGCGTTCATCGTGGCTGATAAGGTCACCGTGCGCACCCGTGCGGCCGGTGCGGCGGCAGATGAAGGCGTGTTCTGGGAGTCTGCCGGTGAAGGTGATTACACTATCGCCGACATCAGCAAAGAAGATCGCGGCACTGAAATTACGCTGCACCTGCGCGAAGGCGAAGACGAATACCTCGACGCTTGGCGTCTGCGTTCGGTGATCGGCAAATATTCCGATCACATCGCGTTGCCGGTAGAGATCGAAACCAAGAATGAAGAAGACGGCACCGTCACCTGGGAGAAAATCAACAAGGCGCAGGCCCTGTGGACTCGCAGCAAATCAGACGTTACCGACGAAGAGTACAAAGAGTTCTACAAGCACATCGCCCATGATTTCACCGACCCGCTGAGCTGGAGCCACAACCGTGTCGAAGGCAAGCAGGAGTACACCAGCCTGCTGTACATCCCGGCGCAGGCGCCGTGGGACATGTGGAACCGCGATCACAAGCACGGCCTGAAGCTCTACGTGCAGCGCGTGTTTATCATGGATGACGCCGAGCAGTTCATGCCGAACTACCTGCGTTTTGTGCGCGGCCTGATCGATTCCAACGATCTGCCGCTGAACGTTTCCCGTGAAATTCTGCAGGATAACCGCGTGACGCAAAACCTGCGCGGTGCGTTAACCAAGCGCGTCTTGCAGATGCTGGATAAGCTGGCGAAAGACAACAGTGAAGAGTACCAGAAGTTCTGGCAGCAGTTCGGCCTGGTGCTGAAAGAGGGCCCGGCGGAAGATGGCGGCAACAAAGAGGCTATCGCCAAGCTGCTGCGCTTTGCCTCTACCCATAACGACAGCTCGGCACAGACCGTTGCGCTGGAAGAGTATGTTGGCCGCATGAGCGAAGGCCAGGACAAGATTTACTACATCACTGCCGACAGCTACGCCGCCGCCAAGAGCAGCCCGCACCTGGAGCTGTTCCGCAAGAAAGGCATCGAAGTGCTGCTGCTCTCCGATCGCATTGACGAGTGGATGATGAGCTACCTGACTGAGTTCGACGGCAAAGTGTTCCAGTCGGTCAGCAAGGCCGATGAGGCCCTGAACAAGCTGGCGGACGAAACCGCAGAGCAGAAAGAAGCCGAGAAGCAGCTGGAGCCGTTTATCGATCGGGTGAAAACGCTGCTGGGTGAGCGGGTGAAAGACGTGCGCCTGACGCACCGCCTGACCGATACCCCAGCGATCGTCACCACCGATGCTGATGAGATGAGCACCCAGATGGCGAAACTGTTTGCCGCAGCGGGCCAACCGGCACCGGAAGTGAAGTATATCTTTGAGCTGAATCCGGAACATGCGCTGGTTAAACGCGCCTCTGACGTGGGCGATAACGAGCAATTTGCGGAATGGA
Source organism: Serratia sp. MMO-28 (assembly GCF_037199905.1). Taxonomy (NCBI): domain Bacteria; kingdom Pseudomonadati; phylum Pseudomonadota; class Gammaproteobacteria; order Enterobacterales; family Yersiniaceae; genus Serratia; species Serratia sp. MMO-28. The sequence goes on from NZ_JBBCVB010000011.1 coordinate 100,464, forward strand.
TCGATCTGTTGCTGGATCAGGCACTGCTGGCTGAGCGCGGCACGCTGGAAGATCCAAACCAGTTTATTCGCCGGATGAATAAGCTGTTGTCTGCGTAAAGCATAAAAATACGCCCCAGGCTGAATGGTCGGGGGCGTATTTTCTTCTTTTACTGGTAAATTTTCCTCCCGCTTGCCTCGTTTCAGCCGCGTTTTTCCACCCGCGATCTCCTCTCGCTACCTTGAGCCTCACCCCTGAGAAATGGTAAGGTTGAGCGTTTTCGCAATTTTATAAAAACTCAAACCCAAATGACTTCAGGCTGCGGCTTGGGGGATGAAGGGAAATACATAGCAAGGGGATTTACGCAATGCGTATCATTCTGCTGGGCGCTCCGGGCGCTGGTAAAGGTACTCAGGCTCAATTCATCATGGAGAAATACGGTATTCCGCAAATCTCCACCGGTGATATGTTGCGCGCAGCCGTTAAGGCCGGTACTGAACTGGGCAAGCAGGCGAAAGAGATCATGGACGCCGGCAAGTTGGTTACCGATGAGCTGGTGATTGCGCTGGTGAAAGAGCGTATCACTCAGGAAGACTGCCGTAACGGTTTCCTGCTGGACGGTTTCCCGCGCACTATTCCACAGGCCGACGCAATGAAGGAAGCCGGCATTAAGGTGGACTATGTGCTGGAATTCGACGTGCCGGACGAGTTGATCGTTGATCGCATCGTTGGCCGCCGGGTGCATGCGCCTTCTGGCCGCGTGTATCACATCAAATTCAATCCGCCGAAAGTGGAAGGCAAAGACGACGCCACTGGCGAAGAGCTGACCACCCGCAAAGACGATCAGGAAGAAACCGTGCGTAAACGTCTGGTGGAATATCATCAGATGACCGCGCCGCTGGTGTCTTACTACCGTCAAGAAGCCGATGCGGGTAATACTGCCTATCACAAAATCGATGGTACGCGTAAAGTGACCGAAGTGAGCGCTGAGCTGGCAAGCATTCTGGGCTGATCGGTTTTATTGCCATATAGAACGCCGGGCCTGACGCCTGGCGTTTTTTTTGCCAGCAATGCGCACTATGATGCCCTCTCTTATCTCGCATGTTTAAGTCGACAGGAAAAAACGCATGCTCAAACAGACCCGTTTGCTGGAAGAAGCTACCGCGCGGCAGATCGTGCAGCGTGCGATGGGCATTATTCATCATTCGGTCAACGTGATGGACAGCAACGGCGTGATTATTGCCTCTGGCGATCCGGCGCGGCTGTACCAGCGCCATGAAGGCGCGGTACTGGCGTTGACGGAAAATCGTGTGGTGGAAATCGATGCCGCGACGGCGGCACATCTGAAAGGGGTTAAGCCCGGCATCAATCTGCCGTTCAGCTTTCGTCAGCAGCACGTGGGGGTGATTGGCATCTCTGGCGATCCGCAGGAAGTGCGCGCCTATGCCGAACTGGTGAAAATGGCCGCTGAGCTGATGGTGGAACAGGCGGCGTTGCTGGATCAGCATCAGTGGGAGCGGCGCTACCGTGAAGAGTTGGCGAACCAACTGCTGCAGCCGCAAACGGAGCCGGGCTCGCTGGACGCCATGGCGGCTTATCTGGGGCTGGATTTACAGCAGCCACGCCTGGTCTGGATTGTCGAGCTATACGATCGGCAGCCTCAGTTATTACGCGATTTATTGACCGAATTAGAAAACACGCAGCGTGAAGCGCTGATCGCCATGACGCATTTCAATGAGCTGGTGCTGCTGCGGCCTGCCATGTTGCAGCAAGGGGAATGGAGCCTGAAGCAGGAGCGCCGCCAGGCGCAGCAGCTGTTGAGCCAGTTACAGGGCCGTTTCAGCGTCAGGCTGATTATCGGTGGTTATTTCACCGGCCAGGAAGGTTTACGGCGTTCGACCCTCACGGCGCGGGCGACTCAGGCAATGGCCCGCAGGTTGAAGCTACGGCATAAAACGCTGTTCTATCAGGATTACCCGTTGCCTGCGCTGCTGTGCGATCTGGGAGAGGACTGGCGGGCGCAAGAACTGTCACGGCCTTGGGCGGTGCTGAGCGAGAAGGACGAGAAAGGCGTGCTGCGTAATACGCTCCGTCAATACTTTTACCAGAATTGTGATCAAACGCAGACGGCGGCGCAGCTTCATATTCATGTGAATACGCTGCGGTATCGCCTGCAGAAAATAGAGGTGATAACAGGGTTAAAAATCAACAATCTAGGTGATAATTTACAGCTCTATATCGGCATGCTGATTAATGACTGAACTGTATTAACCCACAATTTTCCTGCCCCTTTGGCCGGATGTTTTTGTTGTTTTCTCTCAGGCTAAAACGCAATGCTGGCGGTAAGTTGGCTGGCACACCAACCAAGGGAAAATAATAATGACAACGGTATCCACTTTAGGCGCGCTGGTGGCATTAACTGTCGCTATCGTACTGATTCTACGTAAGGTTCCACCAGCCTATGGCATGATCGCCGGGGCGCTGGCGGGCGGCTTATGCGGCGGTGCCGATCTGGTACAAACCGTCACGCTGATGATTACCGGTGCGCAGGGCATCACCAATGCGGTGATGCGCATTCTGGCCGCCGGGGTGCTGGCTGGCGTCTTGATCGAATCCGGTGCGGCACACACCATTGCAGAAACCATCGTGCGTAAGGTCGGGGAAACTCGCGCTTTACTGGCTCTGGCGGTGGCAACCTTGATCCTGACCGCCGTCGGGGTGTTTATCGATGTGGCGGTGATCACCGTGGCACCGATCGCCTTGTCTATCGCGCAGAAAGCCGGGATCTCTCGCGTGGCGATTCTGCTGGCAATGGTCGGCGGCGGCAAGGCGGGCAACGTGATGTCGCCCAATCCTAATACCATTGCCGCCGCAGAGAATTTTAATGTCCCTCTCACCTCGGTGATGATGGCCGGGATCGTGCCGGGCCTCTGTGGCCTGGTGGTGGCTTACGTGTTGGCTAAGCGCTTGAGCAATAAAGGCAGCATGGTCAGTGCGGAAGAACTGACCCTGCAGACCGAAGGAGCTCGTCCTGGCTTTGCCGCCGCAATCAGCGCGCCTTTGATTGCGATTCTGCTTTTGTCACTGCGCCCGATCGCCGGTATTGCCGTAGATCCGTTAATCGCCTTGCCGGTTGGCGGCTTGCTGGGGGCGCTGCTGATGGGGCGTATCCGCGACAGCAACAGGTTCATGATTTCGGGCCTCAGCCGTATGGCGCCGGTGGCGATTATGCTGCTCGGTACGGGGACATTGGCCGGGATTATCGCCAATTCAGCCTTAAAAGACGCCCTGATTGCCGGCTTAACCCACACCGGGATGCCCGCCTGGCTGCTGGCACCGCTTTCTGGCGCGCTGATGTCGATGGCCACGGCGTCTACCACGGCAGGAACCGCCGTTGCCTCTGGGGTGTTCAGCAGCACATTGCTGGAGTTGGGCATCAGTGGGCTGGCGGGTGCCGCAATGATCCACGCGGGGGCTACCGTGCTGGATCACCTGCCGCACGGCAGTTTCTTTCACGCTACCGGCGGGAGCACCAATATGGTGGTGCATGAACGGCTGAAGTTATTGCCTTACGAAACGTTGGTGGGCTTTACCATTGCAACCCTCTCTGCGCTGATGTTTGGCGTATTCAATCTCGCAGGTTAAGGAATTCAAAATGAACATGCTGAAGAAAGTCGTCATTGCGCCGGACTCATTTAAAGAAAGCCTCAGCGCACTGGAAGTGGCGCATGCGATTGAACGTGGTTTTCGTCAGATATTCCCTGCGGTGCAGTATGTGCTGCTGCCGATGGCGGATGGCGGTGAGGGAACGGTGGATTCCATGGTGGCCGCCACGGGCGGAGAGCTTGTTATGGTCAGTGCCACCGGCCCTCTGGGCAAGCCGGTAGAGGCCTTCTATGGCCTGCTGGGGGATGGCGAGACGGCGGTGATCGAGATGGCGGCCGCGTCAGGGTTGCACTTGGCTGCCAGCGGCGAGCGTAACCCGCGCATTACCACCAGCTATGGCACAGGCGAACTGATCCTGGCCGCGTTGGATCGCGGGGTGACATCGATCATCCTCGGCATCGGCGGCAGCGCAACCAACGATGGCGGCGCGGGCATGATGCAGGCGTTAGGGGCTCGGCTGCTGGATGATCAGCACCAGCCGCTGCAACCGGGGGGCGCAGCGCTGGCACAGTTGGCTCATCTCGATCTCAGCCAACTGGATCCGCGTTTGCAGCAGGTGAAGATCACCGTGGCCTGTGATGTGGACAACCCGTTGTGCGGAGCAAAAGGCGCTTCGGCGGTTTTTGGCCCGCAGAAAGGGGCAACGCCAGCGATGGTGCAGGAGTTGGATAACGCGCTGCACCACTACGGCACGCTGTTGGAGCAGGCTACTGGCCGTGCGGTATTGAATGCTGCCGGTGCGGGAGCGGCCGGGGGCATGGGGGCGGCGTTGATCGGTTTTCTTGCCGCTCAGCTGCGGCCAGGCATTGAGATCGTGATCGAAACGCTTCAACTGGAAGACGCGCTGCGCGATGCCGATCTGGTGATTACCGGTGAAGGGCGGCTCGACAGCCAATCTATTCACGGCAAAACGCCGATCGGCGTAGCGCGGGTGGCAAAACGCCATCATCTGCCGGTGATCGCCATCGCCGGTAGTTTGGCTGTGGATTATCAGGTGGTGCACCAGCACGGTATCGACGCCGCGTTCTCGGTGCTGGATCGCATCGTGACGTTGGAAGAGGCACTGACAGAAGCGGCACGCAATCTGGAAGTGACGGCGCGCAATGTGGCTGCGGTATGGCAATTGGCACAGAAGTGAGTCACAGCGGGAATACCTGTTGCTGATATCGGTTCCGGCTAAGCACTTTTCCGCTACAATAGCTGTCATTACTTTTATGTCAGTCAGTTAAGCGCAGAATCGCCTGATTTTTCAGCAGATGCTAACGTGTCGTCCCCCTCTCCCTGTGGGAGAGGGCCGGGGTGAGGGGCTTAATTCGGTGATCTTCCCCCATCCTCTTCCTAAGGTAGAGGGAACGGCTTAGCCTTAACTGACAAGCATGACGCCATTAATCACGTCTAATAACAGCGTATTAGCCAGGCCGGAAAAGGGAACTGTAATGAAGCAAGAAAAACACGGGGTATTGCTGGCGAACTTGGGTACGCCCGATGCCCCTACCCCGCGAGCGGTAAAACGCTATCTGAAAGAGTTCCTCAGCGATGGCCGCGTGGTCGATCTGTCACCGCTGCTCTGGTGGCCGATTCTGAACGGGGTCATTTTACCACTGCGCTCGCCGCGCGTGGCCAAGCTGTACCAATCGGTATGGATGGACGAAGGTTCGCCGTTGCTGGTTTACAGCCGTCGTCAGCAGCAGGCGCTAGCGGCACGTATGCCGAACACGCCGGTTGAGCTGGGGATGAGCTACGGCTCACCGAGCCTGGCGCAGGCGATCGATAGCCTGCTGGCGCAGGGCGTAACCAACCTGGTGGTGCTGCCGCTTTATCCGCAATACTCCTGCTCGACCAGCGCGGCGGTGTGGGATGGCGTGGCGCGGGTGCTCAAAGGCTACCGCCGTTTGCCATCGATCGGCTTTATCCGCGATTACGCCGAACATCCCACCTATATTTCCGCATTGCGGCAAAGCGTTGAGCGCTGTTTTGCCGAGCACGGTCAGCCCGATCGTTTGATCATGTCATTCCACGGCATTCCCAAGCGCTATGCCCGTTTGGGGGATGACTATCCGCAACGCTGTGAGGATACCTACCGGGCGCTGGCGGCCACGCTGCCGTTGGCGGCGGACAGGGTGATGCTGACTTACCAGTCACGCTTTGGCCGCGAACCCTGGTTAACCCCCTACACCGATGAAACCCTGAAAAGCCTGCCAGCCCAGGGCGTTAAGCATGTGCAACTGATTTGCCCCGGTTTTTCGGCCGATTGCCTGGAAACATTGGAAGAGATCAAAGAGCAGAACCGGGAGATCTTCCTTGAGGCTGGCGGTGAAAAGTTCGAATACATCTCCGCGCTTAATGATGACTCGGCGCATATCGATATGATGCAAGAGTTGGTGGCACAGCGGTTTTAATCAAACGGGCAGGAATATGCTACTATTCCTGCCCGTTCACAGCCAACTTCGTCAATCACATGAAATTTCCTGGTAAACGTAAATCCAAACACTATTTCCCGGTTAACGCTCGCGATCCGCTGTTGCAGCAGGCACAGCCAGAAAATGAAATCGGCACCTCTTATATCGTCGGCATTGACCAGACGCTGGTGGATATCGAAGCGAAAGTGGATGATGCGTTTGTGGCGCGCTACGGCCTGAGCCTTGGCCATTCACTGGTGATTGAAGATGACATTGCCGAAGCTCTGTACCAGGAACTGCTAGACAATAACCTGATCACTCACCAGTTTGCCGGTGGCACGATCGGCAATACTTTGCACAACTATTCGGTGCTGGCGGACGATCGTTCGATCCTGCTGGGCGTGATGTGCAGCAACATCAAGATTGGCAGCTATGCCTACCGCTATCTGTGTAACACCTCCAGCCGCACCGATCTCAACTACCTGCAAGCGGTGGATAGTGCGATTGGCCGCTGTTTCACGCTGATCGCTGAAAGCGGTGAGCGCACCTTCGCCATCAGCCCGGGTCAGATGAATCAACTGCGCCCGGAGAGTATCCCTGAAGAGGTGATTGCCGGGGCTTCGGCGTTAGTGCTGACCTCTTATCTGGTGCGCTGCAAGCCGGGTGAACCGATGCCTGCCGCCGCCATGCGGGCGATTGAATACGCCAAACAGTACGATGTGCCGGTGGTGCTGACGCTGGGCACCAAATATGTGATTGCCGACAACCCGCAGTGGTGGCGTGATTTTCTCAACGAACACGTTTCCATTCTGGCAATGAACGAGGACGAAGCTCTGGAATTGACCGGGCTCGGCGATCCGCTGATGGCGGCGGATATGGCGTTGGATTGGGTGGATCTGGTGCTGTGTACCGCCGGGCCAAGCGGCCTGTATATGGCAGGCTACACGGAAGAGGCCAACAAGCGTGAAACCCAGCATCCGCTGCTGCCGGGCCAGATTGCCGAGTTTAACCGTTATGAATTCAGCCGCGGCATGCGCCGTGTAAACTGCGAAAACCCATTGCGCATCTATTCGCACATTGCGCCTTATATGGGCGGCCCGGAAAAAATCATGAATACCAACGGTGCGGGCGATGCAGCCCTCTCTGCCTTGCTGCACGATATTGCGGCCAATGGCTATCACCGCAACAACGTGCCGAATTCCAGCAAACACGTGCGCAGCTACCTGACCTATTCCTCTTTGGCGCAGGTGTGTAAATATGCCAACCGCGTCAGTTATCAGGTGCTGAATCAGCATTCACCGCGCCTGACGCGCGGCTTGCCTGAACGGGAAGACAGTCTGGAAGAGTCTTACTGGGAAAGGTAAGCGGAAAAGCAGTTAGGCTGTTACGGGACAGTTGCGTTGTTGCGTGCTGTTGCTATTGTGCAGTACAGCCTAAGCTGCTGCTATACCCTTCATACTTCAAGCTGCATGTGCGTTGGCTTTGTTACTCGGCCCATACTGGGCCTCGCCCCTTCGGGGCCGCTGCAAGCAGCGTTCAAATCTGCCAAGCAGATTTGTCGCTCACCCCAGGAACGATCTTGAGTAAGCTCCTGGGGATTATGAGCCTCAAAGAGGCTCACCCTACAGGCCAGCGCAAGCGCTATTCCAATCGGTCAAAGACCGATTTGTCACTGCGTCGCCGCCTGCCTGCAACTCAAATTATTTTGGGTATATAAATCTCTCAATCGCCTGGTTAAATTCTGTTACCGCCTGTAAGGCTTGCTGCAGGCGTGTTGCAACCTCGCTGGCTTCCGGTTCACCTTCACAATACTTTTCCAGTGCGCGACAGCGTTTTTCAACCTCAACGGCGCCGATGATTTGTGCTGCACCGGCCAGGCGATGAAGGCAGCGAGCCAACTCGTGCCAGGCTTGCTCTGCCACTAGAACGGCGGCCTGCTGCATATCGCGCGAATTCTCATTCTGGGTGGTGCGTAGCAGGCCATGCAGCAGTTCGGTATCATTCTGCGCCAATTGGCGTAACGCAGTTAAATCCACCATTTCCCCTAGCGTGATTTTAGGCTCCTGCTCTTGCTCAGCAGGGCGTGGAACCTTGCGCAACAGGGCTTCCAATTGGGGCAACCGTAGCGGTTTAAACAGGCAATCATCCATTCCTGCCGCCAGACAACGTGCGCGCTCTTCTGGCTGAGCATTGGCGGTCAATCCCATGATGGTCAGAGGCCTGGTCTGCGCTTGTCGCAGCAAGCGCGTAAGTGTCAGACCATCCATAACGGGCATGCTGCAATCGGTAATCACCAGATCAATGTTGTTTGCTTGCCATAGTTGCAGCGCCTGCTCGCCGTTTTCTGCCTCAATCACATCATGCCCCAGGCGAGTGAGCTGGCGTTTGAGTAACAACCGGTTGGCCGGGTGATCGTCGACTGCCAGGATGTGCAGAGGGCGAACACTGTCTGCCTCTGCGCGGGCACTTTCCACCGATGGCAAAACATGTTGGCGGTGCTCCACGGGGATACGCACGGTAACACGCGTACCGCGCCCTAGCTTACTGTGGAGAGCGATAGTTCCCCCCATCATGGTGACCAGTTGTGTGCAGATTGCCAGCCCCAGGCCAGTGCCCGTCTGTTTTTTGCCTGCATCAGACTGTTCGTAGGCATTGAAGATCGGTTGCTGATCCTCCTCAGCAATACCGATACCTGTATCCGTCACGATGAGTTCCAGCATGGCCTGCTGGTTATCATCTGGCAGGCATTTGATCTGCACATCGACAGAGCCTTGCTCGGTAAATTTGATGGCATTGCTGACCAGGTTGGACAATATCTGACGCAGGCGCATAGGGTCGATGCAGATTTCGTCCGGGTGCAGGAGATCCACATGGCAATGCAGCGCCAGGTTCTTCTGGCGCGCCAGTCCTGCAAAGACTCTGACTACCGGTGCTGCGAGTTCCTTGAAAGGCACCCATTCAGACAGCAGTTCCAATTTGCCGGACTCGATCTTGGCCAGATCGAGGATATCGCCAATTAGCCCCATCAACGATACTGCCGATTCGTAGGCTATCTGAATCGATTCGCTATCTTTATCCTTACCGGCCTTGTTGGTCACTACCAGCTCAAGCAAGCCAATGATGGCGCTGAGCGGGGTGCGGATTTCATGGCTCATGGTGGCCAGGAACGTGCTCTTGGTGCGGTTAGCCTGCTCTGCTCGTTCCCACGCGCGAGAGAATTGTTGCATCAGGTGTTCATGCTCGGTGATATCCTGCCAACTGCAAATCACCCCCGCCACTTTGCCGGCAAGATCGGTAAAAGACACTGCCTGGTGCAGAATCACGCGTTCTTCTTCACCGTTATAAACACGATAGCGCTGTGGTGATAACCGCTGGCGGCCTAGGGTGGTCAGCATCGGGTGTAGAGTAGGGTATACCTGAGCGAGTGGATGCGCAGGAGAGGCCAATGACAGTGGGTCTGGGCTATCCTCTTTATGTTTGAAGAAGGTATCCCATGCCTGGTTGTGATCGATGATATCGCCATTGGGGACCACGACGTAGACAGGTACCGGTGTAGCGTTAAATAAGGTTTCCCGAAACGTTGCCTGTTCTTGCAGCTTCGTTTGTACGTCTTGGCGCATACGAATTTCCCGGCGCAGATAGTAATTCCATACCAGTGAAGTGAGCACCAATGCGGCAAAAATGCCGGCTAACCAGTAGAACTGGGTGCTGTAGACCACCCAGGTATCCAGTTTCACGTCCGGCGTTCCTTGCCATCTGTTGGCAATCATCGAAATATCTCTGGGAGGAATGTCCGCTAACGCCTTGTTCAAAATGCTATAAAGCTCGGGCTGATCGCGCCCCACGGCAAAAGCGAGGCGTGACGATGTTTCACTTAAACGTGAGCTGATCCTCAGCTTGCCGTGAAAATAGTGGTCAATCATGTAACTGGCGCCAATCAAGTTATTGACGGCCCCCTCTGCCTTGCCTTCAACCACCAACTGCATCGCCATGCTGTCATTACCGGCCTCGATCAGTTGGATGTTGGGATAGTGCGCCTGCAGCCAGCCGTGAAGAGGGCTGTCTGGGGTGATGGCCAGTCTCATGGTATCGGAGAGCCTCTTAGGGGCCGTGCTTTTGTTTTGCACCACCAGGACAAAAGGGGGGAGGATATAGGGGCGAGTAAATAGAAATTGTTTTTCGCGCGTAGCGCTGGAGCTCATGGCGGCGATAAGGTCTGCTTTATCCTGGCTCAGCATGTTAAACATGTTGGCAACCGTATCGGCCCCTACGGCTTTAAAATTCAACCCGGTACGCAAATGAATCAGACGCAGCACATCGGCGGAGATACCATGGAACTGCCCAGCGTCATCAAACATGGTAAAGGGGGCATAGAGTGGGTCAATCACCACGCGCAGTTGGCTATGCTGCTCCAGCCAGCGCTGCTCTGGTTCGGTCAGGGCAATATGAGACTGAAACTGCCATAGGTCCGATCCCTGGCTCCATTGGCGGAAAATAATCTTGTGTTGTACTGGCGTGATGGTCTTCAGTACGGTGTCGACGGCTCTTTGCAGGATGGTTTCATCTGCCCGGAACAGAAAACGTGGGCCGGTTTCCCATTTGGGGAAAATATCGGCCACCGACAGTATATTGGCGTAGTTGCGTTCAATCAGAAAGCTGGTCACGGTCAAGTTGCCAATAAAGTAGTCATTCTCACCAAACGCGACAGACGACAGTGCGGTTTGCGGAGTGGTGTAACGGGTGATCCTGGCGTTGGGATAATGCGTTGCCAGCCATTGATCGCTTAAAAAGTTATCCAGCAGTGCGATACGCAAATCGGGTTGGGTCAGCAGGGGCTGGGAGATGGCGGTTTCACGGGCGACCAGGACCGGGTGATCGGGGGTAAACGGAATGCTGCTGATAAAACCGGGGTTTTCAATCTCCTGGCCGCCGGTATCATCAACCAGCATATCGGCTTCACCTTTACTGACCCCTTCGAGCGCCGCTGATCGGCTGGCGTAACGCAACACCTTGGTGCCCAAGCCGAGATAGTGGGCAACCAGTTGGCTGTAGTCAGCAGAGATACCCTCAAAGGTTCCTGAGTCGGGCACCACGTCGAATGGCGGGTTTTCCGGCGCGTAGATCGCAATCCTGACTTCCCGTTTCATGCCTAACCAGCGCCAGTCGCTGTCGCTGAGTTCAACCTGCAGTGGCGTGAGCACCTCGCGACTGAATATCTTCATGAGCTGCGGTTCGTCTGCTCCGAGTACATTGCTCGGCAAGCAAAACAGCAGACAGCAGAGGATCAACAGTTTTTGCATAGATACTCTCAATCCAGATTGTTGCGTTGAGTGAAGTCGTACAACTCCAGCATGCTTTGCAACTCAAGTTTTTGCATCAGGCGGCGTTTATAGGTGCTGACGGTCTTATCGCTGATCTGCAGGTGGACAGCAATATCGACCACTTTGATCCCCTTGGCCAGATACTGCAACACTTGCAGTTCTTTCACGGATAACCCCGCTATTTTGCTCTTGTCATCTCCCGCGGAGGTGCCCATTATCGCCATACGTGCCCAACTGGAGGGGAAATAGCTATACCCAGCTTTGAGTGCGCGCAGGGCGTCGTGCAGTTCAGTCAGGTTATTGCGTTTACTGATAAAACCATCGGCCCCGGCGCTGGCGCAGCGTTTGATGTAATGATCGTCGTCTTTACCCGTCAGCACTAAGATCCGCCCACCGTAGCCGTTCTTGCGCAAGCGCTGTACGACGTCAATACCATTCAACGAAGGGATATCAATATCGACAATCATCAAGTCCGGTGCCAACTTTTTTGCCAATTGCACCGCTTCCAAACCATCGTCGGTTTCACCGGCCACCGTCATGCCATCCTTTTCCAGTAGCATGCTGACTGCCAAGCGGGCAACCGGGTGATCATCCACAATCAGTACATTTTTCATATTAGCTTCCGTTAGGTGCAGCGTTACTCAAACCGCAGAGTGTGGTGAACCAACTTCTTGATAATTCTCTCAGTGTGTAGCGGCTTTGGTGTTCTCCCTTCATTGTAGTCATTGCCTGACATAATTTTCATCCAGGCCGCTCAACAAACACATTGATCCCTGATATTTATTAAAAAAGCCCTCAGGCATACTGGTGTTCATAGCAGTGAGGCCAGTGGTGTTGCATTAAGCCTACGATGGCTTAACGGCAAGCACTCAGTAACCAGGTTTTTGATAATAATCATATGCTGATATTGGTACGGAAAATAGTATAAAACGCTTCATTATAAGCGCTGCGGCCGTGGTCTTTTTTTATTATAGATATTGTCGGTTTTTAGCATTTTATCGCGCATTTTCCCTGTACGTGGTTTTTTTTATTAGTATAAAAGAGATGATTGATAGGTTGTTTTTAGTCTTTGTTTAAATAGTGACGTGTTGATTTCATAAACAAATAAATTGCATAATTTAAAGAGAGTAATATCCCTTATTATAGTGGGTGTCATCCCCTGCTTTTTATAATGCAAAGAATATATTGACGATATAGGTTATTAGCAGGTGGTTATAGATGAAATTATATGTCTGCGGATACCGGCTGGGGGAGGATAGGGGAGTGCAATATATGATCTCCCACCATTGTCTTGTCAGACCGGAATCCTTGGAAAAAAATACAATTTTCCTGCGTAACACCATGGCAAACTTGTTGAACTATCTGCTGGCACATGCCGTGGATAATATCGTTACCGATCAAGAGCTCATGCTTAACGTTTGGGAACTCAATGGATTAAGCGCATCCAGGCCACGGTTATGGCAGGTGATGAACGCCCTGGATAAAAAATTGGCGGTTCTTGGGCTGCAAGAGAAGCTCATCATACGCGTTCCTAAAAAAGGCTATATCGTACCTGCAGATATGGTGATGTGCTTATATTGCAAAGAAGAGTCAATTCTTTATCAAGAATATTGTTATGTAAATAAAAAAACCGTCTGTTTTACTGAGTCGGTTACAACATAATCCAAATAAACGCTCATCTCATTAACAACATCGGAAAAATGGAGGTATTTATAAGTTAAAGCCAATGTGGTTGTTTGAGTTTAACACAATTTATTATTTTTCACCTGATAGATCACCCCAGAAAGTCATGCGCAATGACGCGTATGATTTATAAATGAAGGAAGAGTACACATGAAAAAAACATTGCTTGCTACTGCGATGATGACTGGCTTTTTGTCTGTTTCTGCTTTAGCTGAAGATGGAAAAATTAACTTTATTGGCGCCATTACCGATGACGCTTGTACCGTAGTAAACAACGTGAGCAGCCCGCTTAACGTGACGCTGGGCACCATTTCCAGCAGCGCCTTTAACGGTGCAGGCTCAACGGCAGCACAGACCAAATTCACCCTGGCTCTGTCTAACTGCCCTGCAACGGTTACCTCTTCTCAGGTCAAGTTTGATGGTATCGCCGACGCCAACGTCAGCTCCATCCTGGCACTGACCCAGGAAGCCGGCGTGGCGACGGGGGTGGGGATTCAACTGGTGGACAACAAGAATGTGGTGATCCCTCTGTATACCGCGTCTTCTGCCTATCCACTGCAGGCGGGTGTTAACAGCTTCGACTTCGCTGCCCGTTACTATGCTACCGACAACACGGTTACGGCTGGCCCGGCTAACGCTACCAGCAACTTCACCATTATCTACAACTGATTATCCCTTCCCCCACTCTGTTCTTCCGGGGGATATATCACCACGGGCCCGTTCCGGCTGGCCCGTGTTTTTATGGAGTATGTCTACATGATGAAAACATGGTTTAAAACCCTGACCTGCGCTTTTCTGCTGACCAGTACCTTCGCTCAGGCTGCCGCTCCAGGGGGGGTTACCGTCGGGGGGACTCGCCTGGTTTACCAGGGTGGCAAGAAGGAGGCTTCTCTGAGTATCACCAACTCGGATACCAATCCTTACCTTATCCAATCTTGGGTTTCGACCCTCGGTGATGGTGCTGAGAAAGCCCCCTTTATCATTACGCCCCCGCTGTTCCGGTTGGAAGGAAACAAGCAGAACCTGCTGCGTATCGTGCGCACTGGCGGCAATCTCCCGGATGACAGGGAATCTCTGTATTGGCTCAACATCAAGTCGATCCCGGCAGGTGCTAAGCATGATCTGGCCAATACGCTGCAGATTGCCGTGAAAACCAGCATCAAACTGATTTATCGCCCGCAGGGGGTGAAAGGGGTTCCAGAAGAGGTAGCCGCAAAACTGACCTGGTCCCAGAACGGTAACCGCCTCACCGTCAACAATCCCACGCCTTTTTACATGAATTTCAATCAGGTGAAGGTCGGTGGACGTGAGCTGAAAGAGGCGACCTTCGTGGCCCCGATGAGCTCTGCCTCCTTTGCTGTCCCTGCGGGGGCTGTTGGTCAGGTTACCTGGAAAATTATTTCTGATTACGGCGGCGTTGGCGCTGAACACTCCTCAACCCGTTAATACGTATGACTTTGCAACATCAGGAACTCGGGAAAATGGCCAGTCATCCTGTTTTTCCGCAGATTATGGAGCACGAAAGGATGGACAAGAACATATACCGCTGCGCAAAGTTGCGCCTGGGTAAGCTGGCCTGCTTTGTTGCCGCCCAGCTTGCTCTGCCGGTAGGCATGGTCATGGATGCGAACGCCCGCGACTATTTTAATCCCGCATCGCTGGAGCTGGGCACTCCGGGGCAGGCTCCTGTCGATCTGTCTGCTTTTAGCGAAGAGGGAGGGTTGATACCTGGAACTTACCGCGTTGATGTCTACCTCAATAACGAAAAAATGGACACGCGCGACGTTGAGTTCCGGATGATGGAAGATGCTACGGGCAAGCAGACCCTTTTGCCCTGCCTATCGGTTGACGATCTGGCGGCTTGGGGCGTGTTGACTCAAAAGTACCCGCTGTTAGGCGACGCCAACAGCCACTGTGCAAACATTGCGGCGATCCCCCAGGCTAATGCCGATTTTCGTTTGGAGAATCTGCAACTGCTGATGAGTTTCCCACAGTCTGCGGTCAGCAGCGCTGCGCGAGGCTGGGTAGATCCTAAGCAGTGGGATGATGGTATTTCTGCCGCGCTGCTCAATTACAGCTTCAGCGGTGCCAACAATCAGGCCAAGGCCGGCCAAGGCCGTGACAGCAATAGCCAGTATGCCAATCTGCGTCCTGGGTTGAATGTCGGTCCGTGGCGTTTGCGTAATTACACGACCTGGTCACGTAGCAGCAGTGACGGGGTGCCGGCGAGTAGCCAGTGGAACACCATTTACACCTATGCCCAGCGTGATATCAAAACGCTCAAAAGCCAGTTGACGCTCGGTGACAGTACCAGTGCATCTCATGTCTTTGACAGCATCCCCTTTCGGGGCGCACAGATGGCCACCGATGACGAGATGTTGCCTGAAAGCCTGCACGGCTATGCCCCGGTAGTGCGTGGGATCGCGCGTACCGATGCCCAGGTCACTGTCCGTCAGAACGGTTACGTGATTTATCAGACCCATGTATCTCCGGGCAGTTTTGAAATTACTGATATGTATCCCACCGGTGGTTCCGGTGACCTGAATGTCACCATTAAGGAGTCGGATGGCAGCGAACAACAGTTGGTTGTTCCCTATGCCTCTTTACCCGTGCTGCAGCGTGAAGGTCAGTTGAAATATACCCTGACCTCCGGGGTATATCGTGCCTATGACAGCAGCGTGGAAAAAAATCCGCTGGCGCAGGGGACGATCGTGTACGGGCTGTCCAACGGCTATACCGGCTACGGCGGTGGGCAGTTCTCCAGTAACTATCAATCGCTGGCGCTTGGCGTGGGCAAGAATCTGGGGAGCTTTGGCGCTCTTTCTGTTGACGTCACCCAGGCTTGGTCTCGTCAGAAAGACCTGGCGCGGGAAGAGGGCCAGTCCTGGCGCTTGCGTTATAGCAAGAACTTTGTCGCTACCGGCACCAACTTTGCTATCGCAGGTTACCGTTACGCCACCGATGGCTACTGGAATATGCAGGAAGTGCTGGAAACCTACCGCGACGATCGCAGTGGCTCCCAGCAGGAACGCCGTCGCAAACGGGCCGAACTGACCATGACACAGGCTCTGTGGAAGGAGGCAGGAAGTGTGGCATTGACTGCCGTCAGCGAAGACTACTGGAACAGTGACCGCCGTATGGCGTCTTACGGCGCAAGTTACAGCAACTCCTTTAACGGTATCAGCTATGGGCTGAGTTACACCTACAACCGTAACTCCACGGCTGCCGCTATGTACGGCAATGGCAGCGGCGGACGGGTTTACAACGAAGATCAACTGTTTTCATTTAACCTGAGTATTCCGATCAATACGCTGTTTGGCCACCCAACCTATGCCAACTATGTCATGAACAGCAGTAAAAACGGCAATACCAACCACGGCGTCAGTATCGGCGGTTCTGCGTTGGAAAACAGCAACCTGAACTGGAGCGTTCAGCAAGGTTACGGTACCAAAGGGCAAGGCAACAGCGGCAGCTTCAATGCCGACTGGCGCGCGACTTACGGCGAAATCAATGGCGGTTACAGCTATGACGGTTTTGGTCAACGGCTTAACTATGGTCTGCAGGGGGGGATCGTGGCGCATGAAGATGGGATCACCCTTTCCCAGTCACTGGGCGAAACGCTGATTCTGGTGGCCGCTCCTGGAGCCAGTGGGGTTAGCGTCAGTGGGCAGACCGGCGTCAAAACCGATTTCCGCGGCTATACGGTGGTGCCTTATGCCAGCCCTTACCGCAAAAACGACATTACTCTCAACACGGAAACGCTGGGCGATGACACCGAGCTTAACTTGGCTACCCAGACGGTTATTCCAACCCGTGGTGCGGTGGTCAAAGCCCGCTATCAGGCCAGCATCGGGAACCGCGTCCTGATGGTGCTGACCAAAGCGAACGGGCAACCGGTCCCCTTCGGGGCCACGGTAACGGATGCGCAGGCCAAAGAAACCCAGGGCGCAATTGTTGGTGATAGCGGGCAAGTGTATCTCACCGGCCTGGCTCAGAGCGGTCGCTTGAGCGCCAAGTGGGGCAATGGGGCTGATGAGCAGTGTACGGCAACCTATAGCATACCTGGCAATAGCAAAGGTGTGATGAATATCAATGGGATATGTAAATAAGATATGGCTAGCGGAAGTTATGGAGTACTCAAGATGATAATCAATAAACCGTGGGGTAAAAACCCATTGCCGATAAGTAAAAAGCATTGGGGCCTCATGTGGGCGTTGGTTACCCTCGCATCTCTCTGTCAGATACCACCTGCGGCAGCTATTCCGACGTGTACCTCTCCCATGCAGGCGAGAGTGAATATTATGCCGCCATCGTCACTGAATATCAGCCCATCCGTCTCGGTTGGCAGCGTGATAGGCACCACCGGGGTATCGTGGCCAGCCACCCCGGCATCGTGCACCATATATGGGACTGGCCGTGTCATCGGGGTAGGAACGCCCAATGGAAACATCTATCCCACCACAATTTCGGGTATCGGTTATCGGGCAAAAGCAGACGTTGCCCTTTGGCCCGCCGTACTAAAGACTTACTGGCCGACGGCGCCACATGACGCTCAGTATGGTGGCACAGGTAACTTTGTGGCAGGAAATCTGACGATTGAATTTATCAAAACCGGGCCGATTTCCTCTGAGGGCGGAACTTTCGGGCCAGGAAAGCTTGGGTCACTGTATGTGTCTAACGCTAACGTTGCTGGTGACTATGTTATTTACTACCTGTCGTCCGCCATGACGGTGAAGCCGACAACGCCGGCCTGCACAGTGACCAGTTCTTCTATCACTGTGCCACTGCCAGATACCAATCAGTCTGCACTCAACACGGCGGGCAGTACGTCGGGGGCGACCTCTTTTACTATTCCGCTGCGTTGCACTGCGGCCACCAGCCTTTCTCTTTCCTTCCGCGGGGATATGGCCGACAGCAGCAAGGGCGTTTTTAAAAACACCCATAGCGCTAATGCTGCCAATGTTGGCATACAAATCCTTAAGGATGGTACGCCGGTGCCCACGGCCACGGACAGTTACGTCAATATAGGGTCAGTTAACGGCTCTCTTAATGTCCCGCTGACAGCACGGTATTACGCCTTAACACCGGGTGTGCCCGCAGGCGCCGTTAGTGCGATGGCTTATGCCTCTATTGTTTACAATTGAATCAGCCGTATTGCTGAACACAGCCCTTGATATTTAACCCGAAGCGGACTCGATAATGTTAATTAAGGATAAAAGATGACCGTATTTAAAAATAAAAGTCTGCTGGCTTTCCTGATGTTGGTAACGGTTACATCAAGCGTTCAAGCCGCCGATACCACCATCACCGTTAGCGGCAAGGTTGTCGCAGCAGCCTGTACCGTTGAGAGCGGGTTGATTAATGGCCAAACTGTTGATCTGGGCGTCTTCGGGCGCACCAAACTCCAGGCGCCTGGAACTGCTGGCGATTGGCGCAGCTTCTCCTTAAAGCTGACCAATTGCCCACCTGGAACCAATAAAAGCACCGTCACCTTTAGCGGAACGCCAGACAGCCATAACGCCGAACTGTTTGCCAACACCGAACCGCTCGCCTCAGCCGCTGCCAATGTTGCGGTACAAATAGCGAAAGACAGCGATCGCAGCGCCGTGCTTTCCAACAACAGTATGATGACCGTGGATGTAGACGGTGCTCGGAATGCCACCTTTCCGCTCGCTGCGCGGCTTTATACACCACTTGGCAACACTCAGGCTGGCAATGTCGCCAGTATCGTTTTGGTGAACTTTACCTATCAGTAAATAGTTCGCGTTTGAGTGCGGCTTGCGCGTAAGACAACTTATCCCCTGCACTTTGCAGGGGAGTATCTACAGATGCGACATGGGCAGTGGCAGGGTTAGATCGGGCACGCGCCCATTTTTTCTTCTTCCGACAGCGTTTCCAGCCTGATGCCATTCAGCATGCTGTTGGCAATTTCGCGCTCGCCCATCACTACCTGATCGGCACCCTGCTCAGAGAGGTATGGGATTTCCTCATCATAGTGGGCGCGGACAATGATCTCGAGATCCGGCCGTTTGGCGCGCGCAGAGGCCACGATCTCACCGGCTTCGTAACTGTTTGGAATGGTCAGCAGCAGCCAGCGTGCACACTCAAGGCGCGCCAGATCCATGACTTCTGCATTGGCCGCATTGCCCAGCACCACTTTAACGCCCTGTTCACGCAGCGCCTCAACCCGTGGGCGTGAGTTTTCAACCACCACCAGCGGAATACCGGCCCTGGCGAGTTTGGTGCCCAGCAGGCTGCCAACGTTACCAGAACCGACGATCAGCGCATGGTTACACATATCCACCGGGATCTGTTTCTCTTCTTCTACCGCCTCTTCCAGGGTTTGATCTTCCATGGTTTCGGTTTTCGCCAGATAGCGTTCCAGCAAGGTAAACAGCAGCGGATTGAGCATAATCGACAGAATCGCCCCGGCCAGCACCAGATTACGGCTGTGCTGATCCAGCATGCCGAGGGTGATCCCCAGCCCGGCGAGAATAAAGGCAAATTCACCGATCTGCGCCAGGCTGGCGGAAATCGTCAGCGCGGTACGCTTGGAGTGGCCGAACATTTTTACCAGCAGGAATGCCGCCAGTGATTTGCCAAACACGATAATCGCCAGCGTGGCCAGCACCGCCAACGGTTCGTGCAGCAGAATCATCGGATCAAACAGCATCCCGACGGAGACAAAGAACAGCACCGCAAAGGCATCGCGCAGTGGCAGCGTATCGTGCGCTGCCCGGTGGCTCAGTTCCGATTCGTTCAGCACCATGCCTGCAAAGAAGGCCCCCAGCGCAAATGAGACATCAAACAGGCCGACGGCACCGTAAGCAATCCCCAATGCCAGCGCCAGCACCGCCAGCGTAAACAGCTCACGCGAGCCGGTACTGGCGGTTTTGGCCAGGATCCACGGCACCAGACGGCGGCCAACCACGATCATCAGTGCGATAAAGGCGATCACTTTACCGATGGTGATCGCCAGTTCGGTCAGCAGATGGGTGGTGCTGGTATTGTCGCTGCCGATCATATTGGCGAAAGCGGGCAGCAGCACCAGCGTCAGCACCATGGCCAAATCTTCGACGATCAGCCAACCGATGGCGATTTGCCCGCGCTGGCTGTCAATCAGTTGCCGCTCTTCCAACGCCCGCAGCAACACCACGGTACTGGCGGTGGACAAACACAGGCCGAATACCAGGCCGGAGACCAGGTCCCAACCCATTAACTTCGAGAGCCCCATGCCCAATAAGGTGGCGACGGCAATCTGCGCGATGGCACCGGGAATGGCGATAGACTTTACTGCGAGAAGATCTTTAAGAGAGAAATGGAGGCCAACACCGAACATCAGAAGAATCACACCGATTTCTGCCAGTTCAGGTGCCAGAGAGGTATCGGCAACAAAACCGGGGGTAAACGGGCCGGCAAGCACGCCTGCAGCCAGATACCCCACCAGAGGGGAGATACGCAGGCGGTTTGCCAGCATGCCAAAGAGGAAGGCGAGGACTAATCCTCCGACAATCGTGGTGATCAGGGGTGTTGAATTATGCATCCAGACTCCTTCTAGTTGCGCATTACAGTTATTCGATAAAACAGACAGAGAGTTTATTGCATTTGCTTGAGCCGTGTTGGGTTAATTTTGCCATTTATGCAAAAAGGCAGGGAATTTCACATTTTTTGTACCAAATGGCTTATTTGATGCCAGATAAGGTAAGTAATGCGGTTTTACTGCAGGGTTATAACGGATGAAAAATGATTTTCATCCGTTATAATACCAGGGTTAATGCGCTTGATGATTCACATTTGGCAGTAAAGCGGTGATGATCCCGATTAACGGTAGGAAAGCACAGATTTGATAAACCAGCTCGATACTGGTCAAGTCGGCCACATAACCAAGAACTGCCGCACCTAAACCGCCCATACCGAAAGCAAAACCGAAGAATAAGCCGGAAACCATGCCCACTTTGCCCGGAATAAGGTCCTGTGCGTATACCAGAATGGCGGAAAACGCCGAGGCCAGAATAAGCCCGATGATCACCGTTAAAATCCCGGTCCAATAGAGAGATGCATAGGGTAAAACCAGCGTAAAGGGTGCGACACCGAGGATCGAGCCCCAAATCACATACTTGCGCCCGAACTTATCCCCCAAAGGCCCGCCTATCAGGGTTCCTGCTGCGACGGCAAACAGGAAAGCAAACAGATGAAGCTGGGCATTCTGTATCGAAACGCCGAACTTTTGCATCAGATAAAAGGTGTAATAGCTGCTGATGCTGGTGAGATAGAAGTATTTGGAGAAAATCAGGATCAGCAGAATACCGAGCGAGAACACTACGGTACGTTTTGGCAGCGGTAACCCCGGTGCCGGGGCTTTGGGCTTGCTTTGTGCTACCCGGTGTTGTTGCTGATACCATTTGCTGACCTGGAGCAAGACCACAATCGCCAGCAGTGCAGCGAGCGAGAACCAGGCCACATTGCCTTTACCGTAAGGCGCGATCACCAGAGCTGCCAGCAGCGGGCCGAGTGAGCTGCCAAAGTTGCCGCCCACCTGGAACAGCGATTGCGCCAGGCCGTGTCGCCCGCCGGAGGCCATCCGCGCCACTCGCGAGGATTCCGGGTGGAAAAACGAAGAGCCGGTGCCCACCAGCGCTGCCGCCAGCAGCACTAATGGGAAGGTGTTGGCAACCGAAAGCAGCAGTAAGCCAGACAAGGTGAACCCCATGCCGACGGGCAGCGAATAGGGCTGCGGGTGCTTGTCAGTGTAGTAACCAATCAGCGGTTGCAGCAGCGATGCCGTGAGCTGATAGGTGAGGGTGATCATGCCGATTTGCACAAAGCTGAGGTTGAAATCGGCGCGCAGGATAGGGTAAATCGCCAGGATCAGCGATTGGATCATATCGTTGAGCAGGTGAGAAACGCTGATGGCACCAAGGATCGAAAAGACGGTGCCCTTAACCGCATTGCCTCTGGCGGGTGGCAGGGCGGCTTCGCTACGGTCAGTCATATAATTATTAGCCTGGTAAGTGGATGACAGAATCGCCATCTTATACCGTTCACCTTTCATGCGACAATGTTGTTGCGGCGATGTTATGCCGCAGCGGCGAGATCCCACCACTGAACAGTCTTTGTCCTATCCGGCATAATCCAACTCATGTCACAAAAATTTGAAATGGGTTGTTGTCAATTCGCGTTACACTTCCACACACATCGACAATAACCGTTATCAGCAATGGAGATCCGCCATGCGTTTTTCGCTAAAAACCACCGCATGTGCGTTGGCCGTGTCCCTGACTTTGCTTTCAGGAGCGGCCAGTGCCTGGGAAAAGGATAAAACCTACGATATCACTGTCCTGCACACCAACGATCATCACGGTCATTTCTGGCAAAACGATCACGGTGAGTATGGTTTAGGTGCACAGAAAACGCTGGTGGATAGCATCCGTCAGGAAGTGGCGGCCAAAGGCGGCAGCGTGCTGCTGCTGTCCGGTGGCGATATCAATACCGGCGTGCCGGAGTCTGATTTGCAGGATGCCGAGCCTGATTTCCGTGGCATGACACTGATTGGCTATGACGCCATGGCGATCGGCAACCACGAGTTTGACAACCCGCTCAGCGTGCTGCGTCAGCAGGAAAAGTGGGCCTCTTTCCCGCTGCTGTCGGCCAATATTTATCAGAAAAGCACCCAACAGCGTTTATTCAAGCCTTACGCCTTGTTCGACAAACAAGGGGTTAAAATTGCGGTGATCGGCCTGACCACCGACGACACCGCCAAGATCGGTAACCCGGAGTATTTCACCGACATCGAATTCCGCGTGCCAGCGCAGGAAGCCAGGCAGGTAGTTGAGCAGCTACGCAAAGACGAAAAGCCCGACGTGATTATCGCCGCTACCCATATGGGCCACTACGATGACGGCAATCATGGCTCTAACGCCCCGGGGGATGTGGAGATGGCGCGCAGCCTGCCTGCGGGTTACCTCGACATGATCGTTGGCGGCCATTCGCAGGATCCGGTCTGTATGGCCAGTGAGAACCACAAGCAGGTGGATTACGAGCCGGGAACGCCGTGCGCGCCAGATCGCCAGAACGGCACCTGGATCGTGCAGGCGCATGAGTGGGGCAAATACGTGGGCAGGGCCGATTTCCAGTTCCGCAATGGTGAGCTGAAGCTGATGCATTACCAACTGATCCCGGTCAACCTGAAGAAGAAAGTCGAGAAGGCCGACGGCAGCAGCGAACGCGTTTATTACACCCAGGCGATTGCCGAAGACCCGGGCATGATGAAGCTGTTGACGCCGTTCCAGGAGAAGGGCCAGGCGCAGCTGGCGGTGAAGATCGGCAGCGTGAACGGCAAACTGGAAGGGGATCGCAGCAAGGTGCGCTTTGTGCAGACCAACTTGGCCCGTGTGCTGCTGGCGGCTCAGATCGAAAGGGCTAACGCCGATTTCGCCGTGATGAGCGGTGGCGGCGTGCGCGATTCTATTGAGGCGGGCGATATCACCTATAAAAACGTGCTCAAAGTACAGCCGTTTGGTAATACGCTGGTGTATGCCGATATGAAAGGCAGTGAAATAGAGCAATATCTGGCGGTGGTGGCAAATATGAAGGTGGATTCCGGGGCTTATGCACAATTTGCTAACGTCAGCCTGGTGGCGGATGGCAAAGGCGTCAGCGCGGTTAAGATCAAGGGTGAACCGCTGCAGGCGGATAAAACCTATCGCTTGGCAACGCTGAGTTTCAATGCGTTGGGCGGTGATGGTTATCCGAAGATCTCTACCCTGCCGAGCTATGTGAATACCGGCTTTATCGATGCAGAAGTGCTGAAGCAGTATATCGAGAAGCATTCACCGCTGGATGCGGCGGCGTTTGAACCTAAGGGTGAGATTGTTTATAACTAATTAAATTTAAAGGCGGTTTTCTTTCAGTGATATGACTGAAAACCGCTGTTTCCGCCACTCACACAAACTCTTCTGCAAAACCCCTGCAAAACTCTTCTGCAAAACGGTACGAAAAGTAACCGTTATCACACCGCGATAACTGTCCAATTTTTACCCCTATCATCATTGTATTTATCGGTCATTTGCTGGTTTTTATGTCCCAGTAAAGACATCGTATCGATACCCTGATCGCGGTACAGGCGTTCGGAGAGTGACCGCTGTTCGTGGAATGTTGGCGGGGTTCCCTTACTCCATTTCAAGCCTGACCGATCTCTTGCCTTGCTAAATGCTGTCGTAATGCTCTGATAGCCAATTTGGCCGCCCCTCTTTGCGGTCGATATAGAATGGTGGTGGTGAAGTAAGTACGGGCTTACAATCCGATCCCGGCATTCCGCTATGACTTCACGTAGGCTCACGTTTATTGCATTGCACCGCAAGCTTAATGGGATAGCCAGGCGTGCCCCTGTTTTCTCCTGCTCTACATGCAAATGATCGTCCCAAACGTCAGCGAATTTCATGTTGGCGATATCCGAAAGACGTTGACCGGTAACAATGGCCAGCAGCATAGACCTACGCAGATAAGGTTGGAATGATGCCGCTGTTTCGAGAATGGATTGCCATTCATCCAGATCTAGACGCTGACGTTGAACCTTGGCCTTAGGGTTCTTTGTTGCCTGAGCAGGGTTGTAACCTGGAGGAACCTCCCCAGCGTGTTGCGCTTCCTTGTACACATCGATAATCACCCTGCGTACAACCTGAGCCATGATAGCCTGCCCGCGTTCCTTGTATGGTTCAAGAATGTCAGCGATATCACGCACGCTAACTTCGGCGAGCTGCTTGTTACCAATTTCTGAACGCATCACCTTTACCGGGTTCTTTTTCTGGTTCACGGTTGAAGGTTTGATTTCGCCAAGCTGCAGGCGTTCTTCCTGAATTTTCCAGTAACGATCAAGCCAACCGCTGACCGAAATACTTTCGCCCAAGCTTCGACTGATCTTGTCTCGAGCCAAAAGTAATTGGTTCATCTTCTGTTCGGACAGCCTAGAATTGGCCTCTGCGGCGATCGTTCTCGCTGCCTCTTCATCGGTACCCAGACCATGAAACTTCCCTGTTACGGGGTGCTTGTAACGCCAGTAAACCTTCTTGGTTCTGGCGTCGGTGTAGCACGATAGGCCGGGGATGGTGACGTTATACTTACGTGGCCGCGCCATCTTCAAGTATCCTTCTCAAGCGTGGATCATCATCTTTTTTAACCACTGGACGGGCAGACATACCGACAAATCGCGCCGTTCTATCTACTCGCCAGCACCTGCCAGCCTTGACTGGCTGGGGCGATATCATGCCATTTTTAGCGAACTTAATCAGTGTGGGGTAACTGGGCACCGGCTCGTCAAACTCTTCCTTTGCCCAATCAGTGAGCTTTATTGTGCGAGACATCCGACACCTCCACGAGATAACCCTGCCTCCAGCTTATTCATCGTTTCATCTCCTGCCGCACAACGCGGTAAGCGCGCATCACTACCGGCGTTTTGCCACTGATTACGGTTTTCATGAGGAAGAAACCGGAGTGCGCCGCCGTAACGCTGGTCAGAAACAGGGCGGTATCGACCACCCGGTTATGCTTACGGAATTCAAACACCGTGCTGGTGATCGTGAGGCTGGCGGTAACGCCATGATCCTGATAATCGATTTTCATTGCTTTGGCTCCACCGGGTTTAACTTTATGCCAATGTGCTTGGCATAGCGGCGCATGCTGCGATTCAGCGGCATCTGCACATTGCCGTCATTGGTGCGGTACTCCGCCACCGACTGCTGAACGTTGGCGTATTCATGAACCGGCTCCCTGGTCAGCCGGTGACCCTGCGCCAAGGTCACACCGCACAAACCTTGGCGCGTTTTGCTGTTGCGTCTCTTTGGCATGGTTAACTCTCCGGTTTGCCAGTGTATTTCGCCTGCCCTGCACACAAATCGGCGTTATGAACACACAGATCACGCTCTTGCTCCGTGAGTCCTGCTGAGGTGTGCCCTCCACGCCACACTTCGGCCGCCCGACGATAAAGGCTGCGTTCTGCCAAAGCTCCAGCCTTGACGTGCAACTGCTGGAATGCGCTACTCGGGCTCTTGGGCGTCTTGCTGTTGTAGACCTTTGCCATATCACCGCTCCCCGCTGGTGGTCTTGTTGATGTGGTTGCCGAGTGCCTCGGCCACCTTCTTCGCTTCTTTTTCGGCTGCAGCCTTCTGACGCCATGCCTCATAGCGTGTAGATAATGTGAGGCGCTTATCACAGCGGTCAGCTCTGCGGTCGGCCCATTCACGATTAACGAGCTTTACGGCGACTGCGCTGGCCTGGCACCAGAACGTGGCCGCAAGGTCTAACTGTCCGGCCTTCTCGAATTTGGCCGCTTGGATCGCGTTGAGCATGTAGGGGCTTAAGTTCATTTCGTCTCCTCCACCGTCTTGCTATTGATGTAATCTCTGATTGATTCAGGCACCTCATCAAGGAGGGAACTGAGCGCACCAACTAGTTTCATCTCCTCATCGCTAGAGGTTCCCGCTTCCAGCCAGAGGCTGATAACTGCTTGCGCTTGTTCGACCCGGCAATAAACGTCAACTAGTTGCATGATTGATTTCTCCGTCGTGATTGCTCTTCATTCATCCAGCAGCAGGAAACGCCGATGAGTGAACGCAATAATGTTGCTACTGCCGAAACTTCTGAATCATCAAGTTGGTGTGGATAGGATTCGAGCAGCGTCAGCACCGTTTCTGCTTGCGTCGCTTTTTTAGCAGCTTGTTCCAGGGTGATTTCATTACTCATCAGTGCACCACCTGCAGGGTCGATTTCCCTGGGTTTTCCAATGCATCCGATACAGCGGCTTTCATCATTTCTTCCATGACCGTGGTGCCGAGGGCGGTTAATTTGTGCTTGCAAGTCAGCATTCCGTGATAAAGGGTGGTTATGTGGGTGTTTCCAGCTTGTCGGCCAAATTCTTCATAGCCTGGATGCTCAATCAGGCTGACCATGCATTGCTCAAGGCTTTCCTGCGTTACGTAAACACGCACCACATTGTTTTTCGGCAGAACGATATCAGCCCACCCACCGCCATAATGGCCTTGGCAGAAACCTAAATAGGCGGTGATAATCCGGCGTCTATTTCTTTCGATTAGGTTA
Organism: Serratia sp. MMO-28; assembly: GCF_037199905.1. NCBI lineage: Bacteria > Pseudomonadati > Pseudomonadota > Gammaproteobacteria > Enterobacterales > Yersiniaceae > Serratia > Serratia sp. MMO-28. The sequence goes on from NZ_JBBCVB010000011.1 coordinate 127,603, forward strand.
ATTCTCTCTGACATAGCTAATTACCTTTTCCTGAATTTAGGCCGAGCGAATCCGTCAGCCTGATGGCTGTTATTAAATTTATTTCTGAGTTGTTTAATTAATACGGCCGGCGTTTCATTAATTCATCGTGCTTACTAGCCCATAAATCATATTCTTTTTTCCAGTTTTCGATTTCTCGACGTTTTGCAAGTAAGCGGAGAATACGGCGCTTGGCGCGGTCACGGCAAGATAAGTATTTAAACGTTAACCCACCACGAACCCAGACTTCATTTTTTGTGTCATAAGCATCATCAAATCTTATTTGCAAGCCTAAGCGCTTATATACCTCTGTCGCCATAATGCGTGCCAAATTGTCGATGGCGGCGCTACGACTTAAAAAACGTTTATAAATACCGTGGCGGTATATAACGTAAACCGGCATATCAATTTTGCGCATTGCATCTTCAATGCCACCAGCATCCGCCATGTAATCCTCACCCATGCGGGCATAATCAATTTTTCCAGGATTCATCATCATTCTCCTTGTGTGGCGTTATACTCCAACCGGCTTGCTTTGCTAATTCCATGAATACTTCAAGAGTGCCGGTGAATTCATCTGGCCGAGGTTGATGCCAGCATTTGAGCTTTCCATTTTCTAGGTTGACTATTATCCTGCCTGTGAAGTCAAGTGGTGTCGGTATTTCTATAGTTACCTTTGGCATTACCGCCTGGAATGAGTTTCCGGTGGAGTTATTCATAACGCACCTGCCTCTTTGCGCTTTTTTAGCTCAAAGGTAACATTGCGGCTATTCTGCTCTAGCGCCTGTGACATTCGTGGAAGATGCCTTAATACGGAACCAATAAGATGCAGATCACGCTTAGCGTCTTGGTCTGTATATTCTTCATCTTCTTCTGTTGCTGATAAAAGATTTCCAATAACACACATCGCAGAAATTGCCGAGGTGCTTGCATCTGAATATAAATATTCATATTCCTCTAACGCTTCATTAGATACCTTTTCAAAATTGTGATTGCTAATAGCATGGTAAATATCAAGCATGGCTCACCTCACGGTCATTCACCGGAACACACCCAGCGCATACTAATACATAGTCACGCACTAACTGACGGCGAGCTTCCTTCTCGCTGGTGGCTGTGATGCGACACTTTACCGGAAGTGCGTTTGGGTCACTGCGTAAAACCGCTGCAAACAAATAAATCTTTGTGTTATGCTTTTGCTCGATCATGTTAGTACCCTCGCAGGCATTGACGTTGATTAGGCTCTGGTTTCGTTGGCGCGGCTCCAGAGCCACCTTATTAATTTATGCAGTTAAATTCTTCGAGATGTCACTATTTTATTTAATTCATTAATCACGACTAATAGCTCATTAGAAACTTCATGTGAAATCACCTGAAGAGTCGCCTCTTCTTCATCGCTTTCCGCTTTAATAGCTGCCTTATTTAAGGTTACAACCCGATTGCATAAATAAACGCAACGCTCTGTAACTCTGGATAACTGGTTAGGCATCATTTTTACCTCAACTAATTCTTATATTGTTTTTCAACCCATATCTAAAAAATATTCTTATTTATCCCCATAATGAATGCTTGATGGTTGTACCTCTAATGGCACAGTCATCTTGTTTGTTCTGTCATTGAATGCTGGTTTACAATTAAATCTACAATCAAATATTGTAGATTGCAATGTTAAAGTGAAAAAAAATCCAGAGATGATGCTCTGGATTTTTAATTTAATGATTTTATTGCTTATTTTTTTGATATTTCCGCGAGAAATTTGTTTATCTCATCCCGTCTAGCTCCAAATACTGCAAGCATGTTTTTCCTCTCAGGGCCAGGTAAGTCCCTGTAAATACTTAATAACTCCTCTTCATCCGGCAGTAAGAATGATGTGGTTCTTTCACCTGAAAATTGTCCGGTAGACGAATGAGTTGCTAAGGCAGGCGCCTCAGATTCGTATGGAAGATAAAACCAATGCTCTGGCTTTCCTGTTGCTTCAGCAAGGGCTGACAGGGCTTTTGCTCTCGGCGTACTGTCTCCATTGCACCACCGCTGGACTGCTTGAGGGGTAACAGCTATGCGCCGAGCTAACTCGGATTGGCTCAACCCAAGCTCTGCAAGCGCTTCGTTAAGGCGTAATGAGAAAACTGCTTCGTGTGTATTTTTCATTTCTTAATTGTATCCCATCCATTGAAAATCCCAATACAATATATTATTGTAATAAAATTGTAGATACAACGAGGGGGAGGAGCATGAGCAGAGATGTTAAGTATCTCATCATGAAGATTTCAAGCCAAAGCAATCTCGCTAGATCTTTAGGGTGCAAGCAGCAAACGGTAAGTCTGTGGTTAAACCGCAAAGTCCCTAATGGAAAGGTTCTTCTGCTAAGTGAGGCTGTTGGCTGGAAGGTGACACCTCATCAAATCCGCCCAGATCTCTATCCCGGCGTTTTTGATGGATTACCTGAAACGGTAAGGCTGACTGATTTCACGGAAATCAAGGAATAGCCATGACTCCAGCCGAATTCATTCACAAGCACATCACCGCGACGCTGGCGTCAGAGGGCTTTCCTGAAAGTGTTGCTAGGGGGGGGGGCTGACCATGGCCTTGACCACTACCGACGCATGTCACAGGCAAGCAGGAAAGGCGCAGCGTTTGATGATTGCCTGTACAGGGCCAGAGTATGGGCGCAGGGGCAGACCGGTAAGGTCGAGCGCAAGACAGCCAGAAAGCAGCGTAAAGGTGATCTGCTGTGAATCAGCCTGACTATCTCACAACCATCATGCCTCGGGTGTATTGCCAGGCTGATGCAGCGTGGATTCAGGAGCAACTGCAGAAATTTACGGTATCAGCCAGGCACAAAATCGTGGCGCTGTATGCGGATGTTTATCAGGCTGCCTGGGATGAAGAACCAGTGTCATTCAAGCAGGAGAACAGGGCAAGGCATGAGGCCAACACCCGACTGCGAAAGTTTGTAGAAAACCACGGCAAGGCATTACAGGGGTACACAGCCGAACCACCCCTGGTAGGAAAAGTTAATCGTTCCTGAGGATAACCAAGCTTAAAGGCGCTTGGTTGCATTCCGGCTTGAAGGTGCTGGGTGTTGGTAGGTCACCAGATCTACACGTAAAGACTTTTAGATTTCTAGATGGCTAAATGTCTGGGTGTGTAGATGCTCAACTCAAAAAATGAGGGGGGTAAGGGGGGAGTTGGGTTTTAGTGCGAAGCACTGGAACAGGACTTTTCCAACAGACAACTCCATAGGTTAGGTAGATCTCGATCTAGGGGGTTAGCCCTTAAAAATGCGACGTACTAGCAGTGTGATACACAGATCCACCTAAGGTTTTCCTTGGAAAAGTTAATTGGTGAGGTATTCGATGAAAGCAAATACAGAAACAGTTGTTAACTCCACTGGTGAAGAATGGCGTCCGGTTACCATAGTTGGATTTGAAAGTGATTATCAGGTCAGCAGCTTTGGTCGGGTCAGGAGTTTGGCAAGATATGCTCGTGGGCAGCAGCGGCGCTTTCTGAAATCCAAGATATTGGCAGGACGGCAAGATCGTTATGGTTATCTGGAGGTGAGTTTTTCTAATGATGAAGAGAAATGTAAATTTCTTGCGCATCGCCTTATTGCACTCGCATTCATCGCTAATCCTAATCACTTACCACAGGTTAACCACAAAGACGGTAACAAGCTGAATAATTGCGCCTCAAATCTTGAGTGGGTTACACACCAACAAAATATTCAGCACGCAGTTCGTACCGGGTTGAATAAATCTCAAGGTGCCAATAATAAGCAGTTCAAAGGACTGATCGAGTCCACGAATACATTCACTGGTGTGCGTAGAATTTTTTGCGGGAAAAAAGCGCTAATTGAATCAGGTTTTGATCATGGCGCAGTTTACTCAGTAATTAATGGGAGAGCCAAAACACACAAAGGATTCTACTTCAAACGCCTGCCTCTGAATTCACAGGAGGCATCACAATGCTGAGTATTACACCTAACTTCGCACAGGAACGCGCATTGAACATGCTGCGCCGTGATTGGAAGTCCTTTAACTCTTTCATGGTCTATGCACCCACAGGAAGCGGTAAGACCGGGCTGGCAGCATTTATCACAGCCGGCTTCGTTAGCCGTGGTATGCGTGTGCTTTTCGTTGCCCCGTTCACTGTGCTGGTTAACCAGACTTCCCGCCGCTTTGTTGAATACGGGCTACCAGAGGATGAAATCAGCTTCATCTGGCGCGACCATCCAAGCCACGATCCAGCGCTAAAAATTCAGATCGCCAGTGCCGACACGCTGATCCGCCGTGATTTTCCAGACAACATCGACCTGCTGATCATTGATGAGGCCCACCTGCGCAGAAAGCAAATCCTGATTGAGATTGAGCGCCTTACGCGTGAAGCGGGTGTGAAGGTCATTGGCCTGTCTGGTACGCCATTTTCGCCATTTTTAGGGCGTTACTATCAGCGGCTGGTAAAGCCAACCACCATCAGCGAACTGATCCAGCGCGGCGACCTGAGTAATTACGAGTTTTATGCCCCGTCCAAGCCTGATCTCAAAGGGGTAAAAACGACTAAATCCGATGAGTACGGACGAGACTACAACGAAGCGCAATTGGCCGAGATTATGTGCGGCTCCGATCTTGTTGGTGACATTGTTGATAACTGGCTGCAGAACGGTAGGGATCTGCCCACGGTGGCATTCTGCGTGAACGTTGCTCACGCCAACTTCGTTACGCTTCAGTTCAACAAGGCCGGAATCAATGCCGAAGTGATGGTGGCCGAAACGCCCCATGAAGAACGTCAACTTATCATTCATCGCTTTGAAACGGGCGCAACGAAAATCATTGTCAGCGTCGGTGTGCTGGTAGCTGGCTTCGACAGTGATGTTCGGTGCGTGATCTATGCCCGTCCTACCAAAAGCGAGATCCGCTGGTTACAGGCTTTGGGAAGGGGATTGCGCACAGCTCCGGGTAAAGAGTCATGCCTCATCTTCGACCACTCAGGTACCGTGCACCGCTTGGGTTTTCCTGACGCCATCGAATATGACGCTCTGCCATCCAAAAGTGACGGCATGAAGGAGGCTGCCGCCCGTGCAGCCGAAGAGCGCCAGGAGAAATTACCCAAAGAGTGCAGCGAGTGCCACTTCATGAAACCCGCTGGTGTGTATGTCTGCCCGAAGTGTGGATTTAAACCCCTCGCCGGGCAAGACGTGGAAACAGATACCCAGCGTGGACTGAAAAGGCTTGGCAAAGGAAAGCGCGTTCCCACCGATTCCGAGAAACAAGCCTGGTGGAGCCAGATCAAGTTTTATCAGCGTCAGCGTGCCTCGATGGGGAAACCCGTCAGTGACGGTTGGTGCTCTCACACCTTTCACGACAAGTTCGGCGAGTGGCCGAATAACCTGAGTGATTTTCCGATGGAGATCACCCCTGAGGTCAACAGCTACATAAAACACAAACGGATCGCCTTTGCGAAAGGGCGTGAGAAGGCTGCGGCGGCAGTTCAACAATCTCATGCCGGAAGCGCCAACACCACTATGAAAGTGATTAACGCCAAAAAACATCTTGAAGAAATGCGCAAAAGTCTGAGGAAGGCAGTATGAAGACATCCGAAGCGGCAAAGGGCCGGTGGGCTGAAATTTTTGAACATTTTGGGCTGCCGCCTATCACCGGAAAAAATCACTTTAAAGGTGAATGCCCTTTATGCGGTGCCCGCGGGAAATTCCGCATTGATGATCACCAAGGAACGGGATCATGGATTTGCATTTGTGACAGCGGCGACGGGATGAAGCTGCTTAACCTCACTCAAGGCAAATCGTTTGCTGAGTTATGTACCGAGGTAGATCAACTCCTTGGCAACAACTATCGACACATGAGTTTACCCGTCAACAGCTCGGCGGCAAAACAGCGGCAGCGCGTGATCAGCAAGTTTTCCAAGCTGGTGGGGTTGCGTGGTACGACAGCGGCCAGCTATTTACGCCAGCGCGGTATTAGCCGATTGCCTGCTGAGGCCATCCGTTTTAATGACCGCCAACGGCACGCCGGGCGGGTTTATCAGGCGCTGTATTCACTGGCCACCGATGATAAGGGGGAACTGTGTTACCTGCACCAGACGCTACTGGATGGTGAAAGAAAAGCCGATATAGGCGAAAGCGCCAAACGCCTCAAATCACTGCAGGAACAAAACTACCTGGATCACGCCCGTTCAGTAGCGATACGCATGTTCCCCGTAGCCTCAACTCTGGGCATCGCAGAGGGCATTGAAACCGCGCTTTCCTGCTATCAGGTATACGGCGTGAACACCTGGGCGACTATCAACAGCACATTCATGAAAAAATTCAGGGTACCGGCTGGCGTAAAACACCTGATTATTTTTGCTGATATGGATCTCCATTCAGCAACCGGCCAGGCAGCGGCCTTTGAGTGTGCTCATGCCAACCTATTAGCAAAAAACGATTTGATATCTGTAAGCGTTCGATGGTGTGACGCTGGTGATTTTAACGATCTCCTGATGAATGGTGATCAGGTTCGCGAGTTGGTTTATTACAAAAAGGTGGCCGCATAATGCGCAAAGACAATCCAGAGCATAAAACGTTATTCACGATCCCTACAGCAAAATACAGCACCGCACTGGCGACAACCAAACCACTCCCGCCACAGCGCGTTATTACCGGCCATAAGCAGACGGATGCGTATTTATGGGTGTTGGAGGTTATTCAACTGAATGAGCCGGCACACCTGCAGGCGGCGGAAGATGCGTTGAAAAAGCTAAAGATCACCCCGAAGCAGGCGCAGGAACGCTACAGCGCTTACCTGATGAAATCGGGCGCCCAACCATTCCAGATCGCCTTTGGCACAATGTCGATGGATAACCCGCAAGGGTATATCAATGGCGCAAAGCGGAATATTGAAAAGGCCAGCCAGGTACGGGCAACATTTGGCAGTTATGAATCAGCGCTGGATAACATGCCCCCTGAAAACCTGATGCTTACTGGAGAGCTTGGCGACGTTTACGCTGCATGCTGGGGGTGGACGGAAAAAGAAATAGCAGAACAATTCGTGTGGGGTGAACGTTGTAATGAAATTCATGAGCAGCAAAAGGCGATTTCTCAAGGCTTTGCAAAACAGCTCCCCGAACCAGCAACGCTTTCTGATGTTGTTCGTGAATTCCAATATTGGAATTGGCTTTACACCATGCGAAATAGCGCTGAAAAAGAGCTGGGCTATGAGTATGCAGGTGGTGAACGGAGCCACATTACAGATCGTGAAGATTACCTGGAAACCCTGCTTTCGAAAATTAAGCCAGCGACAAGGCAGGAAGCGGTTGAGGTGTGCAAGTGGATTCTGGAAGAAGACCGGTTTATGGATCGTGGTGATTTCACTAATTCCATCCTTCTCAACCTGGTCGGGGAGTGCGGCTGATGAAGCTCGAAGCATCTTTAAAGCATTTCAGCCCCCAAGGGTTGACTATCACTGATACACCAAACGGCACAAGCGCCGATCGGCTTACGGGTACCGATGTCATGGCGGCGCTTGGCGTTGTGCAATCAAAGGCCCGTTTCGGCATGGCGGCGTTCTTGGGTAAAACCGGTATCAGTGACGGCGATCGGGAGCAAGCCATTCATGCGCTGACGCAATACGCCAAACAGAAAGCACCAAAGCACGTAGGCAAGGTAGCGGGGCGAAAGATGGCGCGGTGCATGGTGATACTGGCCACGATGGCCTATGAGGAATACTCACATTCTGCTGCTGGTGGCCGTGAGTGTCAGCATTGCAACGGCAAAGGCCTGCTGTCGGTTTACCGTGATGTCGTGAAATACCCTGGATACGTTGGCGCAGATGGTGAAAAGAAGATCGCCCCGCGCATCGAAAAGGAACTGGTGCGGGAATACTGCCAGCACTGCAACGGGAAGGGGGTAATCGCCAAGCGCTGCCGCAACTGCAAGGGGACGGGAAAGGCGCTAGATCGTGAGGCAACCAAAAGCAGCGGCGCACCGGTAATTAAAGATTGCGAACGGTGCAACGGGAAGGGATTCAGCCGCATGCCTTCCTCGGTAGCGTATAGGGCAATTGCGGCACTTATTCCCGATCTCAATGAAAGAACATGGCGGCGTAACTGGAAGCCGTTCTATGAGTCGCTGGTTTCGAAGTGTGAAGTAGAGGAGGGGGCTGCAGTGGTGGAATTCAGCAGGGTTACCCGATAGTTTGAATTAAAGCTTGATTTGTCCGTAACTGGCGTGTAGCCTTAAGATTGTGGAAGGAAGCATCCAAAACACACCACGATAAATAAAACATTGAAGCTCTGCCAGCAATGGTGGGGCTTTTTGCGTTTATAGGGAGATGAAAAATGATGCATTGCCCTCTATGCGGCCACACGGCGCACACTCGCTCAAGTCGCTATCTGAGCAAGGAAACCAAAGAGCGCTATCACCAGTGCCGCAACGTTAATTGCAGTTGCACGTTCGCTACGCATGAAACGGTGGCACGTCTTATCGTTAAGCCGCAGTTAGTTGCTTAGGAAGTAGTAAGAAGATACGAAATAGATAGTAACTTCACAGCATGAGATGCAAGTATTACCATTAACCCCCATGTTGATGGGGGGGCGGGGTGAAGAAGATATATCACGCATTAGAATCAATTCTATAATACTTTGATTAATCTTCGTTTTTCTATCTCAAGAATATCAGGCCTGACATGTGATGAGTTGCATTTAAATTGTTCAATTTGCAGTTTCAACGCATCAAGATGTATATCACGCTTGTGTAAAACTGCTGAGAGAACTTGAAGTGAAATTTCAGAGCGAACCAGTAGGTGTTCAATTACCTCTTCTTGTCTAGACAAGTTATTACGTAATTCATTAAGAGCTTTTTCCGACATATTACGACACTCTTCCTTTTGGTTTGATTCCTGTCCGGGAATATATCAATTCTATATTTGTTCCAAAATAAACATGTAAACCATACCAAGGCTGCTACAAAGTTGGTCCGCACCGTCCTGCGTGCATGGTTATAAGGGGGGCGATTCTAACAAACCTTGCTGGAGACTTGCCCTGATGGACAATTCCACATTGCCCACACAACCCCAATGAAACGCAAAAAAATCCCCGGTCAGGCCCGGGGAAAAGCATGGATAACTATGTATCAGCATATGGTTACTCTCTTATTTTAGACAGGGAATAAAAAATCACACGCTAAAAACAAAAAAATTATATAGATGCTAAACCGGGCTGCGCCATTGCGTGGCTTTTTTCATATCTAACGCCCGGCGTTCGCTGGACGGCGAACAAAGGAGCAAAAATGGCAGAGCCTGTTACCACAACAACAACCGTAGCAGGCGGAGCAGTAACAGGGGTTGCGATCATGACGTTCTTTGCCGGGTTGCCTGCAGATGTTGTGTTAGGCGCTTTTGCTGGCGCGATCCTGTTTGTTGTTTCCGCCTCGGAGTACGGCATCCGTTCTAGGGTGATTCTGGCGATCGGCAGCTTTACGGCCGGGTTGACGATGTACAAGCCAGCAGCGGCATGGATTGTCGATTTCCTTCCAGCCGGTTACGACCGGGGTGCTGATGCCGCTGGCGCATTACTGGCCGCCGGTTGTGTCATTCGCCTGCTGATGATGATCAACAGCGGTGGCGGATTCCTCAAAAAGAAAGGGGGCAGCGATGGTAACTCATGATCCCGAAACGTTAATCAACGCTGTCGTCTGCGCGGTGATTGCCATCCGCCTTCTGACGTTCCGCCGCGATGGTGGGGCGCATGTTCAATGGGCGGCCTGGTTAGCCTACTGCTTAATTCTGGCCACTGGTTCTGTGACGATCCGTATCGCCATGGGTGCATACGAAGGCACCACCGATCCGGCGGAGTTGTTCATCAATGCGGTGCTCTGCGTCATGGTGCTGCGGGCTAAGGGCAATGTCGTGCAGTTGTTCAAAGTAAGGAGAGGTAGCGATGCCTAATTTCAGATTCAGCCAGCGCAGCGAGGGCAATCTCGTTGGCGTAAACCCCGCCCTGGTCAAAGTGGTACGCCGGGCGCTTGAGCTCTCGACCGTCGATTTTTCAGTGATCGAAGGTAAGCGCACGGTGGAACGGCAAAAGCAGTTGGTAGCCGCAGGCGCAAGCAAGACGATGGCCAGTCGCCATCTTACCGGGCACGCGGTGGATCTCTTTCCCGTTGGTGGGAATTGGAACGACTATAAATGCTGGCTACCGGTGCTTGATGCCATGCACCAGGCTGGCAAAGAGCTGGGTGTTCCACTGCGATTCGGTATTACCTGGACGGATAACCCGCGTGACACCCCAGCCAAGTTTTTAGATGCGCCTCACGTGGAAATGCCAGCATGAGTAAATACGGATTAATCAGCCTGCTGTTGGTAGCCATCTGTCTCGGTTGGTATGCGTCTTCGCTGTCAGACGATTTGGATAATGCCTGGCAGGAAAACAAAACGCTGGCTGCCGCAGTAGAAAGCCGTGACGGGACCATCAGTGCATTGAAAGATGCCGCCAGTGCTGACCGCCGCGCCACTGAGGAACAGCTCAAAATTGAACAGCAGAAGAGGGTAAAGGCCGATGCTGAAAACAAAACGTTGCGCCGTGCGTTGGAGAATAACGGCTGCAGCAATCAGCGGTTGCCTGATGATGTTCGCCGTATCTTGCGCAGAGAAACCGAAACCGCAGCCAGCCCCGCAACTGATTTACGTGTACCCGCCAGCAGCGTTACTCCAGCATTGTGAGCAGACACCGTTCACCGGGGAAACCTTCGGTGATGCGGTGATGGCGCTACAGGTAAGTCAGAACGAGCTTGATGTATGCGCCTCACGTATTGATGGGCTAATTAAGTGGAAATTAACCAAAGAGAGAAACCAATGAAAAATATTGTACTGACTAAAGAACAGATCAAGCAGTTGGCTGATTTTGCTAATGACGAGGGGCAGCCGTCATACACCATTTGCCACGGCGATATTCCTGAATTTCAAGCGGATGACGGGGAGATTGTGCCGGGCTATAGCGGCCTGATCGCTTACTCGGGTTCAGAAGATCATGGAGTTCTACAACTGGACTGAAGGCATTACAGATGGCACTCAATGAGCGCCATCGATAATGCCCTTGGCGTCGCCACTCTTATCTATGTGTGCAAGTCAGTTTCCTTCTGGCGCACTGTTTCCAGTGCATAAAGAATGAAAATATGGAGAGTATTAGCAAAATAGGACATGCGGCTAACAAAAGAAAGTCCATAAACTACACCTTTATTGCGTGTGATGAATTTCCTGTGACATAAAGGATAGTACGATTTTTCTTAAGTAACGTTTTTATGTATACAACCAAGAGCCTCGGCATTGTCCGGGGCTTTTCCATTTGGAGAACTCCAGTGAAACATCTATCACTTAAAGACGTTATGCAAAACCTATCGGTAACTATCAATGCTGATGGTTATGAGGTGAGCAACCCAGCAGGCTCGGCTCGATATGATGCATGCGGCCGCCGCATCATGGTGAATGGTATCCCTGAATATTTCCCTGCCAGCATTTCAGTTGAAGGTATGCGAAAGCCTGAAGCCAAAAAAGAAAGCGGGTTGTTTGCTGGCACAGTTGCTGCTGATGTTAAGTCAGCAAAGCATTACGCCATCAGTATGTCAGTCAGCGTCGATAGTACTGATCTCGATAAGATCGAGGCCCAGCTAAAACGCATTGCCGAACTGAGTCAGCCATTCAAAATTGAAAACGGCCAACTCTTCATGAAGTGTTAAGGCTATGCCTACTCGCATGCCGTAAGCGCGGTTGCCGCCACACCACCACCGACCGCTCAGGCTATTGTATAATCCTCTAACATGTATTAATGAGGAGGATTTATGAAGCATTGCCCTGAATGTGGTTCTTCTTCTGTGGTCAAGGATAAGCAAAGAGGTGGCTGGACAGGTGATTACATCTGCGAGGACTGTGGTTTCAATAATGCTCCCAGTGAGTTTCTATCTGAAACTGAGTATAAGATGAGGAAAAGATCGGGAAACCCGCCCGATTCTCGCAGTAAAAACTGATGGAACCCGCTACGGCGGGTTTTTTTATTGCTAATGATAGAGTGTCCATGAGGCGCCAAGGTCGTGCAATGAAAGAGCCACGCATATATGGCAGCAAATGGGACAAGGCACGGCGCGTCTTCTTGCAACAGCATCCCCTCTGCAAGATGTGCACTGAGCAGGGACGAACGGTTGCCGGTAACGTAGTTGATCACATCATCCCGCACCGCCTCAAAGAAGCGCTGAAGTCAGGTAACCGTATAGCGATAGCAAAAGCACAAAAGCTGTTCTGGGATCCAAAGAACTGGCAGGTGTTATGCACATCCCATCACAGTGCAACCAAGCAACGAATGGAGAAGAGCGGCACGGTGATAGGTTGCGATGCTAACGGGCTGCCGCTCGATCCTAACTCACATTGGAATAAAACATGAAAGACTTAGATATTAAATACCGCAATGGTCGGTTTGAATCATTGGTAATAGATGGTGAAAAAATATCACCTGGCAGCATCAGGGCATTTACTTTGCATGATGAAAGCAGCGGCAAATTTCCCATATTGGATATTACCTTTATTGGAAACAGTAAACGTACCGCATTTGTCGAAGAAAACCCGCTAATCGAAATAAATAAAGGTGAGGGGGAGGGGTAAAACTTTAAATGTTTTTCCCTAAATGACCGCTCGCATCCCCTTATTTTAACGCTAACCCGATTTTTTCAGTTTTAGGTAAACCCAATGGTGCAAAAACGAACTCGCTCCGACAGCTCGACGGCGGCGGTTCAGGCCATGAAAAATGCCAGTGAGGACACCATTCCACCACCGGTACATGCTGGCCTGGATAAAAAAGCTGAACCTTTCTGGCATGACAATATCAGATCGAAAGCCCTCGACAGTTGGACACCGGCTGACCTGCTGGCCGCCGCCGAACTGGCAAATAATCAGCTTTACGCGATCGACCTCCGTAAGGCGCTAAAGAAGGAAGAGCGGCAGCGCGGTGAGGAACGTAACGAATCGCTGATCAAAGATTACCGAAAGCAGATTGTCGAGTTGCAGCGCACCATTCTGGCGCAGCGCCGTGATCTGCAAATCCATTCCCACGCCACCAACGGTGAAAGCCGTGACCAGAAAAACCGTAATAAAAACGACGCAGATGCTCGCCGGACAGCCGGTAAGCACCAGGCAGATGATGGCAATCTGATCGCATTTCCAAAACACGGCTAGGAGTAAAGCATGACGCGAGGTGAGCGCGTGATAGCGTTCATTGAGCGCTATTGCATCGTGCCAGAGGGCAAACTGATCGGGCAGCCGATGTTGCTTGACGAATTTCAGAAGATATTTCTGCTGGCCATCTATGACAACCCCCACGGAACGGATAAAGCCTATCTCAGCATAGCGCGAAAGAACGGTAAAACCGGATTGATTGCGGGAATCCTTTTAGCGCACCTGGTAGGCCCGGAGGCGGTGCAAAACTCGCAGATCGTCAGCGGTGCAATGAGCCAGGAACAGGCGGCGGTTGTGTTCGATCTGGCCGTAAAGATGATAGGACTTAACCCCGAATTGCAGGACATTGTTCATATCATCCCAAGCGGCAAAAAGCTGTTGGGCCTGCCGTGTAACGTTAAATACAAAGCTTTGGCCGCAGAGGGAAAGACGACACACGGCCTTTCTCCTTTGCTTGCCATTCTTGATGAGGTAGGGCAAATCGTCGGGCCGCAATCGGCTTTTGTTGATGCGATTGTCACGGCACAGGGTGCGCATGAAACTCCGCTCCTTATCGCAATCAGCACGCAGGCTGCGAACGATGCTGACTTGTTCAGCATCTGGCTGGATGACGCGGAGAATTCAAAGGATCCGCACATTGTTTCCCACGTTTACGAGGCACCGAAAGATGCCGAACTAGATGATCGGGAAGCATGGGCCGCTGCAAATCCGGCGTTGGGCACCTTCCGATCTCTTCGCGATATGGAGAGGATGGCGGAAATGGCCGGGCGAATGCCCAGCTTTGAGAACACCTTCCGAAATTTGAACCTGAACCAGCGTGTTTCTACCGTATCGCCGTTTATGTCTCGCAACGTGTGGGAGTCATGCCGCGAAGCTCCGCAGGCCATTACCGGTCAGTGCTATGCCGGGCTAGATTTGTCGGCAAGCAAAGATTTAACCGCATTCGTTATTGCGGGTCAGTCAGCAGATGGCTGGTGGAATATTTACCCCTATTTCTGGACGCCAGAGAAAACCATGCGTGACAGGGCGAAAACCGACCGTGTGCCTTATGACGTGTGGGCAAAGCAGGGCGTTCTGAAAACCACACCGGGATCGTTTGTCGATTATGCCGTGGTGATCCGTGACATTGCGGAAATCATCAGTGATTTCGATATTGCCGCTATTGCCTTTGACCGCTGGCGCATTGACCTACTGAAAAAAGAGGCTGATCTGATTGGATTGGCGCTGCCGTGGGTGCCGTTCGGGCAGGGTTTCAAAGATATGGCCCCGGCTCTGGATACGCTGGAAGCAGCAATGCTAAACGGGCGTGTCAGGCATGGTATGCACCCGGTGTTGACTATGTGCGCCGGTAATGCGGTCGTAATCAAGGATGCAGCCTCAAACAGAAAACTCGATAAGTCGAAAGCGACCGGGCGAATCGATGGAATGGTGGCACTCACCATGGCAATGGGCGCAGCAAATGGCGAAGCCGTAGAACCTGGTGGCGACTTCGATGATTTCTTATCAAAACCGTTGAGCATGTGATGGCAGATAAAACTAATTACAGTATCGACCTGCGAACGAATAACGGTTGGTGGGCGCTGGCTGCGTCGTGGTTCGTCGGTGGACGCCTGGTTACTCCGGATCAGGGTTCGCAAACAGGCCCGGTGTCAGCGGGAGGTACGCTAGGTGATTCCGTTATCACTGACGAGCGCATTTTGCAGATCTCTACTGTCTGGCGTTGTGTCAGCCTGATTTCTACGCTGACCTCATGCCTGCCGCTGGACGTATTCGAGACAGACAAAAGTGACAACCGGACGAAGGTCGGCCTGGACAATCCCCTTGCTCGGTTGCTGCGCTTTTCCCCCAATCAGTACATGACCGCGCAGGAATTCCGCGAGGCTATGACGATGCAGCTGTGTTTCTACGGGAATGCGTATGCATTGATTGAACGGAATAGCAGCGGGGACGTGATCAGCTTGATCCCGTTACTGTCAGCCAATATGGATGTTCGGCTGGAAGGTAAGCAGATCATCTACAAGTACAGGCGCGATAGCGAATATGCCAAATTCAAGAAAAGCGAAATATTCCACCTGAAAGGCTTCGGCTTTAATGGGCTGGTAGGCCTGTCGCCGATCGCTCACGCTGCCAAATCAGGCGGGGTTGCCGTAGCGATGGAAGACCAGCAGCGTGATTTCTACGCCAATGGTGCCAAGTCTCCGAAAATCCTTTCGGTTGGCGATCGCGTGATGACAAAAGAGCAGCGCGACCAGGTGGAGGAAAACTTCAAGGAGATAGCGGGCGGGCCGGTTAAAAAGCGCCTGTGGATACTTGAGGCGAATTTCGAAGCGCATGATATCGGCGTAAGCCCCCAGGATGCCGAAACCATGGCCTCACGCAAGTTTCAGGTCAGTGAGTTGGCGCGATTCTTTGGGGTACCCCCTCACCTGGTGGGGGATGTTGAGAAATCGACATCATGGGGAACGGGTATTGAACAGCAGAATATGGGGTTCCTGCAGTACACCCTACAGCCGTATATCACCCGCTGGGAGCAATGCATTCAACGCTGGATAGTCAAACCGGCTGACCTGGGCATCTACCATGCCGAACACAACCTGGATGGCTTGCTGCGTGGTGATTCGACCTCTCGCGCTGCCTTCATGAAAGCCATGGGGGATTCTGGCCTGCGCACCATCAACGAAATGCGCCGGTTGGACAACTACCCGCCATTACCTGGGGGCGATGTTGCCACGCGGCAATCACAAAACGTTCCTCTCACTGAGTTAGGCAAGCAGCCCCGCGAAAGCGGGGTTTAGTTTTTATGGGGGATCCATGACTGAAATTAAGAAAACCCTCTCTTTCGAAGAGACAGAAATCAAATTTACCGGCGACGGTACGCAAGGGATTTTTGAGGGCTATGCATCTGTTTTTGGCAATGTCGATTCAGACGGTGACGTGATCCTGTCGGGTGCGTTCAAGAACACCCTGGAGAAACAGACCCGCAGGGTTGCCATGTTCTTCAACCATCGAGCGTGGGAATTACCCGTGGGCAAATGGGACGCCTTGCAGGAGGACACCAAAGGGCTGTTTGTCCGTGGACAACTGACACCCGGACATAGCGGAGCCAGTGACCTGAAGGCCGCCATGCAGCACGGCACGGTAGAGGGAATGTCGGTCGGGTTTTCAGTAACCAAAGACGATTACTCACTGGCGACCAATGGCGGGCGCATTTTCAAGAATATCTCCGCACTGCGCGAAATCAGCGTGTGCACCTTCCCGGCTAACGAGCTGGCCGGAGTATCAGCGATGAAAAGCATCGATGGTATCGAAACGATTCGTGACGTTGAGAACTGGCTGAGGGATTCAGTGGGTTTAAGCAAGTCACAGGCCGTGGGGCTTATTGCCCGGTTCAAATCAGCTATTCGGAGTGAGTCCGACAGTGACGAGAACAAAACAGAAATATCTGCTCTCATCGAGCGCATCAGTTCTTTCCCTCAAACTTTAGGTAAATAATATGTCCGAATTAGCACAAATTCAGAAAGCCATCGAAGAATCACAGAAGAACATGACCCAGCTTTTCGACGCTCAGAAAAAAGAGATCGAAGAAACGGGCCGCGTTTCCAAATCATTACAGGACGATCTGGTCAAGGTTCAGGAAGAGCTGAAAAAATCCGGCCAGCGCTTATTTGACCTTGAGCAGAAAGGGGCTGATGGTGCGGATGATCCCTCCATCAAAAAAGATTTTTCAGAACGTGCAGCCGAAGAACTTACCAAGTCATGGAACGGTAGCAAGGGGACGTTTGAGGCCAAAACCTTCAACAAATCGCTCGGAAGTGATGCGGCTTCAGCCGGTACGTTGATTGAGCCGATGCGCCTGCCGGGTATTCTGGCCCCTGGTTTACGTCGGCTTGTGATTCGTGACCTGTTGGCGCAGGGGCGCATCTCTACCAATTCGCTTGAATATGTGCGTGAAAAAGTCTTCACCAATAATGCCGCTCCAGTAAAGGAAAAGGCCCAAAAACCAGAATCTGATCTGACATTCTCGAAAGAAACAACCAACGTGAAAACCATTGCCCATTGGATCCAGGCATCCCGCCAGGTGATGGATGATGCACCAATGTTGCAATCTTACGTCAATACTCGCCTGCTTTATGGTCTGGCGCTGGTGGAGGAAAACCAACTGCTGAACGGTGACGGTACTGGCGACAACCTTACTGGCATCAACGCCGTTGCAACGGCGTATGACACCACGCTGAATGCCACCGGGGATACGCGGGCAGACATGATTGCTCATGCCATCTTCCAGGTAACTGAATCAGAATTTAGTGCATCTGGCATCATTCTGAACCCGCGTGACTGGCATAACATCGCCTTGCTGAAGGATAACGAAGGCCGGTATATCTTCGGTGGCCCGCAGGCCTTCACAAGTAACATCATGTGGGGCTTGCCGGTAGTACCAACCAGAGCACAGGCTCAAAGTACTTTCACTGTGGGTGGTTTTGATCTGGCCTCTCAGGTGTGGGATCGCATGGATGCCACGATCGAAGTGAGTCGCGAAGACCGCGACAACTTCGTGAAAAACATGCTGACCATCCTGTGTGAAGAGCGTCTGGCGTTGGCGCACTATCGCCCGCAAGCGCTGATCAAAGGCACCTTCCCGGCACCAACCAAGTAACGCGGAGGGGGCGGGTAATCCCGCCCTGATGTTATGGCGATTAAAGTCACTGATGTTGTACCGGTCGAAGAGTTACGCCAACACATCGAGTTTGACAGCGACGATCGCGACGCGGTGATCACCCGTTATGCCCAGGCTGCATTGGATTACTGTTTGCGCTGGTGTGATGACCCGCGCTGGGTAAAGGCGGGTGATATTCCTTCTCCTGTAGTTTCTGCAATGCTGCTGGTTTTTGCTGATCTGTTTGAGCATCGCACCGGGCAAAGCGAAGTGCAGTTATACACCAATTCCGCCGCCGAAAACCTGATGTGGTTGTGCCGCAATTGGCGCGGCGCGAAGGTGGAAGAAAGCGAAACAGGGGAGGGATCGTAATGGAGCCAGGGCGCTTTAGGCATCGCATCATGATCCAGAACTTCGAAACGGTAGAGCTTCCCTCGGGCGGTGAAATGGCGGTGTGGGTGGATGCATCGATAAAGCCGATCCCCGCCGAGGTGAAGGCTATCAGTGGCCGGGAGTTAATGGCGTCAGGCGCGGAACATTCAGAGGCAACTGTGCGTGTCTGGTTGCGCTTTCGTGATGACGTTTCCAGCTCTTCACGTATGCTCTTTCGCGGGTTGGTCTATGACATTGTGGCAGCGTTACCGGATGTGCGCCTGACGCGCCTGGAGCTGCTCTGTAAAAGCGGGGTAAAACTATGATCAATACCAAGCTGGATTTTTCCGGGTTACTCGACATCTCCAAGGATCTGGAGGTATTGAGTAAGGCCGAAAGCCGCAATGTACTACGGCAGGCAACTCGGGCGGCGGCCACGGTATTTCGCGACGAGGCTCGGGAGCTTGCGCCAGAGGATACAGGCAAGCTGAAGCGCAACATCGTTGTGATTAACCAACGCGCCAGTGATGGCGGCGCGGTCGCAGGCGTCCATGTTCGCAGTGCGGGCAAGGCAGAAAATCGCAACAACTCCTTCTACTGGCGCTTTGTTGAGCTGGGTACATCGCAGATGCCCGCCGTCCCATTCATTCGCCCGGCGTTCGACGCTCGGCAGGATGATGCAGCGGCAGCGGCGTTCGCGAAAGCCAACGAAGCGATCGACAAGGTGCTATCAAAATGACCGAGGCTGATCTCAACCCGCTGCTAAAACCGTTGGTCGGCGGGCAGGCTTACCCTTATGTTGTCAAGCTGACCCCGGAGGGAATGCCAGCGGTAAAACCACCGTGGATCGTCTACACGGTGCCCGATGAAAACCGTGCCGATGTGTTTTGCGGTACCGCAGAAACCGCCTACCTGGCGCAGATCGACGTGTACGCCAGCAGCATTGACCAGGCCAAAGAACTCCGAGCCAAAGCTGAGCAGGCGATCGCTGTTCTGTCTCCGGCAGAAATCCACCTGTTCAGTGGCCATGAACCCGATACCGGCCTTTTCCGCGCCTCGCTTGAATTCAAAGTGTGGCAATAACCTTTAACCCATCTTGATCCTAACCCGCCGCGTGCGGGTTTTTTAATGTCTGGAGAATACTCATGACAAGCAAGTTCGAAAAAACACAAGGCACGGTGGTGAGCATTTCCGCTACCGAAGCCAGCGAGGCCAACCCGGCAGGCATTACCTGGCTCTCTACATCGTGCTCAGCCAAAGAGCTCAGTTACACCGGCGGCCAGAAGGACGATATCGAAGTGACCACCCTGTGCTCCACTGAAAAGGAGATGACCAACGGGCTCGCTGCACCTGCTGAAATGACCATCAACAAAAACTGGAGCGCCTACGATGATGCTCAAGATTCGTTGATGGCAGCTTACGAAACGGACACCCGCCGCGCCGTTCGTGTGATTTTCCCGTCTGGTAATGGGTTCGCTTATCTTGCAGAGGTACGCCAGAACAGTTGGAACGTTGCTACATCTGGCGTGGTAGCCGCCTCTTTCACGCTGCGCATCATCGGCAAACCCATCAGAATCTTTGCGGTGACTATCCCGGTAACCGGCGTGCTGCTGGATAAGACAACGGCAACATTGAGACTGGGTGAAAGCCTTACCCTAACCCCGACGATCGCACCGGCAACAGCAACAAACAAGGCTGTGACCTGGACATCGTCAACTCCGGCAAACGCCATGGTTACCGCAGCGGGCGTTATCACCGGGCTGGCCGTTGGTACCTCAACGATCACCGTTAAGACCACGGACGGCGCGAAAACTGCGACGTGCGTCGTGACTGTCACAGTGTAAGGAACATAACCCATGGCAGGAAAAAAACTGAACCTTAAGGCGTTGGTCTCAGCACCGCTTGCAGGCTTTCGTACCAAAACGGTAACGGTAGAGGAATGGGAGGGGGCTACAGTGATTTTGCGCGAGCCCTCTCAAGAAAGCTGGGGGCGCTGGCGTGAAATACTGACGCCACCGGAACCGGAGGAAGGCAAGGAACCCCTGAAGCTGTCGATCACCGAAGAGACGCAACGCAGCATCCGTGCCGATGCGGCAATCTTTATTGATGTTCTGCTTGATGAAGATCATCAGCCTGTTTTCAAACCTGGTGATCTGGATCAGGTAGTGGCGTTCTACGGGCCGGTGCATGCCCGACTGCTCAAGCAGGCGATCGCACTGAGCACCACGCAGGAAGATGCTGAAAAAAAGTCAGAGAGCCAGAAACCCAGTTCATGATGAAGCTGGCGCTTCGCCTGGGTAAAACCCTGGGCGAGTTGCGCCAGACCATGAGCGTCAGTGAGCTTCGCCTCTGGATGGAATTCAACAAGATCAGCCCGATCGGCGATGAGCGCAGCGACTATCACGCCGCGCAGATCTCGGCTGCCGCGTTCAATTCTCAGCGCACCAAAGACCCGATAAGCATTCCCGACATGTTGCTGCGCTGGAGTGGGCCAGAGGAAGAAGATACAGAGGACACCTCTGAGCTTGAGGGATTCCTGGGGGCTCTGGCTGATTAATTTAATGCGCTACGAGTAAGCATTAAGTTGGTAGAGTTTTGCCAAGCAGTTATTCTCTGCTACGATACTCTCACACTTAATTAAAGAAAGGGAATTATATGTATTACGGAGATTCAAGTGGGTTTGTGATTGCAATTTTGTATTTTTTAATTTTATCGTTTATTACCTTTTTCGTAATTAGATATGCAGTTATGGCTAAGCAAATAATCATGGAGTTAAAGAGCATTAACGAAAGTCAAGAAAAGCAGTTGAAAATAATGTCTGCAATTCTTGATGATTATTTAACTAGAAAGTCAGAGCAACGACGTGAGTGAATGCTTTATATTCATTGTGGTAATTTCCTAAGATTAATTTTGCCATAAATGAACTCATTTACTCTGGCAAGAAAGCAAGTGTTAATCAACAGCCCGCCACTGCGCGGGTTTTTTTATAGGTGAATTATGGCTTCGCTGCGTGAGCTAATCATTAAAATATCGGCTAACTCAAGCTCTTATCAGACTGAGATAGCCCGTGCCTCACGCATGGGGGGCGAGTATTATAAAACGATGGAGCAGGGCAACCGCAAGGCTGAGGCTGCTACCCGCCAAAGCCAACGCGCACTGGCCGATCTCAACGGCCAACTGACCTCTGTTAAAACCGCTGCCGCCAGCATGGCCAGTGTATTTGTCGGTCTGTTTGCCGTTGGCAATATTATTAATGCCGCTGACCAGTGGGGCCAATACCAATCCCGCATCAAGATGGCTACCGGCTCGGTGGAGGAATTTCGTTCTGTTCAGTCTCGGCTACTTGAGATCAGCGACCGCACCTATAAAAATATCGATGAGCAGGCCGAGCTGTATATTCGCAGTTCAACCGCAATGAAGGAGCTGGGCTACAGCACTAAGGGTACCATCGACTTTATCGACTCCATTTCCAGCTCGTTGACCATTAACGCCGCCAGCGCCGAGAAGGGTAAGAGCGCGATCGATGCGCTGTCTAAATCGATGGTTACCGGCAAAGTATCCGGCCAGGAATGGAACACGGTCATGGAAGTTATGCCGACGGTTATCGGCGACATTGCCCGCTATCTCGGTACTACGGAAACCGCAGTAAAAAGCATGGCCGCCAACGGCAAGCTGTCTATGGATACGTTCGCCAAAGCGACGATCGCCGCCCGGCAGCGTAACGCTGAGCTGGCAGAGGCCATGCCGACGACTGTCGGCGACGCCATTACAAAACTGAACAACCACTTTAAAACCTACATCAGTGACACGAACGCATCCAGCGGGGCCACGCAGGCTCTATCGGGGGCGATCTCATTTGCTGCTGATCATATGGATGTGCTGGCGGCCGGTGGTGCAGCGTTAGCTGCAGGTGGCGCAGCGAAGTATCTTGCATCTATTGGTGTTAGTGCGACCGGTGCCGCACAAGATTTACTGAAGGCGCAAAGGGAGCAAATAGGCTTTGCTGACGCGCAATATCAGTCAGCCCAGGCAGCACAATATAAGGCAACGATTGAACGCCGTGCGGCGCAGGCGGCGCTAGACGCTGCAACTGGCACAGACAAGCAAAGGACTGCGGCGCTGGCGCTTGTACAGGCAAGGAAAGCTGAAGAGGCGGCAATCAATGGCGTCACCATTGCCCAAACCCGATTAAATGCCGTCACAAATATTGCTGGCCGCGTGGGTGCCGGATTGCTTTCTGCTGTCGGCGGTCTGCCAGGGCTTGCGATGATGGCCGTATCTGCAGCGGCTGGATTCCTGCTCTTGCGCGATAACTCAAAGGAGGCATCTCAGGGCTTGATTGATATGGGGCTGCCGGTCGATGAGTTGACTAAAAAGTTTCGTGCTCTGGGGGATGTGCAGCGCAGGGCATTTACCGACAGTCTTAAAAACGATATTGCGAACGCTGACGCAGAGATCCGCAAATCCATTGATGCCATTAAAATATATGCCACTGGCGCACTTCCAAAAACGCTAATGCCAAACGCGTTCGGCAGCATGGAGCTAGTGATCGCCCCAGAAAATCAGCAATCACTCGATCGGTTTATTGCTTCCCTGCGTGAGGTCGAGGGGAGTGCTGGCGGCATTAAAAACCTGCAGGGGTACATGCAGGCTAATTTTGATGAGTTTGCCAAAGCAACCAACATGTCAGAGGAGCAGCGGCAGGGGCTTCAGGCACTCGCCAGTGCTTATGTTGATGGAAAAGTGAAGGTTGAGGGGTTAACCGAGAAGCTGCGAGAAATTATTGGTGTTACGAATGAGGCCACCGCTGCAAATAATGGGCTTGCTGCTTCACTTAATATCGATTTTTCCAAGCAGTTAACTAGCGCCAAGCTTGCGCTCGATGTTTCAAAACTGGCAGCCAAGGGGGCAACAAAAGAAGCCGAACTGTTACGTGGGGCTTACGCTGCGGTTGGAGACAGGGCAGAGGAACTTGCACCGCAGATACAAAAAATCGTGGCATCAGGCGGGAAGATTGATGTTGCCCCAGGCTTGCAAGGGGTTAAAGAGTGGGTGCAGCTTCAATCACAAATTCAGGACAATACAGAAGCCGCCAAGAAATTTACCGAAGGCACCAAGAAGTCTGGCACCGTCGCTAATGAATTTCACCAGAAAATAGCCAATCTGAATAAGGAAATTCAGGTTGAAGCTGTTCGCCTGAAAGATGGCGACGCAGCGGCGGCATTGTTCTCCGCCTCCCTTGAGGCTGGAACAAAATGGACTGCCGCTCAACGTGCCGAACTCATCCAGATGAATAAGGCGCTGGCCGAGGCCAAACAGCGATGGGAAGATCACAACGCAGCGATCGCCAATGACCCCTACCGCGCCGCTGCCGAAACTCAGCGAAAAGCCAACGAGCAGCTACAGCGCCAGATTGCTGACGGCGAGATCAAGGGCGCGGAGGATATCGCCCGCCGTAAACAGGATATTGACACCGCCTATTTACAAGCCAAGGCCGAGGCCGCTCAGCGTTACGCTGTCTCCGGTGCCGCTGAGCTGGCCGGTAATGTCGATCCCATCCAAAACCTTGAGAACCAACTGGCGAAGCGGCATGCGCTGATCGAGAGCTATGCCGCCGCTGGCGTGGTTTCGCAGGAACGCGCTAACCAGCTTCTGGCTGCATCTGATCGCGAATCGATGGAGCAGCGTTATCAGGCGTCACTGCAACTGTATGCCAGCCAAGGCGACATGCAGAAGATGAGTGTTGATCTGTTCCAGGCAACAACGGAACGGGCAAAGAACATGCTCACCGGCTTGTTGACGGGCACGCAGGACTGGAAGGAATCCATGTCCAATCTGTTCTCATCGCTCACTCAGTCAGTCATCAATAATCTGCTCGATATGGCTGCGCAGGCGCTGATTACCAGTACGGTTATGCAGACCATCACCGGTGTTGCTGGTGGATTGATGGGAGGGATTGGTGGTGCTGCATCTGGGGTCGCTGGTGCTGCCGGTTCAGCCAGTACTGGTGCGATGGGTATAAGCACCAGTTGGTCATCGTATGTACTTAACGCGAAGGGTGGCGTTTATTCATCGCCGGACTTGAGTCAGTACAGCGGCCAGATCGTCAGTAGTCCCACTATGTTTGCCTTTGCTAAAGGTGCGGGGATTATGGGTGAGGCCGGGCCGGAGGCCATCATGCCACTGACCCGCGCCGCTGATGGTTCGTTGGGTGTCCGGGCTGTTGGTCAAGTTGATCACTCAGTGCAAGGCACCCCGCAAGGCCAGGAGCAATTAGCAGCAATGGCAACGACAGCTAACGGCATTATGCAGACGCTATCTACTGTCGCAAATTGGCTCAGTGCATCCATTCCTGACAGTAGGCCAGATTCAACGATCTGGGATGTGGCAACGGCTTATTCAGCACCAACCAGCGCCCTTGAGCGATCTCTGGATATCAGATCAACATCAGCAAGCCCGCCCCCAGCAATGCGTGAGGGTACCGGCAGTGCCACGCCGGTATTCAACATTACCATCAACAACGATGGGCAGAGCACGGTATCTACCCCGCCAGGTATGGAGCAGTTTGGTAACGAACTTGCGCAGTTTGTTGATCAGCGGTTTAAAGCTTTGCTGCAGAAAGAAACTGGTCAGGGTAGGATGTTAAGTACGGCAATAAAGGGAAGGCGTTAAGGTTAATATTCATTGGAGAGTATATGAGAATAGAAGTAGAAGATATAACAGCGTTCGATAATATGAATGGGAAGGGTGTATTGGGCACAGTCAATTTCACGCTTGATGAGGATGAACCTGGTATTGATGCTAGGGTTTTTGTAAAGATCGATTGTGATAAGGATTTGCCATTGCGAGAAATCGAAGGATTAATGATTAATACTGCAAAAGAGAAATTAAGAAAAGTTATTGAATAAGGTCATTTATAACTTAGCTCCAACCCAAGCCCACCATTTAGGTGGGTTTTTTATTCTAACCGGGAGGCGAGATTTTGGTACTGGAAACATTCAATTACTGCGCCCGCGTTAACCCTGTTGGCGATTACACTTTCCGCGTTCGTGAAGTGCAATTCGGTGACGGGTATAAGCAACGTGTTGGCGACGGACTTAATAATGAGTCTCAAAGCTGGCAGTTAACATTTACCAACAACGAGCAGATCACCATCGAGATCAGGGATTTCTTCAAGCGGCACGCCGGGTATAAGGCTTTCAAGTGGACCAGTCCAAGCCTTGAGCCAGGGCTGTACACCTGCAAAACGTACCAGATCACCGCATTAGGGAAAAATTCACGCGGTAAACTCATGTTCCAGCTTGCGGCCACATTCGAAACCGCATTCCATCCGTAGGAAATAATCATGTCTATCAAAACTGATCACCAGGTTTTAGAGCCTGGGAGTAAAGTGCGCCTGTTCGAAGTGGACGGGAGCCAGTTCGGCGGGCCTGAGCTGTATTTTCACAGCCATGCTATCCCGTACACACCCGAAGAATTGGAAAAGGCCGGTGATGTTCCGGCAAAGCTACCAGCGAAATCGATCTGGTGGGGCGGTCGAGAATACAAGCCGTGGCCGGTACAGATTGAAGGGCTCGAGGTAACCAGCGACGGTACCGCACCGAGCCCGACGCTATCGGTCGGCAACATCGACGGTACTGTCGGCTCTATGTGTTTGGCATACCAGAATTTGGCGCTATTCAAGGTCACGATCCGCGATACCTATGCGCACTATCTTGACGCTCGAAACTTTCCCGAGGGCAATCCCAGCGCTGATCCGACTCAGGAAAAAATCGACGTCTGGTATATCGATCGCAAATTGACCGGTACCAACACCGTGATCCAGTTTGCGCTGTCCTCACCGGCTGATCTGCAGGGCATCATGATCCCGACCCGGCAGATTCATGGTTTATGCACATGGTGCATCCGCGGACAGTATCGCAGTGCATCGTGTGGCTACACCGGCACCAGGTATTTCGATATCGACGGCAACCCGGTTGACGACCCTTCAAAGGATGCCTGTTCGGGCCTGGTGTCCACCGGTTGCGAGCCCCGGTTCGGCAAAGGAAACCCGCTGCCGCACGGCGGTTTTGTTGGTTCGTCACTGTTGAAGAGGTAGCTATGCGAAAACACATCATTACCGCCGCGCTGGCGCATGCCGCCGAGTCTTATCCGGCAGAGTGTTGCGGTCTGGTAGTGCAAGTCGGCAAACGCCAGCAGTACCACCGCTGCCGCAATACCGCGCCAGCGCCGACTGAGCAATTCAGCATGCACCCAGAGGACTACGCCGCAGCCGAGGACATAGGCACAATCGTTGCGATCGTTCACAGCCACCCGGACGCAACCACCCAGCCGAGCCAGCTTGATCTTGCTCAGTGTGATGCGTCACAACTGCCGTGGGTAATCGTGAGTTGGCCGGAGGGGGATGTCAGGACGATCACCCCAACTGAAGGCATTAAGCCATTGCTTGGCAGGCCGTTCGTTCACGGCTTCTGGGATTGCTACGCGATCATCCGCGACTGGTACCAGCTCGAGCGGGGCGTAACGCTGCCGAACTTCGAGCGATCAGATGGGTGGTGGAACCGGGGCGAAAACCTCTACATGCAGCACTATGCTGAAGCTGGTTTTGTGCCAGCGGCCGGTGACCTGCAGATCGGTGACGTAATCATTATGCAGGTGAGGGCAGACGAACCAAACCACGCCGGGGTTTATGTTGGCGATGGGGTGATGATTCACCATATGTACGGCCAACTCAGTCAGCGTGTGCCATATGGTGGATATTGGCAGGATCGAACGATTATCACGCTACGCTATAATGCCGATCTGCTATCATCTTGATTCGACAATAAGAGGGATAACAGAATGCGGAAGTTACTTTTTGCCCTTGTGGCTACAGCTATTTTATCTGGGTGCGCATCATCGCCAGTGCCCTTAAGTGACGCCAAAACAGCACCAGCAGATAGAGTATTTTTATTTCAATCACCAAAAACTGACAGTGCTGAAATTACCATAATTAGGGATGGTGGAGTTGTTGGTTCAGCTTGTTTGATAACGGCTTATATCAATGGTCAACGCGTCGCTAATCTTGAATCAAAAGAAAAAGCAGCATTTTACGTATCTCCAGGAGAGCTGATGCTAGGTGCAGCATTTGAGGGAGCTGGATTATGCAATAGTGGCAAATCCAGACAGGAGAGAGAGGTAGTGATAAAAAAAGGACAGCAAAAGGTGTTTCGGATTTATACCGGTGCTGATGCTGAGCTGGATATAAAGCCGTCAAGCTTGTAATTGAGAATTTATAAATAATCACACCCGCCTTTTGAGCGGGTTTTTTATTGGAGAAGATATGACAGCCACAATACACGAATATAGAATGGTCAGACTCTACGGCGTACTCGGCGCGACATTTGGCCGGGTTCATAAGCTGGTTGTTTCTACACCACAGGAAGCTATTAAGGCTCTGTCAGTCACTATTCCCGGCTTTGAACGATTCCTGCAAACTGCCAAAGATCGCGGCTTAACCTTTGCTGTTTTTAATGGCAAACGCAATATTGGTCGTGATGAACTGGAGTTCTCCGGTAGTGACGATATCAGGATCGCACCGGTTATCATCGGCAGCAAACAGGGTGGGGTATTTCAAACAATTCTCGGTGCAGTGCTTGTAGTGGCTGGGTTTGTGGCTAGTTTTACACCGTTTGCAGCAGCATCGCCATATCTATATATGTCCGGCGCGTCAATGATGTTGGGTGGTGTTGTACAGATGCTGTCACCCATGCAGGGCGGGCTGGCAATGCGAGAAAGCCCAGACAATAAACCGTCTTATGCCTTCGGCGGCCCGGTGAATACTATCGCCCAGGGCAACCCAGTGCCAATTCTTTACGGTAAGCGCCGGATTGGTGGGGCGATTATTTCCGCAGGGATCTACGCCGAAGATCAGCAGTAACCTAATCCCCCTCAATCAGGCCCGCTTAATGCGGGTTTTTTTACGCCCGGAGAAACGTAATGTCAG